>NZ_JBFAQJ010000018.1:0-123989 GCF_040677225.1 Saccharopolyspora sp. NPDC049357 | reverse complement strand
TCCTATCTTTTTCCCCTGCGCGCACCTCCCCCTCGCGTGACGCACGCCCGCGGGCTCCCGTGGGGTTTATTCTAATTCCCCCACAAATTCCAATGCGAACTTCGGCGGTCGAATTTCGCGCGAAATTCGAAAAGTGCTGCTCAGGTGCAGTGGTGCGGGGTCTGCTCGTGCGGGGTGAGGTGGAGGACCGTTCCTTCTCCGTTGGCCGCGAGGAGGAGGGTGCCGTCAGGAGTGATGGTGAGGCCGGCGAACGCCCGGGGTCGTGCCGGTGGGAAGAGGGTGGGAGTCGGGTCCTCGCGCTGGATGCCCGGGGGCAGGCCGACAGGGAGGGATTCGGCTTCGGTTCGGGTTTCCCCGGTGGTCGGGGAGACGGCGAGGAGTCGTTTGGCGCCGACTTCCACGACGTAGAGGGTGTCCTCGTGGACGGTGATGCCCTGCGGCTGGTCCAGGCCGTCCACGACGGTCACGACCGAACCGTCCTCGATGCGGACGACCGCGCCGAGGGAGTCGTCCGAGGCGTAGTGGCGGCCTTCGCCGTCGAGGGCGACGTCCACCGGGTGCGGGAGCTCGGCGATCGGGGTCACCGCGTCGGCTTCGTCGATGAGGATCACCCGGCCGGCGCCGGTTTCGGCGACCAGCAGCCCGTTTTCGGTGATGGCGATGCCGGTGGGTTCGGCGAGGTCCTTCACGCGCATCCGGACCTCGCGGGTCGTGGGGTCGAAGGTCCGCACGTCGCCGTGCATCGAGGTGATGTGCACCAGCCCGCCACCTGCGGCGACGCCGTGGCAGGCGCCGCCTGCGACCGGCTGGATGAGGTCCCCGGTGACCAGATCTCCGTCGGCGAGCCGGAAGTGGTCGCCCGCGTAGACCCGGCCCGCGTCGTCTGCGGCCACGCCGAACGGACCGTGCAGCCCCCGGCTGACGACCGTGCGGGTGCCCAGCGCGTCGACCTGGGTCACGCCACCGCTGCCGTAGCTGGACACGAGCATCCGGTTCTCCCGGTCGAACGCCGCGTTGTCCATGCCCGCCACACCGGTCTCGATGGTGCTGCGGCGTCCGGTGTCCGGGTCGATGCGGGTGACGACGCCGGTCAGGCCCCGCGACAGCACCACCAGCGCACCGTCGTGGTCGAAGCGCACGGCCACCGGCTCGTGCACGTCATCGGCGACCTCCTGCGGGGCGCCGCCGTCCGGGGAGACCCGCCAGACCTGGCCGGTCATCATGTGCGGGTAGTACAGCGAACCGTCCGGGCCTTGCTGCATCGCGTTGCCCATCGCCAGACCCTCGGCGAGCACCACGATCTCGCCGGTGTCCGGCAGCAGCTCCACGACGCGCCCGCCCGGCCGCATCTCGTTGACGAAAAGCCGGTCGCCCACGCAGGTGATGCCGTTGGGGACGCGGATCTCCTCCGACAGCAACGTGAACTCGCCGTCGGGGGAACGGCGCCACACCCGCTGCGGGGTGATGTCGGCGATGTACATCGAACCGTCGGAGCCGAAGGCCAGGTCGTCCGGTGCCTGCACCGGGCCGTCGGCTGGAACGACGACCTCGACCTCACCCGTGGTCGCATCGACGGCGCTGATCTGCCCGGCCAGGAACTGCGCGACGTAGAGCCGCGCGTCGGGTCCGAAGGTGATCCCGTTGGACCCCCACAGCGGGCTCGGCGGGTTGAGCCTGCTCATCGACCAGCGTTCGCTTCGCGGCGTGCCGAAGCCGGGGAAGCGCGTGTTCACCATGCGACTGCGAGCTCCTTCAGTCCGTAGATGGCGTGATCGCTGGCCCACGCGATCTCCTCGTCCGCGAGCCGCAGGGTGGGGAACCGCCGCAGCAGCGCCGGGAACGCGATGCGCATCTCCATCCGCGCCAGCGGAGCACCCAGGCAGTGGTGGATGCCGTGCCCGAACCCGAGATGCGGGCTGGCGGGGCGGGCGATGTCGAACCGCTCCGGCTCGGCCACCAGGCCCGGATCCCGGTTGGCGGCAGGGAGGTTGAACGACACCAGATCACCGCGGCGGATCGTCACCCCGCCGAGCTCCACGTCGCGGGTGGCCAGCCGGGGAGAACCGGAGTTGACCACGCTCAGCCACCGCATCAGCTCCTCGACCGCGCCCGGGACCGACTCGGGATCGTCGCGCACCGCCGCCAGCTGGTCGGGGTGGCGCAGCAGCGCCAGCGTGCCCAGTCCGAGCATGTTGGAGGTCGTCTCGTGGCCGGCGACGAGCAGCAGGTTCGCCACGCCGATGAGCTCGGCGTTGGTGAGTTGCTCGTCGTGCTCGCGGATCATCATCCCGATCAGGTCGTCGCCGGGATCGCGGCGGGCCCGCTCGACCAGGGCGGTCATGTAGGCCTGCGCTTCGCGCCCGAGCTCGACCTTGTCCTGGTCGGAGACGGTGAGGTCGAGCTGCTTGCGGGTGCGCTCCTGGAACTCGTCGCGGTCGGCGACCGGCACGCCCAGCAGCTCGCAGATCACCAGCGACGGGATCGGCAGAGCGTACTGCGCCACCAGGTCCGCCGGGCTGCCGTGCCGTTCCAGCAGGTCCAGGTGCTCGTCGACGATCTCGGTGATGCGCGGCTCCATGCGGCGCATCCGGCGGACGGTGAACTCCGGGGTGAGCATCCGCCGCAGCCGGTTGTGGTCCGGCGGATCCATCGACAGCAGGTTCCCGCTGCCGTCGCCGGAGAGGTGGCGCGGGTCGCGGGTCGCGCCACCGACGAGGTCGGCGGTGGTCCATCCGTTGCTGAAACCGGTGGTGTCGCCGAGCATCCGGCGCACGTCCTCGTGGCGGGTCAGCAGCCACGAGGGCGGGCCGAACGGGGTGGGCACCCGCACGATTCCGGCGCCGTCGCGGACGGCCTCCACGTCGGGAGCCGGACCGAATCCGCTCCGGCGGCGGCTGACCTCGATGACGGCGGGCTCGGTTGCCTCGGGCACGAGTGTTCCCCCTTGGTTAAGTCGCGTGACTTAACCAAGGTACCAAGGGTGTCCGACCGAGATGCGAGAGCGCCCCAGCCGGTTTCCGGCGGGGGCGCTCTCTTCGATCGCGGTGCCTACGGGGTTTCCGCCACCGCTCCCTTGGACTGCTCGCGTTCCTGCTGCGCCAGCCGCGAGTTCCGGTAGCCGTAAACGAAGTAGAGCAGCAGACCGGCGGCCATCCAGATCAGGAACCGGACCCAGGTCATCGCGGTCAGGTTGACCATCACCCACAGGCACGCCAGCACCGCGAGGATCGGGACCAGCGGAACCAGCGGGGTGCGGAAGGACCTCGGCAGGTCCGGCCGGGTCTTGCGCAGGACGATCACGCCGACCGACACCATGATGAACGCCGCCAGGGTGCCGACGTTGACCATCTCCTCCAGCTTGCTCGCCGGGAAGAACCCGGAGGCGATCACCACGAAGATGCCGACGAGGACCGTGGCGCGCACCGGCGTTCCCGTGGAATCGCTGGTCTTGGCGAGCACGCGGGGAACGAGGCCGTCGCGGGACATCGCGAACAGCACGCGGATCTGACCCAGCATCAGCACCATGACCACAGTGGTCAGACCCGCCAGCGCGCCGATGATGATGAAGCTCGCCGTCCAGGTCTGGCCGTGGTAGGTGAACGCGGTCGCGAGGGTGGCCTTCGTGCCGTCGGGCTTGGTGGCCAGTTCCTTGTAGGAGACCATGCCGGTCACGACCAGCGCCACGGCGACGTAGAGCACGGTCACGATCGCCAGCGATCCCATGATGCCGCGGGGCATGTCGCGCTGCGGGTTGCGGGTTTCCTCGGCGGTGGTGGCCACGACGTCGAAGCCGATGAAGGCGAAGAACACAATGGCCGCACCGGCGAAGATGCCGAACACGCCGAAGTTGCTCGTGGAACCGCCCAGCATCAGAGAGAACAGGGACTGCTCGAGCCCGCCCCCGCTGGAGTCACCGCCGGTCGGCTCCGGGATGAACGGGGTGTAGTTGGCCGTGTTGATCCACTGCAGGCCCGCGAAGATCACCAGCAGCACCACGGCGATCTTGACCAGCGTGATGACCTGCGTGACCCGCGCGGAGAGCTTGATGCCCACAGCCAGCACGGTGGTCAGGAGCAGGGTGAGCACCACCGCGCCCCAGTCGAAGTCGAACCCGGCCAGCGGAACCGTGGTCTTGGCCTGGATGCCGAGCAACCCGAGCGCTTCCTGCAGGTACTCCGACCAGCCCTTGGCGACGACGGCCGAACCCAGCGCCAGTTCCAGCAGCAGGTCCCAGCCGAGGATCCACGCGATGAACTCGCCGAACGTCGCGTACGAGTACGTGTACGCGCTGCCCGCCACCGGCACGGTCGAGGCGAACTCGGCGTAGCACAACGCCGCGAGCCCGCACGCGATCGCCGAGATCACGAAGGAGAGGGCCACACCGGGACCGGCGATGTTTCCGGCGGTCCGAGCGGTCATGGTGAAGATGCCGGCGCCGATGGTGACGGCCACACCGAACATCACGAGATCGAAAGCAGACAGGTTCTTGCGCAGCCGAGTATCCGGTTCATCGGTGTCGGCGCGCGATTGCTCCACGGACTTCGTCCGCAGCAGCCCAGTACGAGGCACTGTCCCCATCCTCCTAGTACGGCCATTGGACACGAACGGCCTGGAAGGTAAGCCGGAGGTATGGGGATGTCGAGACCGCGAACAGGAGCGTTGTGAGCACGTGACCGGTTCGAACCACTGGGTGGAACCCACGCGCCGCGACCGAGGTCAGGACGGGACCGCGCCTCGCTGCCTGACCCGCACCGCGGTCTCCTGGATCGCCTCGACCAGCCGCGCCGTTTCCCGCGCACCGCGCAGCCAGGACCGCTCGATCTCCGGCGTCCGGCCCTCGCGCACCGCCCCGGCGAAGGAGGCCAGCGAATCGCGGAACTGGTGCGAGGCGTCGAGCGTGAACTCCTCGGCGTGGTCCTTCTCCTCCAGCCGCAGCACCGGGCGGTGCTCGGCGGGCGGGGTGAACGCGCGCTCCAGGCTCAGGTGCGCCGCATCGCCCCACAGCGCGTAGCGGGAGCGGTAGGCGTGCTGGAAGCCGAACTCGAGATCGGCGAAAACCCCGTTCTCCGAGACCAGGAGCGCGTGCCCTGCCATGTCCACACCGGTCTCGGTGTCGACCCGCAGCGTCGCACCGGCCACCGTCAGCCCCTCGCCGAGCATCAGCTGCGCGGCCCGGATCGGGTACACCCCGACGTCGAGCAGGCATCCCGCGCCCAGCTCGGGGTCGTAGCGGATGTCCCCGGCGCGCGGCGACGGAACGCCGAAGGCCGAGCTGAAGGTCCGCAACCGG
This sequence comes from Saccharopolyspora sp. NPDC049357, assembly GCF_040677225.1. Taxonomy (NCBI): domain Bacteria; kingdom Bacillati; phylum Actinomycetota; class Actinomycetes; order Pseudonocardiales; family Pseudonocardiaceae; genus Saccharopolyspora; species Saccharopolyspora sp. NPDC049357. Next base: position 118,699 of record NZ_JBFAQJ010000018.1, on the reverse strand, counting down.
CCCAGCCGTCCGCGCTCGACGAGCTCGCGCACCACCTCGTGCTGCGGGTGGTGCAGGAACGCGAAGTTCTCCCGCAGCAGCAGCCCTCGCTCGGCGGCCAGCGCCACCAGTTCATCGGTCTGCTCCGCGGAGACCGTCATCGGCTTCTCGCACAGCACGTGCTTCCCGGCGCGCAGCGCGCGTTGCGCCCACTCGAAGTGCAGCGAGTTCGGCAGCGACAGGTACACCGCGTCGATCGCCGAGGAGTCGATCATCTCCTCGTAGCTCATCGCGGTCCCACCGTGCTCGGCGGCGAAGCGCTCGGCCCTGGCCGGCGCCCGGCTGGCGACCCCGGCGACTCGGGAACCCTCGATCCCGTGCAGCGCGGGGAGCATTCGTCGTTCGGCGATTCCGGAGCAGCCGAGCACGCCCCACGCCACGGGCTGGTTCATCGGTGATCCCTCGCAGACTCCTCGATGCGGCGCAACGCGTGCAGCGTAGGGGATCTTGGTGGTCGGTTGCGGGACGCTCAGGAGGTTCGGCCGCGCCGGGCCAGCAGGACGGCGAAGGCCGGAACGCCCACCAGCGCGGTCATGACGCCCACCGGAACCTCCTGCGGGGCGGCGACGGTGGTCGCCAGGACGTCCACCCACACCAGCAGGATCGCGCCCAGCACGGCCGTGACCGGCAGCAGCGCGCGATGCCGCGGGCCCACCAGCAGTCGCGCGGCCTGCGGCAGGACCAGGCCGACGAACCCGATCGCACCGGCCGCCGCGACGAGCGTGGCGGTCAGCAGCGCGGTGGTCACCAGCAGCACGATCCGCAGTCGCGTGACGTGAACGCCCAGCGCCGCGGCCGTGTCCTGCCCCAGCGCGAAGGCGTCCAGCGCCCCGGCCCGCGCCAGGCACAGCAGCAGGCAGACCGCGCACACCGCGCCCGAGACCGCCACGTCGTTCCAGCGGGCGCCGGAGAGCGAACCGAGCAGCCAGAACAGCACGCCCCGGGTCTGCTCGGCGTCCGCCGAGGTGATCACGACGAACGACGTCAGGGCCGAGAACAGCTGCGTCCCGGCGACACCGGCCAGCACCACGTGCGTCGTGGTGCCACCGGCCACCGCGCCCAAGGTCATCACCAGCGCGAACGCGACCAGGGCACCGGCGAAGGCGCCCGCGGTCAAGCCGATCGCGCCCGCGCCCAACCCGAGGATCACCACCAGCACCGCGCCGGTCGAGGCACCCGCTGACACGCCCAGCAGGAAGGGGTCGGCGAGCGGGTTGCGCAGCAACGACTGCAACACCGCGCCGCACACCCCGAGCCCGGCGCCGCAGATCGCCGCGAGGACCGCGCGCGGCAACCGCAGCTGCCAGACGATGCCCTGCCCGATCCGCGACACGTCGGTCTCGCCCAGGCCCAGCCGCGCGCCCACCACGCCGGCCACGTCGGCCACCGACAGCGGAGCCGGACCGAGCGTGACCGCCACGGCGATCGACAGCAGCAGCAGCGGAATCCCGGCCAGCACGATCAGCGAGGAGGGCAGGCGCCCGGTCCTCAACGCCGCTCCAGCTCGGCCAACCGGTCGGCGAGCCGTTCGATCCCGGTGATCGTGCGCATGCTGATGTTCATCTCTGTGCCGGTCATGCTCATCCACCGGCTCTCGCCGACGGCGGGCAACCGTGACATCGCGGGGTCGGTGCGCAGGAATTCCTGCTTGGCGGCGAGGGAATCGCCTTCGCCGTCGCGGGTGAGGTCGCCGAGCACCAGCAGGTCGGGGTCGCGGGCGAGCACGTCCTCCCACGACACCTGCGGCCACATCGAGCGCACGTCGTCGTAGGCGTTGCGCACCCCGAGGGTGCGGGTCATGATCGCCGGAGAGCCGGTCGAGCCTGCCACGTAGGGGGATTCGGTGCGGGCGAACCAGAACAGCACCGACGTGTCCCGGTGGGCGACGGCCTTGCGCTGGGCGTCGGCCACCCGTTGCCGCAGTTGCGCCACCAGCGCTTCGCCGCGCTGCGGGACGTCGAAGATCGTGGCGATCTCCTGCACCTCGCGGTAGATGTCGTCGAGCTCGACCGGCTCGGCGAGCGGTGCTTCCTCGGGCAGGCAGTTGGAGGGGGAGAGGTAGGTGGGGACTCCGAGCTCGGCGAAGCGCTCTCGCGAGGCCACGCCCTCATCGGTGAACACCGCCTGGTAGGCGCCCAGCACCACGTCGGGCTCGGTGGCCAGCACCGATTCGAACGACGGGTTGTTGTCGGAAAGCCGCGGCACCCGAGCGTTCTCGGCGGCCAGCGACGGATCGACCGGATCGGTCCAGGTCGCGGTGCCCACCATCCGGTCCGCCAGCCCCAGGGCCAGCATGATCTCGGTGGTCGACTGGTTGAGGCTCACCGCGCGGCGCGGCGGTTCGGACACCGAGACGTGCCCGTCGCAGTTGGGCAGCGACACCCGAGGCGGAGCCGACTCCGTCGCGGGTGCGTTGCAGGCGGCGAGGGCGGTGGCGCAGAGCAGCATCAAGCCCGTGCGCGTCCAGCGTAAGAACACGTTGTGCGGAAATCCTCACCCCAGGCCCATTCGCGAGACCTGGTCGGCCGATTCCCGGAGCCGGGTGCGGATCCGGGGAGCCGGCAGGTCTTCGGGCTCGGGCTCCACCGGGCGAGCCGCCTTCCCGGATCGAGTGCGATCCAGTGGCTCGGGCTCGCCCGTCACCCCTACCGCTGCGCGTCAGCTCCGGCTTCCGACCGGATTCCCATCGGCCACACGTGGCACGACCGGCTCGCGATCGAGTCTAACCGGCGGGGGTGCGGTCGATCCGGCGGCCGTTGCGACGAATCGCCTCGGTCTCCCGAATCTCCCGCACGTCGCGCTGTTGACCAGCGACGAGTCCGCGCGGAACTCCACCGTGGACTACTGGTGCGTGCCGCCGTCGACGCGGATCTCGGTGCCGGTGATGAAGGCGCCGTCGTCGGAGGCGAGCATCGCGACCACGCCGGCCACGTGCTCCGGCGGTGCGAAGCCGCTGCCGAGGGCGGGGGAGAGCTTGGTGAACAGGTCCCAGTCGGTGTCGGCGGGCAGCTTGTCCGCGGTGGTCTCGGTGATGCCGCTGCGAATCCCCCCCGGGCACCAGCGACACCGCGCGCAGGCCCTGCTTGGCGTACTCCAGGGCGATGCTGTGGGTGAACGACTGGATGCCGCCCTTGCTCGCGGCGTAGGCGGCCATGTACGGGTGCGCGAAGTTCGCCGAGGTCGAACTGAAGTTGATCACCACGCCGCTGCCGGTCTCCAGCAGCGCGGGTAACGCCGCGCGGGTGACCAAGAAGGTGCCGGTGAGGTTGACCGCGAGGATTCGGTTCCACAGCTCCAGCGAGCACTCGTGCGTGTGCGCGCTGTGCAGCGTCCCCGCGGCGTTGACCAGCACGTCCAGCCCGCCCAGCTGCTCGGCCGCGGCCGGTACCGTCGCGTCGACGGCGTCCTCCTGGGAGATGTCCAGCGGCAGGGTGCCCAGCCGGTCGCAGGTGCCGGCCTCGGCCGCGCGCCGCGAGGTCTCCTTCAGCCCGGTCTCGTCGATGTCGGTGGTCAGCACTCTGGCGCCCTCGTCGAGCAGGCGCAGCGCGCTGGCCTGCCCGATCCCCGACGCTCCACCTGTCACGAGCACGCGCTTGCCGTTGAGCCTGTCCATCGCGATCGCGTCCTTCCGCACCCTCGAACGCCCCGACCGGGCCTTCGTGAGGCTCAACGCACGACGCGGCCGGAAGTTGCTCACCAACCGGGGCGGGGCGGTCGATCGTCCGGTGTGGACGAATGTGACGAACGTCGGTCACAGCGGGTGGATCTCGGGCTGGACGTCACACGGAGCGTTAGTTAGGTTAGGCGCACTTAACTCGCTGCGAGGTGTGGAAATGCGCTGGATGCGGACCCTGGGGCTGATCATGGCAGTCCTGCTGGGAATCGCCCTGACCGGCTGCGGCGCGGCCGGTCCCGAGAACGACGAGCCCGCCGCCGGATCGGCGGACGGCCAGTTCCCGGTCACCCTCAAGACCGCGTTCGGTGACGTCACCGTTCCGGAGCGTCCCCAGCGGGTCGTCGCGCTGGGATGGGGCGACGCCGAAACCGCGCTGAGCCTCGGGGTGCAACCCGTCGGTGCCGCCGACTGGCTGCCGGTGGGTGGCGACGGCGTCCCGCCGTGGATCCCCGCCGACAAGCGCTACGCCACACCGCCGAAGATGCTCGGCACCATGGAGGTCGACATGGAGGCCGTCGCGGCGCTCCAGCCCGACCTGATCCTCGACACCCGCGGCAGCGGCGACAAGGAGCGCTACAACCTGCTCAACCGGCTCGGCGTTCCGGTGGTGAGCATCCCGCCGGGCGGTGAGAGCTACCTGACCACCTGGGACCAGCAGCTGGACATGGTGGGCAAGGCGCTGGGCAGGTCCGCCGAAGCAGCTCAGCAGAAGGCCGGCCTGGAGGCCAAGTTCCAGCAGGCCGCCGCCGCGCACCCGCAGTTCGCGGGCAAGACCGTGGCCGTCGGCGCCAAGATGGTCGGCTCCTACGGCGCTTACGTCAACGGCGGTTCGCGCCTGGAGTTCATGGAGCGGCTGGGCTTCCGCCAGTCACCGGCCGTGCAGGTGGTCGCCGGGGACAACTTCTTCGTCAGCGTCTCGCCCGAGCGCATGGACCTGTTCAACGCCGACCTGACCGTGATGTTCCCGATCGGCCTGTCCGCCGTCGAGGTCGACAAGGACCAGATGTTCCAGTCGGTGCCGTCGGTCCGCGAACGCCGCGCCGTCGTGCTGCACGACGAGCAGGCCGTGCAGGCGTTCTCGGCGGGCACCGCCGCGGGCATGTCCTACGCGGTCGATAAGGTCGTGCCGTTGATCGCGCAGGCCCAGGCGGGCTGAGCCCGCGTCGCATCGCTGATCAGGAGAACTAATCCGTGCCCTCGTGGGATCCGAGTGAGGCCGAGCAGGTCACCTCCGAAGCGCAACTCCGCGAGGTCGTCGAACCGCCGCACCCGGAGATCGCCGAGAAGGTGGTCTCCGGGATCGACGGCGTCAGCCGCCGCTTCATCGAGCGGTCGCGGTTGTTCTTCGTGGCCACCGCGGGCGAGGATGCGAGGATCGACGTCTCGCCGCGCGGTGACACCGCCCGCAGCGTCGTGGTCTTCGACGACGGCAAGACGCTGGCCTACGCCGAACGGCCCGGCAACCGGCGCATGGACGGGCTGCACAACCTGCTGCGGAACCCGCAGGTGGGAATGCTGTTCCTGATCCCCGGCGTCAACCACGTGCTGCGGGTCAACGGCACCGCCACCATCGTGCGGGCCGCGCCGTTCATGGCCGACCTCGCGCTCAAGGGCGTGCCCCCGGCGCTGGCCGTGGTCGTCGATGTCGAGGAGCTGTTCGTGCACTGCGGCCGGGCGCTGCTCAAATCCGGGGCCTGGCGGCCCGACACCTGGCCGGAGGGCGAGCAGCCCGGGGTCATGGCGCTCTACGAATCCCAGCAGGCGCTCAAGCCTCGGGTGTGACGTTGCGAGCGGGAACCACCGGGACCGCGAGCAGGGCGAAGCACCCGGCCACCGCGAAGGCGATCGGGTAGCCGGCCACCGCGATGAGGGCTCCCATCACGGGCGGGACCGCCGTTGCCGTGAGGAACTGACCGGTGTTCTGCGCTCCCATGGCCCGCCCGCTCCAGTGCGGGCTCGCGATCTCGGCCACCGCGGTGAACGCCAGACCGTTGTGGGCCACCGCGATGATCGAGGCGACGATCATGAAGGTCAGCGCCAGGGGAGTGCCGGAGAACACCGCCAGCCCGCCCATCGCGATCGCCGAACCGAAGGCGAAGTAGCGGATCGGGCGCACCCGGCTGCCGATCCGGTCCGACCAGATTCCCGCGCCGACCCTGCTCAGGGCACTGAGCAGCTGCGTCGTGCCGACCAGGGCGCTGGCCGCGGCGGTGCTCCAGTGCTGGGTCGCGATCAGCCAGACCAGCATGTAGGTCCAGACGGTCTGCTGCGGCACGGTGAGCGCGATCGAGACGCCGTGGATGCGCAGCAGCGTCCGGTCTCCGCGATACGGGTTCGCGCCGTGGCCGGTCCGCCGGGACTCGGCCATCGACGGCCGCGGCGGGTCCACGATCATCGCCGCCACGAGCACCGCCGCCAGCGCGCACACGGCCGCCACGGTCAGCATGGTCACGGCGAGTCCGCGCGCCTCGACGAGGTTGGGCACCAGCACCGCGGTCAGGCCCACTCCGAGCGGTTGCGCGGTCTGCCGGATGCCCATCGCCATGCCCCGGCGCTGCGGCGGGAACCAGCCCGACACGACCCGGCCGCTGGCCGAGTTCGTGCTGGCTCCGGCCGCGCCGCCGAGGAACAGCAGCACCGCCAGCAGCACCAGCGAGTCGGCCAGCGCGGCCGCGCCTGCGCTGATGGCGAGCATGCTCAACCCGATCAGCAGCGACACCCGCTCGCCGATGCGGTCGACGATCGCGCCCCAGATGATCAGCGTGCACATGGTCCCGGCCAGCGGTGCCGCGGCGATCAAGCCGGTTTGGGACAACGACAGCCCGCGCTCGAAGTGCAGGTTCGGGATCAGCGCGGGCGGGGCGTTGGTGAACACCGTCGCTGCCAGCTGCGCGAACATCGAGATCGCCAGCATCAGCCAGCGGTTCGGAGCGCGCGTGATCGGCGGAGCGGGCATGATCCGAACGTTAGACCATTAGCGAAGGCAATGATTCGGGGTCGAGGGGGTGCGCGGGGCGCACCCCCTCCGGTCCGTCAGTCCACGGCCATCTCGCCCAGCTCCGACCAGCCGGTCTGGTCGATCTCGGCGTTGATGATGCGCGGGGTTTCCGCCAGGTAGGGCGGGAGCTGAGCGCGGGCGTCGTGGAAGTGCTGCGAGGTGACGTGGGCCGACCCCGCCTCGCCGTCGCGGAACGCCTCCACCAGCACGTACTCGGTCTCGTCTTCGAGGCTGCGGGACCAGTCGAACCACAGGCAGCCCGGCTCGGCGCGGGTCGCCTCGGTGAAGGACCGGGAGATCTCCGGCCACGCCTCCGCGTGCTCCGGCTTGATCCGCCACTTCGCGGTGATGAAGATCATCGTCGTTCCTCCGGGTCAGGGTGTGAGGATCGCGCGACCGCGGATGCGGCCCGCGTCGAGGTCGTCGATGGCGTCCTGGAAGCGCTCCAGCGGGTACTTGCTGGTGTGCAGGCGGACCTTGCCCTGGGCGGCCAGCACCATCAGCTCGCACAGGTCGTTGTACGAACCCACCAGGTTCCCGATGAAGTTGATCTCCGTCGAGATGATGTCGATCGTCGGCACGTTGATGTTCTCGCCGTAGCCGACCACGTGGTAATCACCGGCGCGGCGCAGCATCCGCACCCCGTCGGAGGTCGCACCGCCCTCGCCGACGAAGTCGATGACCGCCTCCGCGCCGTACCCGCCGGTGAGCTCCTGGACCTGCTCGACGTGCGTGCCGTCGGCCACCACGCCGTGATCGGCGCCGATGTCGGTGGCCAGCTTCACCGCGTCCGGATTGCGGTCGAGCACCACCAGCTCGGCCGCCGAGATCGCCTTGAGCACCTGGATGCCGATGTGGCCCAGCCCGCCGGCGCCGACCACCACGCACTTGTCGCCCGGGCGCAGCCTGCGCGCCGCCTTCGCCGCCGCGTGGTAGGCGGTCAGCCCGGCATCGGCCAGCGCCGCCACGTCCGACGGCTCCAGCGAGTCGTCGATGCGCACCACGCTGCGCGCCGAGGTCTTGAGGTAGTCGGCGTAGCCGCCCGCGGTGTCGATGCCCGGGAACAGCGACTGCTCGCAGTGCACGTCGTCGCCGAACCGGCAGGCCCGGCACAACCCGCAGGTCGCCAGCGGGTGCACGATCACCTTGTCGCCTTCGGAGACGTTGGTGACCGCGCTGCCGACCGCGTGCACCCAGCCCGCGTTCTCGTGCCCGATCGTGTAAGGCAGGGCGACACCCGACTTCTCGGCCCACTGCCCTTCGAGGATGTGGATGTCGGTGCGGCACACGCCCGCACCACCGATCTTGACCACCACGTCGTGCGGTCCGGATACCTCCGGAACCGGGACCTCGGTCAACCGCATCGGCTCGTGGTAGCCGACCACCTGCACTGCTCTCATCCTGCTCGTCCTTCCGAAGTCATGGCCCGCGGCGCCTGATCGGCCGCGGAGCCCGGGTAGCGGGTGCGCAACAGCCCGCGGCAGAAGTGCGAGTTGCCCTCCACCGAGATGCGCGTCGCGCGGGCGAAGCGCAGCCGGAACGGCACCTGCTCCGGCGTGCACGGCCGGCCCTCGTCGTCGACCAGGACCAGCGCGGACGCGGAGTTGTCGAAACCCACCGCCGCGCGCCGGTTCAGCAGCGAGCGCGTCGCCGGCTCCTCCGGCAGGTCGGCGACGGTGATCGCGTGCAGGTCGGCCTCTTTGAGCTCCGGCCGGTCCTTGAGCAGCCTGGTCAGCACGCGCTCCATCGCCGCCGCGTGCGCCTTGCGGCGGAACGTCGCGCGCAACTCCTCCAGGTCCTGCTCGGCCTCGTCGGGGAAGGTGCCGCGGTAGCCGGCGTCGGCCGCCAGCCCCGCGTTGATCAGCTCGGAGTCGTGGTGGTCGTCGAGCTCCACCAGCACTCCGGTCACGCCCGGGAGCGCCCGCAGCACGTCCTTGGCGTCCGAGGCCATCAGGTAGGCGAAGTTCGGGGCGCAGAACGACGTCGGCAACCGCAGGTGAGCCTCGACCTCACCGGACTCGCCGACCCGCAGCGAACGCACGAACCCCAGGTCGGTGATCGGCTCGTCCAGTTCCGGGTCGATGACCTGGTGCAACGCCTCCCACGCCGAGCTCTCCAGTCCGGCGCCCATCTCAGACGCCCACCTTCTCGGCCACGCCGAGCCCAGCGGGGACCTCGATGCCGTACATGCGAGCGGCGTTGAGGCCCAGGATCTTGCGCTTCTGCTCCGTGGTCAGCGGGGCGTACTCGGTCATGTCCTGCGGGATCTGGAAGTCCACGAACTTCTCGATCAGCCACTTCGGCGTCCAGATCGCGTAGTCGCTGGAGAACTGGATGCGGTCCTCGTCCAGCCAGTACAGCAACTCGCCGATGATCTGCGCGAAGTAGCGCGGCCGCGAGTGGATGAACGGCATGGCCACCGCCAGGCCCGCGTGCACGTTGGGCTCCTGCGTGGCGATCCAGCAGAAGTCCTCCAGGCGCGGCAGCCCGCAGTGCTCCACCACGAAGTTCAGGTCGGTGAAGTCGGTGGCGACCTTGTCCACGTCGGCGACGTCGAAGGCGTCGCGGTCCAGCGGCCGGATCGTCGGGCCCTTGTGGATGTGGATGTTGCGGACGCCCAGCTCCTGGCAGGCCTCCAGGTACTTGTAGGTCCACGGGTCGTCGAGCTTGTAGCCGCGCGAATCGCCCTGCCACTCGGCGGTGTAGAGCTTCACGCCCTTGAGTCCGAAGCGCTCGGCGTCGCGGCGCAGCTGGTCCAGCCCCGCCTGCTCGAAGCGCGGGTCCCAGCAGTGGTTGTAGGTCAGCTTGTCCGGGTGCTTCTGCGTCAGCGCGAAGGCCTCCTCGGTCTGCCCGAAACCGTTGCCGTAGAAGGCGCTCAGCAGCGCGGGCTGGAAGATCGCGTGATCGACGTAGCCGTCGGTGAACAGGTCCCGCATGAGCCGCTCGCCGCCCTGGTAGAGGAAGTCCTCGTAGGGCCAGACCTCGGATTCCGGGCTGAGGTTGCGGTGGTAGTCGTAGAAGCAGTCGATGAACTGCTTGCCGTGGATGTTGCGCTGGTTCTCGGCACGGGCGTCCCAGAGCGCGACGTGTGCGTCAACGATGAAGTAGTTCTCGCCGTCCTTGCTGTACATCTGCTTCCTCCGCTACGTGGCAGCCGTGGCACGTTGGGAGGGAACGCTAAGAGCGGCGGGAGCCTGCTGGGGACGCCGCGTGTCTCACTTTGAGACAGCGCGATCGGTGATGGCGGCCACGTCCTGCGCTTACCCTGATCCCACCGGCGCAACGACGCGTCCCTTGGAGGTTCGAGATGCACCTGCACCGGAGTGCGCCCGACCCCGCCGCCTGCCCTGCCACCGTCACTCCTCGGTTGCGGGCGTCCTGGCGGCGCAGCGAGCGCTACGGGATCAGCGCGGAGGAGATGCGCCCGGTGTTCACCGGCTCGGTCGACACCGGCTCGCTGCTCTTCGAGTGCGGTACCGCTGTGCTGCGCGGGCTGCAGGCCACCCTCGCCAACGAACCGGTCAGCATGATGATCACCGACCCGGAGGGGCTGGTGCTCAGCCGCGTCTGCGAGGACGGCACGATCAACCGCTCGCTGGACCGCGTGCACCTGGCGCCGGGCTTCTACTTCGCCGAGGAGAACGCGGGCACCAACGGCCTCGGCCTGGCGCTGGCCGACCGCGCCCCGTCCCTGGTGCGGGCCGAGGAGCACTTCTGCGCGGGACTGCGCGGCTACACCTGCGCGGCGGCTCCCGTGCTGGACCCGGTCAGCGGTGGTGTCGCGGGCAGCGTCAACCTCACGACCTGGTCGGACTCGGCCTCCGAGCTGCTGCTCGCGCTCGCCCAGTCGGCGGCGGGCAACACCACCGCGCTGATGCTGGCGCGGGGTGCCGGGCGCAGCGCGCACCCGATGCCGCGCGGGGAGGTCTTCCGCGTCTACGCCGACCGGATGCGCGCGCCGGAGGCCTCGGTGCTCACGCCCGGGTGGCGCAGCGTCTTCGCCGAGGCGCGCTCGGCCTTCCGCAACGGCCGGGCCGTCGCCGTGGTCGGCGAACCCGGGACCGGCAAGACCGCGCTGGCCTCGCTGGCCCGCCGGGAACTGCGCCGCGAGCGGGTGCTCAGCGTGCGACCGCCCGCGCCGGACGACGTCGAGGCGTGGCTGGAGCTGTGGGCGCCGGAGCTCGGCAAGGACAGCACCTGCGTGATCATCTCCGGTGTCGACCGGCTGCCCGCCTGGGTGATCAGCGAGCTCGCCGAGCGGTTGGGCGAAGTCCGCGCCGTCGGCGGCATGCAGCCCTACGTGCTCACCGCCGAATCCGCTGAGGCCGTGCCCGAGGAGCTGCGACGGCTGGTCGACACCGTCGTCGAGGTGCCCGCGCTGCGGTTCCGGCCTGATGACATCCAGCCGCTGGCCAGGCACTTCGCGCGTCAGCAGCGTCGCCGTGACGTGGACTTCACGGCCTCGGCGGCCCGGACCCTCAACGCCTACGACTGGCCGGAGAACGTCCGCCAGCTGCGCCAGGTCGTCCGCGAAGCCGCAGGTCGTGCGGACCTGATCGACCTCAACCACCTGCCGCCGGAGGTCTTCACCGGCCCGGGAAGGCCGCTGACCAGGCTCGAAGCGGTGGAGCGCGACGAGATCATCCGCTGCCTCACCGAACCCGGCACCACCGTCGGCGAGGCGGCCCGCGAGCTCGGCGTCAGCAGGGCCACCATCTACCGCAAGATGGCCCAGTACCGCATCACGGTCCCGGGCCGAGCACCCCGCGCCTGACCGGACCCCGCCTCGGGAGTTGCAGTCCGGGAGCAGGGCGGTTCTGGTCCGAACCGTCCGTGACCGAAGTCCGTTTCGTCCGGTCGGTTCAGGCCAAAACCGCCCGGCCCCCGGAGCCGAGGGGCGAGCCACTGGACAGCGGCCGTTCCGTTGAGCAGGCTCGGCGGAGTCGTCACGCCGTGGAAGGGGTTCGAAGCAGCGATGCCGCGCGCAGTCCGGATCGATTCTCCGCAGGCGCTGCGCGTCGTCGCAGCCGAACCCGAGCCGCCCGGCCACGACGAAGCACTCGTCGAGGTCGCCTGGTCCGGGATCTGCGGCTCCGACCTGGAGGTCTACCGCGGCACCCGGCCGTCGGAGTTCGTCCGCTATCCCGTCGTCGCCGGCCACGAGTGGTCGGGCACCGTCGTGCGGGCCGGAGCCGGCGTGGACCCGGGGGTGGTCGGCCGCAAGGTGGTGGGCGAGGGGTTCCGCAACTGCGGCCGGTGCACGGCCTGCCGGGAAGGCGACACGAGTCTGTGTTCGGCCGCCTACGACGAAACCGGCTTCACCCAGCCGGGCGCGTGGGCCGATCACCTCCGCATCCCCGCCCGACTGCTGCACCCGCTGCCCGAGGAGGCCGACTTGCGCGCCGCCGCGCTGCTGGAACCGGCCGCGTGCATGGCCTCGGCGGTGCTCAAGGCCGGCGTGCGGGTGGGGGAGAGCGTCGCGGTCATCGGCGGTGGAACCCTCGGCATGCTCGCCACCCAGCTCTTCGCGGCGGCCGGTGCCGGGAGCCTCGTGGTGGTCGATCCGCGAACCGACCGCAATGAGGCCGCCAAGGCGTGCGGCGCAACGGATTTCCGCACCCCCGACGAGCTCGGCGACGGTTTTGACGTGGTGCTGGAAGCCGCGGGCGCGTCGGGAACCGGGCGGCTCGCGGTGCGCTCCACCCGGCGAGGCGGGCGAACCGTGCTCACCGGTATCGCACCGGAGGAGCACGAACCGCTCACCCCGGCGGAGCTGGTCGGAGCCGCGGTCACCGTGCACACCGTGTTCGGGGCCTCCTCGCGCGCGTGGGCGCACGCGGTCCGCGCCTTCGCTGCGGGGCGACTCGACCCGGCGCCGTTGATCACGCACGAGTACGCGTTGGAGGATGCCGAGCGGGCGCTGCACGTCCTCGCCGACCCGGCGGTACCCACCGGGAAGGTTCTGCTGCACCCATGACTCGTCGCGGAGGTTCACCGATGCTGGAGCAGATCACCCCTCCGCTGGCCGGGCACGGCGAAGGGCCGGTGTGGTTCGGCCGCTGGCCGGGCCTGCGGTGGGTGGACATGCTGGTCGGTGACGTGCTGACCCTCGACGCCTCCGGTGAGGTCCAACGCCGTCACGTCGGCTCGGTCGCGGCAGCGCTGCGCCCGAGGGAATCCGGTGGCGCGGTGCTGGCGCTGGAACGCGGGTTCGCCTTCGCCGATGACGCGTTGCAGGACATCCAGGTGCTGCCGGAGCTGTGGAGCGGCGCGGACGTCCGGATGAACGAGGGCGGCTGCGGTCCCGACGGCGCGTTCTACTGCGGCTCCATGGCCTACGACGAGAAACCCGGCGCCGGAACCCTCTACCGCCTCGACCCGCAGGGCCGCGTCGAACCCGTCGTGCCCGAGGTCAGCATCTCCAACGGTCTCATGTGGACGGAGGACGGGTCGCGGGCCTACTACGCCGATACGCCGACCCAGCGGGTCGACGTGTTCGACTTCGAGGACGGGCAACTGGTCAACAGGCGGCCGTTCGCCCACATCGACCGGGCCGACGGGTCCCCGGACGGACTCACCGTCGACGCCGAAGGCGGCGTCTGGGTCGCCCTCTGGGGCGGCGGCGCGGTCCGCCACTACACGCCCGACGGTGCGCTGGCCGAGATCGTCGAGGTCCCCGCTCCGAAGGTCACCGCCTGCACCTTCGGCGGCGAGGACCTCGACCGCCTCTACATCACCACCTCGCAGGTCGGCACCGACCTCGAACACCACCCCGGCGCCGGTGCGGTGTTCGCCACCGATCCCGGGGTGCGAGGGCTCCCCGTGCGCACCTACGCGGGGTGATTCCTCCGCCTGGTCAGGCGTGGGGGTCGAAGGCGATGCCCTCGGGCTTGGCGCTCTCCAGGTTGCTGTTGAAAGCCCCGTCGGAGATGGCCAGGCTCGCGCTGCCGTAGTCGGCCGAGGTGAGCTTGTCGCGAAGACCGGTGTCCGGCCAGTTGTCCCAGCTCACCAGAGCGGGGTACTGCCAGGTGCCGTAGTGGTTCTCCGGCTGCTCGTCCGCGCCGGCCAGCCGGAAGCAGTGCGTGCTCGCGCCGTCCTTGTGGTAGACGACCTTGGCGTGGCTGCCGTCCCACTGGACCTCGTTGGCCGGGTAGGTCGAGTAGTCGCCGTGCGCCGAGGTCGAGACGTACTTGGCCTCGTCGTTCTCCACCCACACGATGACGTGTTCGAGGTCGTGGCGGTGTCCGCCGAGCCCGCTGCCGTCCACGGCCTGGTCCTTCTCGAAGTACAGGTCGTAGACGTAGGCGCACCAGCCGTTGTTGCACTTGGAGCGCGAGTAGGAGTTGGTGTTGTCCAGGTCCGACTGGTCGTGGCAGCTGCCGTTGATCGCACCGGTGGTGTCCAGGCCGGGAGCGATGGTGCCGTCCGAACCGATCGCCGGAGTCGGGTAGCAACCGTCCCCGTCGTAGTCGAAGGCGGGCTGCCACTTCGCGTCCGCCTCGGCGGCGCTGGTGGGCAGCGCGGCGGGCGGGTCGGCGGCGGCGATCGCCGGCGGCAGCGCGAGGAGCAGGACCGCGGCTCCCGCGACGCTGGCCGCGAACTTCCCGGCCCGGCGGGCGCGGGGCGTTCCGTCCACAGTGTTCATCAGGCGATCGTTCCTCTCGTCCGAATCCGAAAGTGGTTCGATCATAAATCGATTCCGGACCGGAACAGGAGAAGATGATCTGAACAGAATAGGACACGTCGGCGTCTCGCTCGCAGTTTTCCCAGTTTCACCGAATGAGAACGGCGAATCGCCGAAATTGTCTGGGAAGAGTGCGGAAGAACTTCGCTGAGCGAATTCGGGTGACCCCTACAGGAGTGTCGGACCTCGCACTGCGTGCCTGCTGATGAGGTCCCGGTCCCGCGGGCTGATCGGATGGGTGTCGTGCGCGTTCGTCCAGGTGTAGGCGTCGTGCTCGGTGAGTCGCACGTGCTCTCCGGTCACGGTCACCGACCACGTGTGCTGCCGGACGCAGCGGCCGTGGCGATTGACGTAGTCGAAAGCGGCCAGATGGCGGGTGAATCCGGTGACGGCGAGTCCGGTTTCCTCGCGGACCTCCCGTTGCAACGCGTCCAGCAGATCGCAGTCGTGCGGTTCGACCTTGCCACCCGGCATTTCCCACACACCACCACGGGATTCGTGCCGCGGACGACGCAGCATCAGCGCCTTGCCCGCGCGGATGATGAGCGCGCGGACGGCGTGCTGGCGGATCCCGTCGGCGGCGTCGCGGGCGATGAGTTCGGCGAGTTCTGCACTGTTCATGAGTCGCGGCCCCCTCGATCCGTGCGGCTCACCACCAGTTTGACGCCACAACCCCGAAAACGCTCCCCGGTATCCGAAAGTCGCCACGAGCGATCGCGAGACGCCCTCGGGTTCCGCGGCGGGACGGCTAGGCCGTGTTTTAGGTAGCGGGTGAGTCTTGGGCGGATAGTTCTATGGCCAGTTCCATACAGCGCAGGCGGGCTGGGGAGGCGTCGTAGGGCATCTTGCCGATGGCTTCGAACGCGCTCATGGAGTCAGCCTCCCGCCTGCCAGAGCTGATGTCGGCCTCGTCATCGGCGGTAGCAGGGTGCAAAGTGTCCCAGGCGTCGAAGAGGGCATCGTCGTCCTTATCCAGGCCGGACTCCTCGATGACGGCCTGCAGGGCGCTTTCGAAGGCGTGTCGCTCGACGGCCACTTGAGCCACCCGTGGATCATCGACGGCGACACTGTCATCGAGTGCCTCCTCGGCGTCATCGATGCGGTCGGAATCCTCCCGCAGAGTGGGATGCGTGGCCAGGGCGATGAAGCGGGTGGCCTGGACGGCCGCGCCGAGCGGGCCGAAGATCCGCTCAGTGACCAGCAGAGTGTCCAGGTCCGCCTGACGCAGGGAGCCTTCGGGCAGGCTCTTGAAGCGTTCGGTGACGAAGTCGGAGAGCAGTCCCATTCGGCTGCCTTCGGTGCGCATCCGCCGCACGGCGGTCCGTTGCCGCCCCAATTCCGCCTCCTGCTCGGCGAGCGTTTCCTCCAACCGCTCCAGGATGCCCGCGATACCGTCTCCGCTGTCCGCACCGACGGAAGCCATGCCGGTGGTAAAGGCGTCACGGATGTCGTCGAGGGCGATCCCGGCGTTGGCCATCTTGCGAATCCACAGCAGGCGGATTATGTCCTCGTACCCGTAGCGGCGGTGGCCATCGCCGCCTCGCTCAGGCTCGGGGAGCAGGCCGATCTCGTGGTAATGGCGAATCGCCCGTGGCGTGCTGCCGGCGAAGGCCGCCGCGTCACCGATCTTGACCTGGCGGGGTGGCATGAAAGACGAATGCATGAGCAGGGACCTTTCCTCAAGGGATCGGGACGTAAGTCCAGTCCACTGGACCACATGCCGCTACGGAAGGTGCAACCCTGTACACACCGCCCCGCGCCAATGCCAGGAAATGTGCCCTTCCTCCGTAATGACCGCAGGGCCGTCGTTTCCTGCTGGGGCATCCGCACGACGACAGGCTGAGGGTTCACAGCCACTGATGAACAGCAACGACTCCAGCACCGACCGCTGCTCATCAGAAAGATCGCCTCGCCCCACATCTTGATCATCATCGTGCAGGGCGCGCGCAGGAATCCGAACCTAAAACACGGCCTAGCGGGAACCTCGTGTCCGTCGGCTTCCGCAAACCCGCCGCCTTCGCCGAAACCTTCCACCCCCGGCATCTACAGCAACGGCTGAGGGTTGATCGCCCCTCCGGGCGAGGATTTTCGGAAACCTCGCCCCCAGTGGGTGGTGGCCGGAATACCGCGGTGATCGGGGTCGCGACGTGCCTGGTGTCGTGTCGTGGGACGTCGCATCGCTCACGAGCGCGCGTGAGTCTAGCCGCAGGTCGTGTCGGGTGGTGGTGGGGCTGCGTAGGGTTCCGGGGTGTTCGTCTTCGGGAGGGAACGCATGGCAGTCGGGCAGGAGTTCACGCGCGCGCAGGACGGCACCTCGCTGGCCTTCCAGGTGGCCGGTGCGGGGCGGCCGCTGGTGCTGCTCGCGGGGCAGGCCAACAACCACCGCTGGTGGGACGGCGTGCGCGAGGACTTCGAGGACGTCCACCGCACGATCACCGTGGACTACCGGGGGACCGGCGCCAGCGGCAAACCCGATGAGCCGTGCTCCACAGCGGGTTTCGCCGAAGACGTCATCGCCGTGCTGGACGCGCTCGGCGTCGATTCCGCTGACGTCTACGGCACGTCCATGGGCGGTCGCACCGCCCAGTGGCTGGCCATCAACCACCCGGATCGCGTGCGGCGGCTGGTCCTCGGCTGCACCTCACCGGGCGGTCCGCACGCCGTCGAACGCGACGCCGCGGTCCGTCGCGCCCTCGCGCAGCCGGACCGGGCCGCGGCCGAACGGGCGCTGCTGGAGCTGATGTACAGCCCGGAGTGGCTGGCCACGCACGACGGCCCGCGCACCGTTCTCGGCGACCCGGACATGCCGGCGCACGCCCGCCGCCACCACCTCGCCGCCAGCAACGGCCACAACGCCTGGGATCGGCTGGACGAGATCGGCTCGCCCACCCTGGTCGTGCACGGTGCCGATGACCGGATGACTCCGGCGAGCAACGCCGAGCTCCTGGCCCAACGCATCCCCGACGCCGAAGCGCACGTCCTGCCCGGACTCCGCCACGCCTACTTCCACGAGAACCGGCCGGTGGCGAGCAAGCTCGTCGGGGACTTCCTCGCCGACTGAGCCGCGCGCCGATCTTCCGCCTGGGGAGGATGGCGCGGGCCTGCGCGAACCCCGCCCGCTAGAATGGTGGACAAAATTGTTATCAATCTCGGGGTAGGGGCAGTGACCACAGCGAAGCGGGACGACGTCGGCCAGGAGGCTCCGGTCGTGAACGCGATCCGCGAGGCCATCACCAGCGGAGACTTCGCCCCGAACCAGCGGTTGGTGGAGGCCGAGCTCTCCGAGCAGTTCGGCGTGAGCCGCGCCGCCGTCCGCAACGCGCTGGTCCAGCTGACCACCGAGGGCCTGGTGGAGCGCATCCAGAACCGGGGTGCTCGGGTGCGCGCGGTGTCGCTGCAAGAAGCCATCGAGATCACCGAGGTCCGGATGGTCGTCGAGGGTCTGTGCGCGGCGCGCGCGGCCGAGCGCGCCTCCGAGCAGGAGCACGGTGAGCTGCGCGAGATCGGCGAGCTGATGCAGCAGGCCGTCGCCGCCGGCGACGTGCTCGGCTACTCCGAGATCAACAAGCGCCTGCACGCCCTGATCCTGCGCATCAGCGGCCAGGAGACGGCGTGCGCGGTGCTCGGGCGGCTGCGCGGCCAGAACGTCCGGCACCAGTTCCGCCTGGCCATGCACCCGGGCCGCCCCTCGGTGTCGCTGCCGCAGCACCTGGCGATCATCGAAGCCATCTGCGCCGGCGACGCCGAAGCCGCTGAGTCGGCGATGCGCACCCACCTGGGTAGCGTCATCGAAGCCCTGCCCGAGGTGGACAAGACCCAGTCGCGCTTCAACGCCCTGTGAGCGCTAGCGCGCGGTGACCCGCTGAGCGAACTCCAGGGCGCGGGTGAAGATCCGCTCGCCGTCGACCGGCCCGCACCACAGGTGTCCGGCTTCGGGCACCAGCTCGCAGTCGACCGGGCGACCGGCGGTGCGCAGCGCGTCGGCGAGCAGTCGGCTCTGCTCCGCGGGAACGGCGTCGTCCGCGGCGCCGTGCGCCAGGTGGAACGGGGGAGCGGCGGCGTGCACGTGCGACACCGGGCTGGCGGCTCTCGCCAGATCGGGCACCTGCGAGGCGGCTGCTCCGAGGAGCTGCGCCTCGCGCGAGTCCGGGTCGTCCCGCGAGGGCATCGCGCTCAGATCGCTCGGCCCGTACCAGTCGACCACGCCCGCCACCGCGCCCGGAGCCTCCCGGGTGGCGGTGAGGCCGAGCAGCGCGGCGAGGTGCCCGCCCGCGGACTCGCCCCACACCACGATCCGCTCCGCGTCGACCCCCAGATCGGCGGCGCGGTCACGGATCCAGTGCGCAGCGGTGGTCACGTCGTCGAGCTGGGCGGGGAAGACCGCCTCGCCGCTGAGCCGGTAGTCGGCCGAGATGACGGCGAAACCCGCCGCGACGAGCCGCGCGAACGGGCTCGGTGACCAGTCCTGCCAGGTCGGGCAGAACGAGGTCCGCGAGCCGAGCCGCCATCCTCCACCGTGCAGGAACAGCACCACCGGCGGTCTCCCCACCGGTGGCAGGTGGACGTCCGCCAGCAGCGGGCGGTACCCGTCCGGAGTCGCGTAGGGCACCGCGCGCAGGAGCTCTCCCGACGCGCCCATTCTGGCCGTCGCGTCGGGAAGCGGTTCGGTGCCGGTCATGGTCGCTGCTCGCTCGCCGACGGAGTGCGCCACCGGTGCTCCGGCAGGAACCGGACGTCGTAGCGCTCGCCCACGATGCCGAACCTGTCCGGTTCGGGAGCCACCGGTGCGGTCGGCAATCCCGGTTCGTCCGTGGGTGCGCCCAGGTTCTCGAAGAACCGCTCGAAGGTCCCACCCGGCCCGGCGGCCACGCCGACGATGCGGCTGTGGTGGCGTTCGATCCGGTAGGCGTGCGGGCAGTTCTTCGGCACGAACCCGAAATCACCCGCTGTCAGCAGCTTTTCGTGCTGATCACCGCCGGTCTCCTCGACGAAGAGTCGAACCGCGCCGTCGGTGATGAAGAAGACCTCGTAGGTCTCCGGGTGCGAGTGCGCGGGGATGATGTCGCCCTTCGGGCCTTCGCAGGTGAAGAAGTTGAAGGTGTTCTCGGTCTGCTCGCCGCCGGCGTAGATCGTGAACAGGTCTCCGAACAGGTGCGCGCGGTCGCCCTGCCCCTTCTCGATGAAGTAGGGCTTGCCCGGCTCAGGTGGGATCTGCGAGCGCGTCCGGTGCTGCGTCGCGAACTCGATCGTCATGAGCCCCTCCACGTCCCGGGTCGCCTACACCGTCAAGGTACCTGACGATCGGCGAGGTGTGAACGACCGGGCGGGAGATCGTGCGATCGTGTACCCCGACCGCACCCGGAAGCTGAGGATCATGGACGACACCCCGCCGAACGTGCCGCAACTGCTGGCATCGGCCAAGCGCTGGTTCGACGACGCGCTGCACAACAGCATGCGGCACTCCGGCGAGCAGCCGGTCACGGTCGCGCAGGCGGCGGTGTTCGCCAGTCTCGACGCCGCGGGAACCTCCGCCGCCGAACTGGCCCGGCGCATCGGCACTACTCGCCAGTCGGTCCACCAGGCGGTGCACGGGCTGATCGGGATGGGTCTGCTCGAACAGGTCCCCGATCCCACGTCGGCCCGCAACCTGCTGGTCCGCGTCACCGAGGAAGGCGCCCGCGTCCACCGCAAGGCGCTGCGCACCATCGAGGCCATCGAACGCGAGCTCGCCACCCGCATCGGCCACGACGCCGTCACCGCGCTGCGCGCCGCGCTGGACCAGCCCTGGGACACCCCGCCCCTCATCCGATGACCTGGAGGAGGGGGATTCGACGTGGTCGTCATCCGCGCTGCTGACCAGCACGGATGAGCCGCCGGGCTGCTCGACGGCCGCCGAGCCACCGCGCACTGGCTCGCGCTCGAACAGCTGACCCAGTTCGGTGCCGGGCCCACCGGAGAACGGGGCGGATCCCCGCCTGACGCGAACGGGCGACTCGAAAGAGGTTCCGAGACCGGCGCCGTGTGGGCACCATGAGAACACACCGCGCCGGGGCGGCCCTGCCGCACTCCCGGCGCAGTTCCCGAGGAGGCTGGCATGGCCGAGTTCCCACCCATCACGCACGTGGCGATCACCGTGTCCGATCTCGAACGCAGCACCCGCTGGTACCGGGCGCTGTTCGGTTCCGAACCCGTGCTGGACGAGGACGAGACCAGCGGCGGTTTCCACCACACGGTGTTCGCGCTGGCCGACGGACAGCTGTTCGGTCTGCACACCCACCCCGGCGGAGCCAAGGGCGGGGCGTTCGACGAGCACCGCACCGGACTGGACCACGTGGCCTTCGCCTGCCGCGACCGGGCCGAGCTGGAGAGCTGGTGCCACCGCCTGGACGACCTCGACATCCAGCACGGCGGCATCGTCGACGCCCACTACGGTTCCGGTGTGCAGTTCCGGGACCCCGACCACATCGCACTGGAGTTCTTCGCGCCACCGGGCTGAACCGGTGTTCGCGCGACGGTCTGCAACGCGACATCGAACGTGTCGCCCAGGGGCGGTTTTGGTCCGAACCGTCCATGATCAATGACTGAAACGTCAGATCAGTTCGGACCAAAACCGGCCGCTGCCCGGAGCGTCAGGCCGGGAGAGCGGAGTAGGCGGACGGGTCGCCCACGCGGGTCTCGCTGCGGCGGCCGTCCAGGGAGACCGGGACGTCACCGGCGACGGTCACCCGGTGCATCCTGCGCGCCTGCTCGTCGTAGTCGGCGAGGGCGTAGTGCTGCGTCGCGCGGTTGTCCCAGATCGCCACGTCGCCGGGCTGCCACTGCCAGCGGGCGGTGTTCTCCAGGCTGGTCACCCGGTCCTGCAACAACCGGAACAACGCCTGCGACTCCGGACTGCGCAACCCGACGAAACGCTTCACGAAATGCCCCAGCAGCAAAGCGCGTTCACCGGTCTCCGGGTGCACCCGAACCACCGGGTGCTCGGTCTCGTAGAGGTCGGAGACGAACTCCGCGCGGTGCGTCTGCTCCTTGACGTCCACCCCGCCGGTCCGGGTCTCGTCCACCCGCGCGGCGTAGTCGTAGTCGTTGGTGTGCACCGCCCACAGCTCGTTGACCAGTGCCTTCAGCGGCTCCGGAAGGCCTTCGTAGGCGGCCGCGGTGTTCGCCCAGGTGGTGTTGCCGCCGTAGGAGGGCAGCTGCACGGCGCGCAGCACGCTGATCGCGGGCACCCGGTCCACGAAGGTGACGTCGGTGTGCCAGCTGTTGGCCTTCCCGTACTCGGAGTCGATCGGCAGGATGTTGCCGATCGCCCGGCTCGTGGTCGTCGGGTGCGCGAGCGTCAGATCACCCAGCAGCGAGGCGAACTCCTGCTGACCGGTCTCGTCGAGGTGGTGCTGGTCGCGGAAGAACACGACCTTGTTGGCCAGCAGTGCCGAACGGATCTCGGCAACGGTCGACGCGTCGAGGTCGCCGCCCAAGCGCACGCCGTCGATGCGGGCGCCGATGTTGGCCCCCAGCTTGACGACGTCGAGGGCCTTCTTCTGCTGCGGAACAGCGGTCATGACGGGTTCTCCTCCATCAGTGCGGACCCGGCGCGGGACCCTCCCGCGCCCGGAAGAATCAACTGCGCCAGCGCGACAAGCGCCGCTCGACGGCGGTGAGCGCGTGGTTGAACGCGATGCCCAGCAGCGAGATCGTGACGATCCCGGCGTACATCTGCGGGACCTCGAAGTTGTACTGGGCCGCGTTGATCAGGTAGCCGAGACCGGCTTTGGCGCCGACCATCTCGGCGGCGACCAGCACCAGGATCGAGGCCGCCGCGGCGAGCCGGATCCCGGTGAACACCGCGGGCACCGAAGCGGGCAGGACGACCTTGCCGAACACCGCCGCCGAGCCGAACCCCAGCGACCGCGCGGACTTGATCAGCAGCGGGTCCACGGTGCGCACGGCGCTGATGGTGTTGAGCAGGATCGGCCACACGCAGGCGAACACGATCAGCGAGATCTTGGAGGTCTCGCCCAGTCCGAGCAGCAGCACGAACACCGGCAGCAGCGCCAGCGCGGCGGTGTTGCGGAAGACCTCCAACAGCGGTGTGAGCAGCTCGTCGGCCGTGCGGTACCAGCCGATGACCAGCCCCAGGGGCACCGCGATCAGCAGCGCGATGGTGAAGCCGGTCAGCGCGCGAGCCAGGCTCGCCGCCAGGTTCTCCCACAGCTGTCCGTCCGCGGCGAGTTCGAACCAGGTCGCGGCCACCCGGCTGGCCGGGGGCAGGAAGATGCTGTCCACCAACCCGATTCGCGGCACCAGCTCCCACACCGCGAGGAACACCAGGATCGCCACCGACGACCGAGCGGCGCGACCGGCCCGCACAGCCCCGTAGCTGGTGGCCTGCCGGAGTGGGGTGAGCGTGTCAGCCAACGCCGATCACCTCCGGCGCGGCGTGCAGCAGCGACCAGATCCGGTGCCGGTACTCGGCGAACTCCGGCCTGAGCAGGGTGTCCTCGCGGCTGGTGCGCTCGGCGATGTCGACCTCGACGGTCTCCCGGACGCGGCCGGGCCGCGAGGTGAGCACCGTGACCGTGCGTCCCAGGTAGACGGCCTCGTCGATGTCGTGGGTGATGAACACGACCGTCTTGCCGGTGCGCTGCCAGATGTCCAGCAGCTGCTCCTGCAGGCGTTCCCGGGTCTGGGCGTCGAGGGCGCCGAACGGCTCGTCCATCAGCAGCACGTCGGGATCGAAGGCGAGGCTGCGCGCGATGGCGACCCGCTGGCGCATCCCGCCGGAGAGCTGGTGCGGGTAGTGGCCGGCGAAGTCGGCGATTCCCACCAGGTCGAGGTGTTCGCGCGCCCGTTCGCGGCGCTGCGCCTTGGACGCGGAGTTGGCCTCCAAGCCGAGTTCGACGTTCGCCTGAGCGGTTCGCCAGGGCAGCAGCGCGTACTGCTGGAACACCACGCCCCGGTTGAGCCCTGGGCCGTCGATGGGCTCGCCGCCGATGCGGATCTGCCCGCTGGTGGGGGAGTCGAGCCCGGCGAGCAGGTCCAGCAGGGTGGACTTCCCGGAGCCGCTGGGGCCGACGATGACGGCCAGCTCGCCCGGCTCGATGCGCAGGTCGACGCCGTCGAGGGCGGTGACCTCGGAGTCGCGTCCCCTGAAGGTTCGGGTGACGCCGTCCAGAACGATGTCTGTCATGGGTGTGCCTCTTCGTGTCAGGCGAACGGGTTGAACTCGTTGGTGTGGATGCGGGAGACGTCGACAGAGCCGGGCCGGATGACTCCGGAATCGACCAGCCGCTCCAGCCAGAGGGAGAACTCGCGGGCGGCGATGGCCCCGCCGGGTCCTGCGACCCCGCTGGAGCGCCAGTACGCGGCGGTCTTGGTGTCCTCGTTGCGGCCGCGTCGCCGGATGATGTCGGTGAAGCGGGCGACGACCTCCGGGTACGGGCGGGTCTGCGTCCACCGCACCGCCTTCGCGATGCCGGCGACCAGCGCGCGGGTGGTGCTTGGGTTGGCGGCGATGAACTCGTCGCGCAGCACGTAGCAACCCGCGCTGAAGGCGCCCAGCAGCTCGAAATCGGTGAACAGCGGGCGGATCCCGCCGCGCGCCTTGGCCTTCTCCGAAACCGCTCCGGTCATCGTCGACACGTCGAGCTGACCGGACCGCAGCGCCTGCTCCGAGCTCACCGGCGGTACCACCACCGGTTGCACGTCGCGGATCTCGGAGTCGGAGAAACCGTTGCGGCGCAGGTAGATCCCCAGCACGTCCTGGTGGTGCGCACCGACGGTGTTCATGCCGACCGTCACGCCGTGCAGATCGGCCGCTCCGCGCAGCGGACTCTCGTCGAGCACGAAGTACCCGGCGTTGCTCAGCGCGTCGGACCCGTAGTAGGAGACCACGGCGGTGATCGGTGCGCCTGCGGCGACCAGCCGCAGGATCGAGCCGTTGAACGCGCCGCCGATGTCGACGTCGCCGGTCACGGTGGCCTGGATGTCCTGCGGCCCGCTGGTGGTGTTGCCGATCCACTCGAGGCGCACGTCGCCGAGCAGGCCGAGGTCGGCGGCGAGCTCCGGGAACGTCACCTGACCGGACCACCCCTGGTAGCGGACGACCGTCGTCTCCCCGCGCGGAGCGGCGGAGGAGGCGGCGCATCCGCTGAGGACCGCGGCGGTGGGCAATGTGGACAGACCGAGGCGTAGGAAGTCGCGGCGTCCCAGGGGACGCCGTGGTGAGGAAGGCACAGTGCGAAGACCCGTCTTCTCGATGAATCGCCGAGGGGGATCAGGCGCGACGTAGCGCAGTCGCGAAAAGGGGTGAGGTGAAGGGAAGACGCCGCTCGGATCAGTTCAGCGGCGTTGAGGTGTCAGCGACAGCGGGCGCTGGCGACGCGGAGGCAATCCACGTAGCGGCGCTCGACCAGAGCGATGTTCGCTGTCATGCCCTCGATAGAACCAGTGCTCGAACGAGGGTGTCAATCATGGTTCCCGGGCGTCCCGAAGGGCGGGACCGCCTCCCTTGTTGCTGGATCGGCAAAGAATGTTGCTGATTCTCGTGAGGGTTGGGCATGGTGGTCGCTGGAGGTGGTCAGTGATGGAGAACGAGGGTCTGACCAGGTACGACGTGGTCGTCGTCGGGGGTGGCGCAGCCGGGTTGAACGCCGCGCTGATGCTGGGGAGGGCGCGCCGCAGCGTTCTGGTGATCGACGGCGAGCAGCCCCGCAACGCCCCCGCCGCCCACATGCACGGGTTCCTCTCGCGCGACGGCGAGGCGCCCGCCGACCTGCTCGCGGCCGGTCGCCGCGAGGTGGCGGGCTACGGGGGAGAGGTCCTTTCCGGACAGGTGGTTTCGGCGCGACGCGAGGGCTCGGGTTTTGTCGTGGAGACTGCCGATGGCAGGCGGGCGAGCGCGCGACGGTTGCTGCTGGCGACCGGGCTGCGCGATGAACTGCCCGACGTGCCGGGGTTGGCGGAGAGGTGGGGCCGCGACGTGCTGCACTGCCCCTACTGCCACGGCTGGGAGTTCCGCGACGAGCCGATCGGCGTGCTGGCGACCAGTCCGATGAGCGTGCACCAGGCCCTGCTGTTCCGGCAGTGGAGCGAGCGGATCACGTTGCTGCTCAACGGATCCGAAGCGCCGTCGGGTGAGGACGCGGAGAAGCTCGCCGCTCGCGGCGTCGACGTCGTCGCGGAGCCGGTCGAGGAGCTGGAGGTCGTCGGCGACGAGTTGGCCGGAGTCCGCCTGGCGGGCGGGCGAGTGGTTCCGCTGCGGGCGTTGGCGGTGGCTCCGCGCATGGTCGCCCGGTCGGAACCGGCCGCCGGCCTCGGTTTGGAACCCGAGGCGCACCCCAGCGGAGGTGCGCACATCCCCTCCGACGAGAGCGGCCGGACGTCCGTGCCGGGTGTGTGGGTCGCGGGCAACACGACCGACCTGCGCGCCACCGTGATCGTCGCGGCGGCTGCCGGGGCGACCGTCGGGGGAATGATCAACATGGACCTGGTCGAGGAGGAGACCGCCCGCGCCGTGGCGTCCGCGCGGGAGCCCTTCAGCGCGGCGGCGGAGAACCGGACCTGCGAGGTCGCCATGGGCGACAACCGACACGGAATGACGCTCGACCAGGAGGAGCACATGAGCGCAGCGGAGTGGGACGAGCGCTACGGCAGCCAGGAGCGGCTCTTCAGCGGAGCCGCCAACGACGCCCTCGTCGCCGAGGTCACCGGCATGCCGCCGGGGCAGGCCCTCGACGTCGGCTGCGGTGAGGGTGGCGACGCGATCTGGCTGGCCGAGCAGGGCTGGAAGGTGACCGCGACCGACATCTCCCGGGTGGCGGTCGAACGCGGTGCCGCGGTCGCCGCGGAACGCGCTCCGGAGGTCGCCGCGAACATCGCGTGGGTGCGCGCGGACCTGGCCGCCGAGCTCCCACCGGCCCGCTCGTTCGACCTGGTCTCCGCGCAGTACTTCGCGCTGAAGAAGGAACGCGGTGAAGAGCCGGTGCGCGCCCTGCTGGCCGCCGTGGCGCTGGGCGGCACGGTGCTCTACGTCGGCCACGACCCCGCCGGGTTCCCGCCGGACACCGAGTTCGACCCGGCCGAGTACGTCATGCCCGCCGACGTCGCCAAGCTCCTGGACGGGGACTGGCAGGTGGAGGTCGACGAAACCCGCCCGCGCACCGGGCCCGGCAAGGAGGAGCACCCGCACGACGTGGTGCTCAGGGCCCGTCGAGTGCGCTGAGGGTCAGGAGGCGCTGCGCAGGCTCACTCCACCGCGCCAGACCTCGGCGACCTCGTGCACCGGGAGGTCCAGGGCATCGCACAGGCCCACCACGGTGCCGAACGCCGGGGTCGGCAGCCGGCCGGATTCGATCTTGCGCAGCGTTTCGGGGGAGATTCCCGCCGCGCGGGCGATCTCGACCGCGTCGCGTCCTGCGCGCGCGTCCCGCAGCATCTTGCCGACGCGCGCGCCGGACTCCACCTGATCAGGGGTGAGAGGAAGCCGTACCACGACTCGAAGGTTACGGTGGTATTTAAATACCTGCAAGTGCTAGGATTGGTATTAAAATACCGACACTGAGAGTCGTAGGAGTACGAGTGATCGAGTTGAAGACGCCGGCCGAGATCGACAAGATGCGCGTCACCGGCGCGTTCGTGGCCGAGATCCTCGCCGAGGTCGGGGACATGGCGAAGGTCGGCGTCAACTTGATGGACCTGGAGCACCACGCGCGTCGCCGGGTCGAGGAGCGCGGCGCCCAGTCCTGCTACTGGGACTACTCGCCGTCCTTCGGCGAGGGGCCGTTCCGCAACGTCATCTGCCTGTCGGTCAACGACGCCGTGCTGCACGGGCTCCCGCACGACTACGTGCTGCGCGACGGTGACGTGCTCACCGCCGACTTCGCGGTGAGCATCGACGGCTGGGTCGCCGACGCCGCCCGCACGGTCATCGTCGGAACCGAGGAGGAAGAGGATCGCAGGCTGGTGCGCTCGACCGAGGAGGCGTTGCGCGCGGCGATCGACGTCGCCAAGCCGGGCAACCGGCTCGGCGACATCTCGGCCGCGATCGAGGCCGTCGCCACCGACTACGGCTACCCGGTCAACACCGAGTTCGGCGGGCACGGTCTCGGTCGCACCATGCACGAGGGGCCGCACGTGGCCAACCGCGGCAAGCCCGGTCGGGGCCTGAAGCTGCAGCCGGGTTTGACCATCGCCATCGAGCCCTGGTTCGCGCGCACCACCGCCCGCATCGTCACCGACCCCGACGGCTGGACCCTGCGCTCGGCCGACGGCTCCAACACGGCCCACTCCGAGCACACCGTGGCGATCACCCCCGACGGTCCTCGGATCCTGACCCTTCCCTGACGCCCGTCCGCGGCGGGGTGGCGATGACCGCCCGTGATGACCTGAGCGGCAAATGGGATGTTCGCGGCTTCCAGCGTGGCTGGGAATCACGGAATTGTCACCGCGAGTGGTGGTCTCGGGTGGTCTCTCGTGCGTGCGGAGAGGTCAACTACTCCGAACGGGTTGCGTGTGATCGCTCGTTGTTCGGGTAGCGTTCAAGATCGTGGCGGGCGTGATCGAATCGACCGGGGGCGGGTGGCCGTGCCCCGGACCGCGCCCGCGCGAAGCGGTGGCCTGATGTACCGGCCGCATCCGTTCAGCTGGGTGCCCGCCGAGGGGGAGCGCCACGCCACCACCGACGCCAAGCCCCGCCACGGCTACCACGGCGTCACCGTGAGAACGCTGTGCTCCAAGAAGGTCACCGCCGACAACTCCGACATCGGCTGGTTGTGGCCCACCTGCCCGTCCTGCAACAGCGGAGCGCACGAACTCGCCGGCGTCCCCGAGGCGGGCGAGGGCGCGGACTGACGACGCCCACCCGGCACGCGGCCGCGCCGGCGTCGTCGACGCCGCTCAGCGCAGCGTGCGGTGGAAGAGCTCCAGCAGAGCCTCCCAGTGGCGCTCCGCCCCCGCCTCGTCGTAGGCGGCGGTGTCGGCCTGGGTGTAGCCGTGCAGTGCGCCCTCGTAGACCTCGGTGCGGAACCGGACACCGGCCTCGGTCAGCGCCTCGTCGAGCCGCTGGATCTGCTCCGGTGGCAGGGCGTGGTCCTGATCGGCGTGGCCGAAGTACAGCTCAGCGGTGATCTTCCCGGCAACCAGGTGCGGGCTGTCTTCCGCCTCGGTGGCCAGGTTGCCCCCGTGGAATCCGCCCACAGCCGCCACGCGCTCGGGATAGGCCCCGGCCGTGCGCAGCGCCATCACCGCGCCCATGCAGTACCCGGTGATCCCGACCGGTTCACCGGTGGTCAGCGGGCTGTCGGCCAGCCAATCCAGGTAGGCGCCGGCGTCGCGCATCGCCAGCTCCGGCGTGAGCTGCTGCATGATCGGGCCGATGGTCTGGAAGATCTCCGGCCGCGCACCCGGGTCGATGAACTCCGGCAGTTCGAACACCGGGGTCCGGCCCGCCCGGTAGAACAGGTTGGGCACCAGCACGGTGAAACCCTCGTCCGCCAGCCGGTCCGCCATGGCGCGGAGGTGCGGCCGCAGCCCGAAGGCGTCCATGTAGAACAGCACCGCGGGATGCTTCCCGCCGCCCTCCGGATGTGTGAGGTACGCATCTGCCACGCCATCCGGCGTGGTGATCTCCACCGAGGTCCCGCGTGCGGCCGTCATGGTGCTGTTCCTCCTCGTGGTTGACGCCGACCCGATCTAAACACTCGTTCACCAGCCGCGACGCACGGGGATCGGCCGCCGGGCGGTATGCCGGATCTGCCCCGAGCGCCCGCGAATCGCCGATGGATCCGTTCGTCCGGAACCCCGCTGCGCGGCCTCCGTCCACACCGGACGACGTGGGGCGACTGGAATTGTCGAACGCTCTCGGGCACTCTGTGCTGGTCGAACGTCCGAACATGGGGAGTCCTGGGGCTTTGAGCGGCGATGAGCTCGATTTAGAGCAGGAGCACCTGACCGAGTTGTACGCCCACGTGGACGCTCTGCGCGCACAGGCGGCTGCCCGGGTCGAAGCCGGCGGTGATCCCGACACCGTCGCCGTCTGGAAGGCCGAGGTGTCGCGCCTGGACGGGATCGAGCACGGGCTGTGCTTCGGCCGGCTCGACATGAACGACGGGACCAGCGCCTACATCGGCAGGATCGGCGTGTTCCGAGAATCAGACGACGAGCAGCTGCTGGTCGACTGGCGAGCGCCGCTGGCCCGCGCCTTCTACACCGCCACGGCGGCCGATCCGCAGGGAGTCCGGCGCAGGCGTCGGATCACCACGCGGGGCCGGACCGTGGTGGCCGTCGACGACGAGCTGCTGGACTCCGACGGGACCGAGGAGCACCTGGTCGGCGAGGCCGCGCTGCTGGCGGCCGTGACCGCCGAGCGCACCGGCCGGATGCGCGAGATCGTCACGACCCTGCAGGCCGAGCAGGACGCCATCATCCGCTCGGCGGAGCGCGGTGTCCTGGTCGTGCAGGGCGGGCCGGGCACGGGCAAGACGGCGGTCGCGCTGCACCGCGTCGCCTACCTGCTCTACACCCACGAGCACCTGCGCAACAGGGGAGTGCTGGTGATCGGGCCGAGCCGGATCTTCCTCGACTACATCGGGCAGGTGCTGCCGGGTCTCGGCGAGAACCGGGTGATCGCCTCCACCATCGCCGAGCTCGGCGGTGGCCTCGACGCCGACTCCGCCGATCCGGACGCGGAGCGCAAGGGGTCGGCCCGGATGGCCGAGGAGATCGCCCACGCGATCCGCGCGCGGGTGCGGGTACCCGATGAACCGGTCGAGGTGACCTTCGAAGAGCAGCTGCTGTCGCTGGACCCGGCGACGTGTCGTCGGGCGGCGGGCAGGGCGCGCGAGGCCGCGCTGCCGCACAACCAGGCGCGACTGGTGTTCCAGAACGAGCTCGTCGGCTCACTCGTGGGATCGCTCGTCGAGCGGATGGAATCGCTCGTGCTCAGCGAGGACGGTCGTGCCCTGGACGGAGGCAGCGCCGACGGACGGCTGAGCGCGGCCGACCGCAACGCGCTCTCGGCCGCCGGGGTGATCGTCGATCCCGATGACGACGCCCCTCGGGAGATGATCGACTCCGCCGATCGCGACGCGCTGCGCGCCTCGCTGCTGGCCGACGACGGCGTGGTGAGTGCGCTCGACGAGCTTTGGCCGGAGCTGACTCCCGAGCACGTGGTGACCGACCTGATCGGCGGTGGTCCGCGCACCTCGGCCGACGTGCCGCTGCTCGACGAGGCCGCCGCGCTGCTCGGGCACGACGCGGGCAAGGCCGTGTTCGGCCACGTCGTCGTCGATGAGGCGCAGGAGCTTTCGGAGATGCAGTGGCGGATGCTGATGCGCCGCTGTCCCTCCCGGTCGATGACCCTCGTCGGCGATCTCGCTCAGACGGGCAGCCCTTCCGGAGCCAGTTCGTGGGGTCGGATGCTGGCGCCGCACGTGGCCGACCGGTGGCGATTGGCCGAGCTGACCGTGAACTACCGGACGCCGTCGGAGATCATGGCCGCGACCGAGGACCTGCTCGCCGGCACCGGTATGCGGCCGCCGCGCTCGGTCCGGTCCTCCGGCGAGGTTCCGTGGCTGGAGCGGGTTTCCCGCGAATCGCTGGGCGATCTGGTCAGCGAGGTCGTGGCCGAGCACGCGGAGGGTCAGCTCGCCGTGATCGCGCCGCCCGTGCTGGTGGGCGAGCTCGCCTCGGTGGCGGGCGTGGGGTTGCCCGTCGACCTGACCGACGCGGTCGTGGTGCTGGAACCGGGCCAGGCCAAGGGGCTGGAGTTCGACTCGGTGCTGATCGTGGAGCCCGCCGCGATCCTCGGGGACGGCGGTTTCGGGCGCAGCGATCTCTACGTGTCGATGACGCGCGCGACCCGGAGGCTGGGTGTGGTCTGCGTGGACTCGGTTCCCGACCCGTTGGCGGGGATGGTCTCCCGCGAGCCCGCGTCGGCGGCGCGCTGAAAAGCGAGTCGCATCAGCCGCTTTCGTCTCGTCCTAGATCACCCGATCTAGTGTCCTGGGTGGTTGGTGCGTCGGCAGTCCGCACGTCCGCGATCGATGAACGCGGTCAACGCGTCCACAACCGCGTCGGGCTGCTCGTCGGGGATGAAATGCCCGGCATCTGGGATGACGACACCTGACACGTCGTCCGCCCAGGGGCTGATGGACGCGGCCATGTCGGGGATCGAGCCGTGGGAGCTGGAGATTCCCAGGGTCGGGACGGTCAAGCGACGTCGTCCGAGAACGTCGTGATTCTTGCGCGCCGATTCCGCGGCATCGCGGTAGTAGGCGAGAGACGCTCGGAGACCACCCTCGGCCGCGACGGCGGCGGCGTAGTGGTCGATCTCGGCGCTGTCGAACGTGTTCGGGGACAGCGCCTTGACCTTCAGGAACCAGTCGACGTAGTCGCGCTCGCGACCGGCGAGCAGCGTCTCGGGAAGATCGGGCACCAGGTGGAACGCGAAGTGCCAGGTCTTCCAGGCGCGGTCGGGATCCGTGGGGATGGCGTCCGGGAGGGTGATGCCGGGGATGCCGGCGTCGAGCAGAGCGACCCCGTGCAGGCGGTCTTCGTGCTTCAGGGCTAGCGAGAGGGCGACCCAAGCCCCGATGTCGTGGGCGACGAGCCAGTGCTTCGGGACGTTGAGCGCGGTCAGCGCGGCCTGGACGCGCGAAGCGACGGTGTGCGTGTCGTAGCTGTCGTGGGGGCGGTCGGAGTGGCCTTGTCCTGGCAGGTCGAGTGCGATCACGTGGCATCGCTCGGCAAGGCCCGGCATCACCTTGCGCCAAGCCCACCAGGTCTGCGGGAATCCGGCGAGCAGGACGACGGCAGGGCCGCTCGGCTGACCGCCTTCCACGGCGTGAAGTCGGATGCCGTCCGCGTCGACCCAGCGGTGGGTGAATCCCGCGAGATCGTGCAGCGGCAACCCGGAGATCGAGTTCTGGCCGCGAGAGCGGTTCGCGGTGGTCGCAGCGTCGGTCATGTCTCAAGCCTAACCCATCTTGGACCGAATGGTTCAAGATAGGATGGGCAAGGCACAACGGCCGGCTCACGAACGAGGTGCATGCGTGATGGCGGGGAAGAAGCAGTTCGATGTCGACACCGTGCTCGACGCGGCGATGGTGCAGTTCTGGCGAGCCGGGTACGCCGACACCTCCCTCGACGACCTCTCCAGGGCGACCGGGTTGAACCGCAGTTCCATCTACTCCTCGCTCGGCGACAAGGACTCGCTCTACCTGCGCTGCCTGGATCGCTATGTCACGCGCTACGGGGAAAGGTACGACCAGGCCCTGTCGAGTGCGTCCGAGGACCCGCTGCGGGCGATGCGGGAGTTCTTCGCGGTCACGCTGAAGCGCATCGCCGACCCCGACCTGCCGGACGGATGCCTGGTCGCCCAGACCGCGATGGCGATACCGGTGCTGAGACCTGACGTCGCCGCGCGCGCGAGCGAAGCTCTGGGCCTTCAGCGCGCGCGGCTGCGGACCGCCTTGAGCGCCGGGAAGTTGGCCGACAGCGACGCCGACAACTTCGCCGTTCACATCGCGGCGGTCAACCAGTCGCTGGCCGTGATGAGCAGGGCTGGGGCGAGTCAGCAGCAGCTCCGCACGATCATCGACATCAGCATGAGCGCGCTCTCGCAGGCGTTGCACGCCCGGAGCTAGGGCCTGAGCTCCAAGTTCGTCGGCAGTCCAGACCGAGCAAGTCCTGAGATGGCTGCGCCACCTCAGGAACGGCCCCACGCCTTGTTCACCGAGTCGACGATGTGCTGGTATCCGGTGCAGCGGCAGATGTTGCCGCCCAGCAGTTCCCGGATGCCGGCGTCGGTCGGGTGGTCCTCCGGTTCGGCCGCGGCGAGCGTCGTGAGCAAGCCCGGAGTGCAGAAACCGCACTGCAAGCCGTGGCACTCCTTGAACGCCTGCTGCATCGGGCTCAACCCGTTCTCCGGCGTGAGGCCCTCGACGGTGGTGATCTCGCAGCCGTCGGCTTGCACAGCGAGGGTGATGCAGGACCGCGCGGGCTCACCGTCGATGAGCACGGTGCACGCGCCGCAGACCCCGTGCTCGCAACCGGCGTGGGTGCCGGTGAGCGCCAGGTCGTCGCGCAGGAAGTCGACCAGCAGCCGCCGGGCGGGCACCGGACGCCGGATCTCGCGGCCGTTGACCATCAGGGTGACGTCGCAGCTCGCGGTGGGGGTGTCAGGCATGGGGGATCTGCTCCAGAGCTCGCCGGGTGGCCGCGCGCAGGGCGGCGCGGCGGGTTTCGGTGTCGGCGTGCACGTCCTCGGGCGGATCGACCGACGAGGCTGCGGCTGCGGCTGCGTCGTCGATCGACTCCGCGGTGAGCGGGCGGCCCAGCAGCGCCAGCTCGCCTGTGGGGAGGCGGCGAACGGTGCCCGCGACGCCCAGCGCCGCGAGCCGGGCCCGGGAGACCTCGGGTCCGTCGAGCTCGACGACGGCCGCGAGTCCGGCGAGGGCGAAATCGCCGGCGCGATGGGTGATCTCGGCGAACCCGTGACGGGCGTGCGGTCGGATCGGCCAGCGGGTTTCGGTGATGATCTCGCCCGGCCGCAGCGCCGTCTGGTACGGGGCCAGGAACAGCTCGGTGGCCGGGATCGCGCGGCGGCCGTCCGGACCGGTGGCCACCACCTCGGCGTCGAGCGCGAGGGCCGCGGCGCAGAGCTCGGCCGCCGGGTCGGCGTGGGCCAGTGAGCCGCCGACCGTGCCGCGGGTGCGGATCTGGTGGTGGCCGACGTGGCGCAGCGCGTCCACCAGCAGCGGGCAGGTCTGGGCGACCAGCGACGAGGTTTCGACCGCGCGCTGGCGGGTGGTGGGCCCGATCACCAGCTCCTCGCCGTCGCGGTGCAGTTCGGCCATGCCGGGCAGTCGGGTGATGTCGACCAGCGTGCTGGGCCGGGCCAGCCGGAAGTTCATCATCGGCAGCAGGCTCTGCCCGCCGGCGAGGAGCTTGGCGTCCTCGTCGGCTGCCAGCAGTTCGATCGCGTCGGTGACGGTGCCGGGGCGGACGTAGTCGAACGGCGGCGGTTTCACGAGCGGGCCTCCTCGATCAAGCGGCGCACCACCGGTGGAGTCAGCGGGGTCGTGGCGATCCCGGTGACGCCCAGCGGTTCGAGCGCGTTCTCGACCGCCCCGGCGATCGCCGCCGGCGGGCCGATGATGCCGGCCTCACCGGCTCCCTTGGCGCCGAACGGGGTCTCCGGAGCGGGACCGCCCAACTCCTCGACGAGCATCTCGGGGATCTCGCGGGCGCTGGGCAGCAGGTATTCCGCGAACGTGGTGGCCAGCGGCTGGCCGTCCTCGTAGGGGAGCTGTTCGTAGAGCGTTCCACCGATGCCCTGCGCGACCCCGCCGTGGATCTGGCCCTCGACGGTCAGCGGGTTGATGACGCGGCCGCAGTCGTGCACCACGGCGTAGCGCACCACCTCGACGACGCCGGTGTCGGCGTCGACGCGGACGACGGCGGCGTGGGTGGCGTTGGTGTAGCCGGCGGCGGCGTTCATCTTGCCGTCGGGACGCGGGACGTGGTCCAGGCCGGGCGGCTCGTAGACGGCGCGCGCCTCCAGACCCGGCTCGACACCTGGTGGGAGCTCGAAGGTCCGGTTCAGCGCCGACTGGGCCACCTGGGCCCAGGAGACGGCGCTGCCGGGACTGCCCCGGACCTGGAAACGCCCCTCGGTGAGCTCCAGGTCGTCCGGGGACGCCTCCAGTAGGTGTGCGGCGATGTCGGTTCCCTTGCGGCGCAACACCTCTGATGCGCGTTCGATCGCTCCGCCGGCCACGAGCGTGCCGCGGCTGGCCCAGCTGCCGAGGCCGAACGACGCCGTGTCGGTGTCGCCCATGACGACCCGGACCTGCTCGATCGGGATCGACAGCGACTCGGCGACGAGCGTGGCGACCGTGGTGTGCGCGCCCTGGCCCATCGCCGAGATCCCGACGGCCGCGGTGACGCCGCCGTCGGAGTCGAAGCGGACGTCGGCCGAGTCCTGGCTGCTCCAGGTTCCGGTGATGGAGAACGTGGTGGAGGCGACGCCCTCGACGTAGGTGGCGTAGCCGACGCCCAGGTGAGTACCGGGTTCGGCGGTGTCGCGCTCCTCGGCCAGCATCCGCGCGCCCAGCTCCACGGCGCGTTCGAAGGCCTCGCGGTGGGTGCCGGACACCAGCCGGGCACCGGCGGCGGTCTCGTAGGGCAGGTCTTGCGGGGCGAGGATCATCCTGCGCCGCAGCTCCACCGGGTCGATGCCCAGCTCGCGTCCGATCTTGTCCACCAGCCGCTCGATCGCGAAGGTCCCCTCCGGGGCGCCGAAACCCCGGTACCCGCCGGTCGGCGTCTTGTTGGTGACCACGCCCTGCACCGCGATGGCCTGGTGCGGGATCCGGTAGGGCCCGCACAGCGAGCCGACCGCGACCAGGCTCGGCCCGAACCCGGCGGGGAAGATCTCGCCGGATCCGAGGTCGGTGCGCACCCGGCCGCGCAGCGCTGCGATCGTGCCGTCCTCGCGAACGGCCGCCGACAGATCGATCCTGGTGTCGCGGGCGTGGGTGGCGGCGATCAGGTGCTCGTGCCGGTCCTCGATCCACCGGACCGGGCGCCGCAACCGCATCGCCAGCCACGGGACGAGGTATTCCTCCGGGTAGATCTCGTTCTTCTGCCCGAACCCGCCACCGAGGTCCGGCGTGATCACCCGGATGTCGCGCTCCGGCATGCCGAGGACGGTGGCGAGCATGGCGCGCACGACGTAGGCCGCCTGGGTCGAGGTCCACACCGTCAGCCGGTCGTCGCGGAACTCGGCCACCACCCCGCGACCTTCGAGCGGCACCGCCGAGTGGCGGTTCGTGGTGAACGTTCCGCTGACGGTGCGGTACCGCTCGAACGCGGCGTTCACCTCGGCGTCGTCGGGCTCGACCGACAGCAGCAGGTTGTCGTCCCAGTCCGGGTACAGCAGCGCGGCGTCGGGGGAGAGGGCGTCGTCGACGGTGTCCACGGTGGACAGCGGTTGCAGATCCGCGTCGACGAGTTCGGCAGCGTCCTCGGCGAGGTAGCGGTCATCGGCGACCACGACGGCCAGCGGGCAGCCGACG
Source organism: Saccharopolyspora sp. NPDC049357 (assembly GCF_040677225.1). Classification (NCBI taxonomy): domain Bacteria; kingdom Bacillati; phylum Actinomycetota; class Actinomycetes; order Pseudonocardiales; family Pseudonocardiaceae; genus Saccharopolyspora; species Saccharopolyspora sp. NPDC049357. Next base: position 82,226 of record NZ_JBFAQJ010000018.1, on the reverse strand, counting down.
TAGCGGACCCGGTCGCGCGCGAGCGGGAAGTGCTGCACCGCCCGCACCCACGGCATCCGGTCGGGAACCGCGTCGAGGTCCAGGTCCGCTCCGTCGAACACCGCGTGCACACCGGGTGAGTCGAGCGCGGCGGTCTTGTCGACACCGCGCACCAGGGCGTGCGGGACGTCGCTTCGCACGAAGGCGGCCTCCACCATGCCCGGCAGCACGACATCGGCCACGTAGCGGGCTCGGCCGGTGAGCAGCCTGTCGTCCTCGACGCGTGGTGTGCGAACACCCAGCAGAGTGGGCCGCCCGCCCTGCATCGCCTGCATCAGACCTCCCCAGTGATCCCGCTGGACGGCTCAGTGATGGCCATCACAGCGGTGGACCCACGGTAGCCTGCTGCAGCTCCGGGGACGTGCGCAATCCTCCGGATGGACGGGACTCCGTGAGGTGCGCTCAGCCCAGGGCCTTGGCCAGTCTGCGCAGTCCCTCGGCGATGGTGTCGGGGGCGAAGGTGGTGAACGACAACCGCATCGTCGCGCGGTCGGGTTCGCTCACCTGGAACGCCGCGCCGGGCACGAACGCCACGTCGTGGCCGAGCGCCTCCTGCAGCACCTCGGCGGTGTCGACCTCGCCGGGAAGCCGCACCCACACGAACATCCCGCCCTCGGGTTCGGTGATCTCGGTGCCCGCCGGGGCGATCTCGCGCAGCCCGGCCAGCATCGCGTCCCGCCGTTCCCGGTAGGTCTCGCACAGCACGCGCACCCGAGCGTCGAGGTCGGCGGTCGCGAGGTATTCCGCCGCCGCGGCCTGATCGATCGTGGAGGTGTGCAGATCGGCGGCCTGCTTGAGGATCGTGAGCTGCTGCCGCAGCTGCGCGGGCGCGCGCAACCAGCCCACCCGCATGCCCGGTGAGACGATCTTGGAGAAGCTGCCCAGGTAGATCGACCGGTCCGGCACGCGCGCGGACAACGGGCGCAACGGCCGTCCGCTGTAGCGCAGTTCGCCGTAGGGATCGTCCTCGATCAGCCAGAAGTCGTGCCGCGCGGCGATGTCGGCGATCCGGTCGCGCCGCGCCTCGCCGATCGTGCGGCCGGTCGGGTTGGAGAACGTCGGCACCAGGTACAGCAGCGCCGGGCGTTCGTTCGCGGCGACGCGCTCCAGCGCAACGGGATCGATGCCCTCCTCGTCGGAGGGCACGGGCACGATCCGGGCCTGCGCGAGCTGGAAGCACTGCACGGCCGAGAGGTAGACGGGTTCTTCCACCAGCACCACGGCGCCGGGGTCCAGCAGCGCCGAGGCGACCAGGTTCAAGCCCTGCTGGGAGCCGGTGGTGACCAGCAGGTCGTCGCATCCGGTGGACAGGCCCTGCCGGGTGAGGCGGTCGGCCACGATCTCCCGCAGCGCCGGGTCGCCTTCGGTGGGCGAGTACTGCAGCGCGCGGGCGGCGTCGGGATCGGCGAGCGCCCGCGCGAACGCGGCGCGCAACCCGTCGGTGTCGAACAGCTCCGGGGCGGGAAGCCCGCCGGCGAAGGAGATCACGCCTGGTCGGCGGGTGAGCGCGAGCAGGTCGCGCACCGGTGAACTGGTGACCCCGTCCATACGGGTGGCACGGGCAAGAGAGGACATGAGAGCTCCTGGAACGACAGGCGATGACGAGAAGCGGGGCGTCGGGCCGCAGTGTTGCCGCTGGCGCGCCTCACGGAACGGCTTCGCTGTTCGAGGAGCCACCGGGATCGTAAAGCACCGGATCCGGCCGGTCACCCGAATTTGGCGCGGCTCACCCGACGATGAACCCGAATGGAATAGTTGCGTAACGAAACGATTCGATGTGATCCGGAAACCGCCCCGGTGGTGCGACCATGCGGAAAGGCGAGCGATTCTGGAGGACGTCTCAGTGCCACTACCCGTCGAGGTCGGGATCGGTACCCGCACCAGGATCGGCTACTCGTTCGGCTCGCTGGTCACAGGCTCGTTCTCCACAGTGCCCGGTCTGCTCCTGCTGCCGTACCTGACCGACACCTTGGCCGTTCCCAGCGCGGTCGCCGGGGCGATCGTGCTGCTGCCGAAGGTGTGGGACGTGGTGTTCAACCCGATCGCCGGGAGGCTGTCGGACGCGAGCCTGGTGCGCCACGGCAGCCGACGACCGTTCCTGCTCTTCGGCGGACTGGCCGTCGCAGTGCTGTTCGCGTGCATCTTCGCCCACCCCGGCTTCGGTGACACCGCGCTGGACGCCGGCTACGTGATGGTCGTGTACCTGCTGTGCGCCACCGCGTTCGGGCTGTTCCAGGTGCCCTTCAACGCGCTGCCCGCCGAACTCACCGCCTCCTACGGCGAGCGCACGCGGCTCACCAGCTGGCGGATGGGATTCCTGGCGGTGGCGGTGCTGCTGGCCGGAGGCGGCGCGCCGGGCATCGCCAACGGCATCGGGGGAGTGGCCGGCTACCGGGTGATGGGTGTGGTGATCGGGCTGGTCATCCTGCTCGGGGCGGTGCTGATGGTCCTGGGCATCCGCGACGCGCCGGTCGGCAGGCGACGCCCCGGCGCGCAGGGGTGGCGCGATCTGGTGAGCACGATGCGGCGGTGGCGTTCGTTCCGGCGCTTGGTGCTGGCCTATTCGGTGCAGGCACTCGGGCTGGCGACGCTGCTGGCCGGGGTCAGCTACGCGTCCCGGTACGCCTTCGGCGATCCGGCGGTGCAGACCTGGCTGTTCGTCGGGTTCGTCCTCCCGGCCCTGGTGACGATGCCGCTGTGGCCGAGGATCGGCGAGCGCCAGGGCAAGCTGTGGGGATTCCGCGCGGCCTGCATCACCTTCGGCGTGGCCTGCGCCGGGTTGTGCGCGGCACTGGTGCTTCCGGTGGGCGTGTCGTTCGTGTTCGTCGCGCTCGCCGGAGTCGGCTACGCGGGCATCCAGGTGTTCCCGCTGGCGATCATGCCGGACCTCATCACCACCGAGGAAGAACGGACCGGCGAGACCCGCGCGGGCGTGGCAGCCGGGGTGTGGACCGGCGCGGAGACCTTGGGCATGGCACTCGGCCCGGGGCTTTTCGGGATGGTGCTCGGAATCGGCGGATACGTGTCCGGTGTGGACGGAGCCGTGCCGCAACCGGGCAGCGCGGTGACCGCGATCGTGCTCGGATTCTCGCTGCTGCCGGGTGCGCTGGTGCTGCTGGGACTGCCGCTGCTGCGGCGTGACGTGCTGGAGGGACGATGAGGTCCGCCGACGAAGTCCTCGCCGAACTGCGCGCGCTTCGCACCGCCGACGTCCCCACCCACGGCGGGCGCACCCTGGCCTACGTCTACGACAGCGGGCTCGACGGGCTCGATGAGCTCGCGGCCGCGGCGCACGCGGTGGCCTCCAGCGCCAACGGCCTGGACCCGACCGCGTTCCCCAGCCTGCTGCGCATGGAGAACGACCTGGTCGGCGCCGCGTCCCGGCTGCTGGGCGGCACGGAGCGCACGGTCGGCTCGGTGACCTCGGGTGGCACCGAGTCCTGCGCGCTCGCGGTCCTGGCGGCCCGCGAGGGAAGCCCCGGCGTCACCGAGCCGAACGTGGTGCTTCCCTCCACCGCGCACGCCGCGTTCCACAAGGCCGCGCACCTGTTCCGGGTCCGTCCCGTGGTGGTGCCGGTCGATCCGACGTCCTTCCGGGCCGACCCGTCGTCGATGGCCGAGGCCATCGACGAGAACACGGTGCTCGTGGTCGCCAGCGCGCCGTCGTACGCGCACGGCGTCCTGGACCCGGTTGCCGAGATCGCCGCCGCCGCAGCCGCGCGCGGGGTGCGGATGCACGTCGACGCCTGCATCGGGGGCTGGGTGCTGCCCCACTTCCGGCGCCTGGGCAAGGCGGTGCCCGAGTTCGGCTTCGCGGTCGAGGGCGTCACCAGCGTGTCGGTCGACCTGCACAAGTACGCGTACTGCCCGAAGGGCACGTCGGTGCTGCTGCACGCCGACGCCGAACTGCGCCGGGGTCACTTCTTCGCCGGGGCCGGGTGGCCCGGGTACACGATGCTGAACTCGACGCTGCAATCCACTCGTTCCGGCGGCCCGCTGGCCGCGGCCTGGGCGGTGTTGCAGCACCTCGGCGACGACGGGTACCTCGCGCTCGCGCAGGCGTCGCTCGACGCGGTGGAGAAGGTGCGGGCGGAGATCGCAGCCGTCGACGGCGTGCGGCTGCTCGCCGAACCCGACTCCACGCTGCTCGCGCTGACCACCGACGACGGGATCGACCTGTTCACCGTCGCCGACGAGATGAGGACTCGCGGCTGGTACGTGCAACCGCAGTTCGCCCACGAGAACTCGCCCGCGAACCTCCACCTGACGATCACGGCGGCCAACCGGGGCGGCGAGGCCGAATTCGGCGCCGCCCTGCGGGAGTCGGTCGCCGACGCCCGGGCCGCGGGTCCGGTGGAGGTCGACGAGGACGTCGCGGCGTTCCTCGCCGACCTCGACCCGGACGCGCTCTCGCAGGAGGAGTTCGGCGCACTGCTCACAGCAGCGGGCATGGGCGGTGGGGCGGCCCTGCCCGAGCGCATGGCCGAGATCAACGCGATGCTCGCGCTCGCGCGCCCGAAGCTGCGAGAACGCCTCCTGCAGGAGTTCCTCGGCCTGCTCTACCGCCCGTCCTAGTGCTCGAAGTGCGCTCGGCGGAGGTGCTCGACGATCAGGTCGTAGGTCGCGCGCGCCAGGTCGTCACCGCCTCCGAGCTGGTCGTAGCCGTGATCGACACCGGGGATGTCGCGGTGTTCGCGCAGCACCCCGGCGCGACGCAACGCCTCGGCGTAGCGCAGCCCCTCGGCGTTGAGCAGGTCGAGCTCGGTGGTGATCAGCAGCGCGGGTGCTGTGCCCGCCAGATCCGCGCCGTTGTCGCCGTGGGCGGGTGAGGCCAGCGGGTCGAGGCCGAGCGCCTTGTCGGGCAGGTAGGAGTTGTGGAACACCGCGGACATCCACGGTTTCAGGAACGGCGGCTCGGTGCGGTTGCGGGCGCTGAGCTTCTCCTCCGTCGAGGTCACCAGGTCCAGCGCCGGGTAGTGCAGCACCTGCAGGGCCAGGTGCGGGCCACCGGCGTCGCGTGCCTGCCGGGCCACCGCGGTGGCCAGCGAACCACCCGCACTCGCCCCGCCGACGCTGAGCCGCTGCGGATCGACGCCGAGTTCTCCGGCGTGCTCGGCCGCCCAGCGCGTCACCTCGAAGCACGCCTTCGGCGGGATCGGGAACGGGTGCTGCGGCGCGACCGGGTAGTCGACGTTGAGCACCGCGACCCCGGCGTGGGCCGCGAGGTAGCGGCACAGCGGATCGTCCTGCTCGGGATAGCGGATGATGAATCCGCCGCCGTGCAGGTTGATGTGCAGCGGTGGGGCGTCGCCGCTCGGCGGCAGGTACAGCGTCGCGGGCACCACGCCGTAGGGGGTGGGAACCTCGATCCGGCGGGTCGCGCACGCGATGTCGGGGAATCGGCGCTGGCGGCGGAGGTGCGGTGCCAGCGAGGTGGCGCGCTGGATCAGCGTGGCGGCGACGCGCGTGACGACGGGATGGCTGAGCACGGGCATGGCGATCACGGTAGTCACCTGTCCTGCGCGAGGGGAGTGGTCACCACCGGCTCGCCGGATTCGCGGTGTTGTTGTCGGTGTCGCGATCACCTGAGTAACGTCGAGGCGGGGGAACGATGTCCAGGGGGATGCGCACGTGAACATCGACGACGCCGGCCTGACGCTCGCCGACCCGACCGCCTACGCCGACGATCAGCGGCTGCACGCCGCGTTGAGCGCGCTGCGGCGCGAAGATCCGGTCCACCGGGTCGACCCGCTGCCCGAGGTCAACCCGTTCTGGGCCGTGACCAGGCACGCCGACGTGCTCGAGGTCGAGCGGCAGCACGAGACGTTCATCAACGAGCCGCGACCGATCCTGGTGAGCGCGGCGCAGGACCGCTACACCGCAGAGCACGGCCGGATGCTGCGCACCCTGGTCCACATCGACGACCCCGAGCACAAGGCGATGCGGTCGGTCGTGGCCGACTGGTTCCGGCCCCGAGCCCTGCGCGAGATCGAGGTGGACGTCCGGCGCCTGGCCAAGCGCTCCGTGGACAAGATGGCCGAACTGGGCGGTGAGTGCGACTTCGCGCAGCAGATCGCGGTCGACTACCCGCTCTACGTGATCCTCTCGCTGCTGGGCCTGCCGGAGTCGGACTTCCCCCGGATCCTGCAGCTGACGCAGGAGCTGTTCGGCAGCGACGACGCCGAGCTGCGGCGCGGCCGCTCACCGGAAGAGCTGCTGCAGGTCCTGCTGGACTTCTTCGACTACTTCAACCGCATCACCGCTGACCGGCGCGCTCACCCGACCGGCGACCTGGCTTCGACGATCGCCAACGCGCGCATCGACGGAGAGCACCTCTCGGAGGCCGACGCGGCCTCGCAGTACGTCCTCATCGCCACTGCGGGGCACGACACCACCAGCTCCACGATCGCCGGCGGCTTGCAGGCGCTGGTGGCCCACCCGGGCGAGATGGAGCGGCTGCGACGGGATCCGGAGCTGATCCCCTCCGCGGTCGAGGAGATGATCCGCTGGGTCACGCCGGTCAAGGAGTTCATGCGCACGGCGACGACCGACTACGAGCTGGGTGGCAAGCGCATCGAGGCGGGTGAGTCGCTGCTGCTGTGCTATCCCTCGGCGAACCGGGACGAAGCGGTGTTCGACGACCCGTTCCGGTTCGACGTGGGCCGTGATCCGAACCGCCACTTGTCGTTCGGCTTCGGCGCGCACGTCTGCCTGGGCGCGACGCTGGCCCGGATGGAGGCGCGGGCGTTCTTCGCCGAACTGGTTCCTCGCCTGCAGTGGGTGGAGCCTGCGGGGGAACCGGAGTGGAGCGACACCACGTTCGTCGGCGGGCTCAAGCACTTGCCGTTGCGCTACCGCATCACGTGAGTCCGCGCAGGGTGGCGGGTGTGGCGCGCGTGGCCGGATACTGTCGTCGGGACGCGTGGCGGCGGCCCCCGCATCGCGCTGCCCGAGGTGATCACTCTGAGTAGCGAGATGGTGTGAAGTGTTGGCACAGCAAGGTTTTTGATCTGAATGCCGTCCCGTGAACTGCCGTAGTTTTCGGGGCCATGACACCGAAGACAACGCTGTCCGTAGTCGCAGCCGCCCTGTTGATCGGTGCCGGGATGAGCACCGCGGCGGTGTCCATGGCGGCCCCGCCGGCGCCCCCGGCGCAGGACGAGGTCGTGGCGCTGGTCAACAAGGTCCGCACCGGGGCCGGGTGCGCCCCGCTCGTCGTCGACGGCAGGCTGACCAAGGCCGCCACCGAGCACAGCGCCGACATGGCCCGCCGCGGCTACTTCAGCCACACCACGCCCGAAGGCGTCACCTTCGACGAGCGGCTGCGGGCCGTCGGCTACCCCGGGCCCGGTGCCGAGAACATCGCCCGCGGCCACACCAGCGCGGACGAGGTCGTCGACGGCTGGCTGAAATCCCGCGGCCACCGCAAGAACATCATGAACTGCTCGCTGCGCACCATCGGCGTCGGCGTCGAGCACGACGGCAACTACTGGACCCAGGACTTCGGCCGCTAGCGGCCGTGCGAGCAGCCGGTGATCTCCACGTCCAGCTCTGCCTCGCCGAGCAGGTTGCGGACGAACCGCTGTCGTGGCCCCAGGTGGTGGGATCTGCTGCGGCGCGGCGGGTTTGGTGCGGGTGACGTCGGCGCTCCAGCAGCCGAACCGGACGAGCCGTTCAGAGTTCGTGGGGCGTGGGGCGGTTTCCCGCGACCACTCCGACGATCACGTACCTGTCGGTTCGGCTGTGCGGTGGCCGGTGCCTGGCGAGCCAGACGGATTCGTCGACGCGCGGTGCGCCGTGCGGGTGCGGGGTCAGGTCCAGCACCAGCAGCTGCCCGAACGGCACGTTCGTGCCGCCGTACTCCGCGGCTTGCGGCACGTGCTCGGCCTCGATGCGGCCGCGCGAGGAGTCGCGGAGCTCGCGCTTGATCTCGGTGACGTAGCGCAGCGATCCGAAGGTGGTGGTCACGTCCGCCCGGCCCATCGCCAGGTCGGTGGCCTCCACCGCCACCAGGCCGCCGAGCTGCCCGGTCGCCAGCCACTGGTGGTAGTCGCGCTGCAGGTCCGACTCGCGCGGACGGCGTTCGCCCTCGCGCAGCGGACGCCGGTAGTCGGCCTCCCCGCGGCCCCAGGTCGTCGACGTCAGGTCCGCGCGGCTGAACAGGAATCGCAGGGTCTGCTCCAGCAGCATCCCGAACGTGGCCCGGATCCGGCCGGTGAACTCCGGGGAGTCGGCGAGCTCTCCCAGAAGCCTCTCCAGCAGCGGGTCGAGGACGGGGTGCGCGGTGCGGGAGCGTGCGATCTCGCTGCTGTGCACCACTCCGTCCAGCAGCCGCAGATCGTCGTCGCACAGGCCCGCGGTCAGCCCGGTCGCGTGGCGTTCTCCGAGCACGCGCACCAGCGCGGGTGCGAGTCGGCGGGCGCGGGAGGCCGCAGCATGGCCGTCCTCGTCCTCATCCACGTCCGGCGGGGTCCGGGTGGCCTGCGGCAGGTCCGGGCGGCGATCGGCTCCGGTGCACTCGATGCGGTCCAGCAGCAGCTGCACCGTGCGCGGCGGCAGTGGCGGGTTCTCGGTGGCCGAAGCCTCCACGACGGTGCGGCGCAGCGCCGCGAGCCGGCTCTGGCTGCGCACGATCGCGTTCTCGATGGTCGGCTCGATCACCACCGCCAAGCCGGGTGCGGTGCGCGCTCCGGGGAGCGGTTGCAGCGACCGGACCTGGGTGTAGGCGTCGAGCACGGCACCGAGGGCCTCCCAGACGTCCATCCAGATCGTCTCGGCCAGCCGCGCCGCCGCCGCGCGCAACAGCAGCACGAGCCGCCGCCACGCGGGCTCGGCGGCGTGCCGAGGTCGCAGCCACCGCGGTTGGTGAGTGCCGCGCAACCAGGCAGAACGCTGGTCCAGCGCGGTGGTGAGCCGATCCGCGGCGTCGGCCAGTCGGTCCTGGTCCTGGGCCGCGAACGCCAGGATCGCGTCGCACGCGGCCGCGTAGGCGCGGGCGTCGTGGCGCGCCTGCTCCGCGGCGTCGACCGTGGCGAACCGCGACCGGGCCGCCGTCAGCGATTCGAGCACGGCGGGCATCTCGGTGGCGGTCAACGCCGTCCGCAGGTCGTCGCAGGCCAGCTCGAACGCCGCGTCGATCGCGGCGGCCTCGTCGTGGCGCAGCCGGTCGAGCGCTTCGCGCAGCGGCGTGGTGATCGCGGGTTCGCCGACCCACCGGTCCATGGCCGCACCCAGCAGCCGGGGCAAGGTCTCGGTGAACTCCTCCGGCGACGTCGGTGCGAACCCGGTGAGCCTGCCCAGCACCGTGAACGGCGAGACGGCGTCGGCGATCGCCAACCGGACGGCCCCTTCCAGCCGGCTCGCCGCGATCAGCGGATCGCGCTCGACGACCGGGCCGAGATCGTGCAGCAGCGCGTCGTGCAACCGAACGCCGTGCGCCTGGACCACGTCCGGTCCGGCCAGCAGTTCGTCGATGGTCGAGGCCAGCGCCAGGAGGCTGCGCTGCGCCGGGAGACCGTCGATGAACTCCGCCAGCGCGCCGCGCCAGCCGGGGGCACCTCGGCCCGCTGCGGCCGTCAAAGCCCTGGCCAGAACCGGGGCCTGCGGTCGGGCCGCCACCGCCCCCGGTGGTCGCTGCGGGGTCACCGGCGCCGATCCGGCGCGGGAGTGCCGGTGGGGTTGTCGCCGCTCCGCGGCCGGGGCGGCACGGTGAGCTCTGCGACCAGCTCGGCCAGCGCGACCTCGGCGCCGCGCAGCCTCCCCAGCGCCGCGGTCTCGGCCGCCTCGCTGGAGGCCAGCCGCAGCCGCGCGGCGATCTCCGGTTCCGCGGCCTCCGACGCCGTGGCCGACAGGTCGCTGGTGCACACCGCGCACCGGTGGTTCTCGCGCTCCTCGCGACGTCGCTGCTCGGAGATCGGGGTGTCGCAGCGGGGGCACGAATGCGGTTCCAAACCGTGGAAGAGCACCCGCGCGACGTCCCTCTCGGCGCTGTCGTTGAGCGAACGCTCGTCGGCCTGCCTGCGGTGGCGGGCCGACCGGTGCAGCTGGTCGAGCCGGTCCCACTTGCGTTCCGCCTCGGTGATCCGGCGCCGCAGGTCCGGGGTCGGCGAGTTGCCGCCGGAGGCGAGCAGGCGGGCCACGGCCTGAGCGGGCATCCCGGTGATCGTCGAGAGTCGTTCGTGCATCGGCGAAGGTTGGGTGCTCATCGTCAAAACCCCCTACGCGGCTCGCAGTTCCGCGCGAAGCCGGGCGAGCCGGTCGCGGACCCGCTCGGCGATGGTGGCGATGGGTGTGCCGCGTCGCGTGCTGGCGTACTCGGCTTGCAGGTACTGGCGGTTGCGGAGTTCGTTGCCGCCGCGCCCGTCGGCGAGGTCGAGCACCAGCGTCACGCGGTCGACGTAGTAGCGGAAGACCGGTGCTCGGGCGATGATCGTGCGGGCGACTCGCCTGCCTCGTTCCAGCAGGTAGTAGTCGTGCCGCCTGGTGTGCCCGACCCGGCCGCGGCGGCGGCGCACGATCAGGCCGGCGCTGCGCAGCACCGCCAGCGCGTCGTCGAGCGGTTCGTAGGCTCCGAAGTGGTGGCGCAGCATCGGATACCGGCGCACTTCGGGTTCTTCGGAATCGAGGATTCGGCCCGCCAGTTCGAGCAGGTGCCCGTCCGCGGTCCGCTCGTACTCGTTGAGCAGTTCGTCGGCGAGGAAATCAGGGCTGCGAAGCCAGAAATCGAGCTTCTGCAACCTCGTCTGCCCGGTCACCACACCGACCGCGTCGGCCAGCGCCGGGTCCGGGACCGGGAAGGACAGCTGTTCGGCGGCACCGTCGATCAGCAGCAGCAACCGCACCGCATCCTGTTCCCGGCTCGTCACGGGCGAGTCAAACGTCTCGTCTGGCTGGTCACCCTCAACGTTGCGCACGTTCAACGAGCGTGCGGTCCGGTGGAATGGTTGAGCTGTACTGCGAACCAATGGGAGGTGTCGTTTTCGGAACCAATCGGTGCTCCGAATTCGTGACGTGCGACGACGCAACCCGAATGGATCAATCCCCAGGCTTCTCGCCATCCGATCGGCGCAACGTCGCAACGTTGTGAGCACGACCCGTGCGTGCACGCTATCGGGACCCGATGACCGGCGCAAGCGGTTCTTGACACCGCGAATGCGGTGGGTGTGAATGTTCCCGGGGACCGGGCAAGGGCGCGACGGGAGCTGATCAGGTGAAGCAGTCCGGATCGACGACGCTGGCGAACCTGGACCTCAACCTGCTCGTGTTCCTGCGCGAACTGCTGCGCGCCCGCAACGTCACCCGAGCCGCCGAGAGCATCGGCGTCACCCAGCCCACCGCCAGCGCCGCGCTGGCGAGGCTGCGCAGGCACTTCGACGACGAGCTGCTGGTGCGCAAGCGCGGCGGCTACGTCCTGTCGCCCCTGGCGGTGGAGCTCGACGCGCAGATCGAGCCGCTGTGCGAGGCCACCGAGCGGCTGTTCACCACCGCGCCCTTCGACCCGGCCAGCACCCAGCGCGAGTACAGCCTGCTGATGCCCGACTACGTCCTGGAAGCCGTCGGGGAACCGATCTCGCGGGCGCTGCACCACCAGGCACCGGGCGCGAAGCTGCACATCATGCTCGTCACCGGCCGCCTGCCGACCGACCTGGTGGAGACGCTGCGGCTGATGGACGGCCTGGCCTCCACGCCCAACGCGCGCCTGCGGGTGTCGGGGATGCGCTGCACCGAACTGTTCCGGGACCGCTGGGTGTGCGTCGTGGACGCCGCCACCGTTCCCGCGGGATGGCGCGCGCTGCCGGCCGCGGAGCTGCGCCGGCGTCCCTGGGTCGTCCCGCACCACCCCGGCCGCGAGTACCCCTCCACCGCGCCGCTGGCGCCGCTGATGGCCTCGTTGCAGCTGGTCCCGGACGTGGCGGTGCGGGTGGACAGCTACCGCGCCACTCCCTACTTCGTGGGCGGCACCGACCGGGTCGCGGTGGTGCAGGAAAGGCTCGCCAGGCGCCTCGGCGACCGGACCGACCTGCGCATCCTCGACTGCCCCGGCGAGCCCGAACCCATCGTGGAAACGCTGTGGTGGCACGAGAAGCACGAGACCGACCCCGGTCACCGGTGGATGCGCGAGACGGTGCGCGAAGCGGTGCGCGACACCCCGGTATAGAACGCCTCGATGCTGCGCATCCTGATTTTCAGTTTCCGTTGGCAGCGCGGAACTTCCTACCGTCGGAGCATGAGAATCGTGGTGGCCAGGCTCGACGAGTTCCCGCCCGGCTCGCGCAAGGTCGTCGAGGCCGGACGCCGCTCGATCGGCGTCTTCCGGGTCGGGGACCGGTTCTACGCGCTGAACAACCACTGCCCGCACATGGGCGGGCCGCTGTGCGTCGGTCACACCAAGCCCTGGGTGGTCTCCACCCAACCCGGCGAGTTCGCGATGCGGGGGGAGGACGCGCTCATCGCCTGCCCCTGGCACGGCTGGGAGTACGAGCTGGCCACCGGCCAGTCCTTCCTCGGTCCCGGCGAACCACCCGTGCGCACCTACGAGGTGCGCCTGGAAACCGCCGACGAACCAGCCGAACCCAAGAACGGCCGGATGCCCGGCCCCTACGTCGCCGAGACGTTCCCGGTCAGCGTCGAGGACGCCTACGTCGTGGTCGACACCAGCCCTCGGAGGTGAACGATGACCAGCACCGTCGCTTCGCAGAACACGGCGCGCAACCGCGCGGCCCGCACGCTCGTCGACTCCGACATCCACCCGCAGGCGCTGCCGCGCGACATCCTGCCCAGGCTCGATGCCCGCAACCGGCGCCGATTCGAGATGTTCGGCAGCCGCGTACCCGGACCGCCGGAGATCTACCCCAGGGTGAGCAACGGCGGCTACCGCCTCGACGCCTGGCCGGATGGCGGGTTCCCCGGCAACGACCTCGCCCTGATGCAGCAGCAGCTGCTCGACGAGTTCGACATCGACCACGGGGTGCTCATCCCGCTGCAGTCGCACAGCTGGGGCGTGGAGGCCCGCGAGTTCGCCGACGCGCTGTGCCGCGCCCTCAACGACTGGATCGTCGAGGAATGGCTCGATCCCGAACCGAGGCTGCGCAGCTCCATCGCCGTCCCGCTGGAGTCGCCGGACCTCGCCGCCGAGGAGATCCGCAAGCGGGCGGGGGACCCCAGGTTCGTGCAGGTGCTGCTGTCGACCGGGGGAGAAGCGCTGTTCGGTCGCCGCCGCTACTGGCCGATCTACGCCGCGGCCGTCGAGGCCGGCCTGCCGATCGCCGCGCACACCGGTGGCCTGGAGCAGCACCGAGGTCCGGGCTGGCCGTCGTTCTACCTGGAAGAGCACGTCTGGAACGGCAACACGATGTCCGCGCTGATCACGAGCATGATCTGCGAGGGCGTGTTCGAGGAGTTCCCGACGCTGAAGGTGATCTGCGTCGAGGGCGGCATCGCCTGGCTCGGACCGCTGATGTGGGCGATGGACGAAGCCTGGACGATGCTCCGCGAGGACGTCCCGCACTTGAGCAGACCGCCCTCGGAGCACATCCGCGAGCACTTCTGGTTCACCACGCAGCCCATCGAGGAACCGGCCGATCCCGCGCACCTGGAGGTCGCGCTGCGGCACGTCGACATGAACGACCGCATCATGTTCGCCTCCGACTACCCGCACTGGGACTTCGACTCGCCGCGGATGGCTCCCCGGCTGCTGCCCGCGGCGATCCGCGAGCAGGTGATGGGTGCCAACGCGTGCCGGCTGTTCGGCCTTCCGCAACGAGCTCAGGAGGCTCGATGAGCGCCCCCGCCCGCACCGCGGTGATCGACACCGACGTGCACTGCGCCCCGGCCGGTTTCGCCGACCTGGAGCCCTACCTGGACGACTACTGGCGCGGCTACCTGCGCGACGGGAGTCAGCGCATCAACCACGCCCAGGGCGGCGCCTACCCGCCGCTGGCCCCGACCACGGCGACCCCGGCCGCGCGGGAAGCCGGATCCGTTCCGCCGCACGAGGTCTCCGCACTGCGCGCCCAGCTGGACGCGGGAACGGCGATCCTCAACTGCACCACGTCGTTCGGCTGCAACCGCAACCCCTACTACGAGACCGCGCTGACCCGCGCCATCAACGACTGGCTCATCGAGCGCTGGCTCGCCGCCGACGGCGGGCTGCGCGCCAGCATGGTCGTGCCGACGCTGCACACCGAGGCCGCCGTCGCCGAGATCGAGCGCATCGGCGACCACCCGGGCATCGTGCAGGTGCTGCTGCCGGTGCGCGGCGACCAGCCGTGGGGCAACGTCCGCCACCGGCCGCTGCTGCGCGCCGCGGCCGACAAGGGGCTGGTGGTGGGACTGCACGCGTGGGGGAGGGTCGGCAACGCCATGACCTCCAGCGGGTTCACCCACACCTACCTGGAGGACTACCTCGGCAACTCGCAGAGCATCGTCCAGGCCCAGCTGGTCAGCCTGCTCGCCGAAGGCGTGTTCGCGCAGCTGCCGGACCTGCGGGTCGCACTGCTGGAGTGCGGGTTCTCGTGGCTGCCGACGCTGCTGTGGCGCTTCGACAAGGACTGGAAGGGCGTCTGGCGGGAGGTTCCGTGGATCAACCGCAGGTCGGGTGAGGTGATCGCCGACCACGTCCGGCTGACCACCGCGCCCGCGCACCTGCCGCGGGATCCCGTCCAGGTCCGCGAAGCCCTCGACCTGCTGGGGCCGGCGGAACTGCTGATGCACGCCACCGACCACCCGCACGACCACGGCAGCGGTGGAGAACGCCTCCTGGCGGCCCTGACCGACACCGAGCGCGAGGCGGTGCTGCGCGGCAACGCGGCGCAGTGGTATGGAATCGCGTGATGCTCGACGACTTCCGGCCGCACGACCTGCCCACGCCTTCCGGTGCCACGATCCGCGCCCGGGTCGGCGGATCGGGCCCGCCGGTGCTGCTGCTGCACGGGTGGCCGCAGACCTCGGCGATGTGGCACCGCGTCGCTCCCGGGCTGGCGCGCACCCGCACGGTCGTGCTGGCCGACCTGCCCGGCTACGGCGACAGCACCACCGCCCCGGACGCCGAGGTCGCCTCGTTCGGCAAGCGCGCCATGGCCGCGGACCTCGTCGCGGCGATGGCGGCGCTGGGCCACGAGTCCTTCGCGGTCGTCGGCCATGACAGGGGAGCCCGTTGCGCCTACCGCATGACCCTCGACCACCCGGACGTCGTGACCGCCGTGGCGGTGCTCGACGTCCTGCCCACCGCTGAGGTCTTCGCCCGCGTCGACGCGGCCTTCGCGCTCGGAGCGTGGCACTGGTTCTTCCTCGCCCAGCCCGAGATCCCGGAACGCCTCATCGGCGCCGATCCGGACGTCTTCTTCACCGGATTCCTCCGGCCCGCCGAGGCCTTCGCCGCCGAGGCGCTGGAGTGCTACCGCGCGGCGTGGCGCCGACCCGAGGTCGTGCACGCCATGTGCCAGGACTACCGGGCGGGCGCGAGCATCGACGTCGCCGATGACGAGGACGACCGGGGCGCCACCATCGACTGCCCGGCACTCCTGCTGTGGGGGCGCAGCGGTCCGCTCGGTCGTGGCCCGGACCCGCTCGCGGTCTGGCGGAGCCGGGCACCGCAGGTGTCGGGCCGCCGGCTGGACTGCGGCCACCACCTCGCGGAGGAGGCGCCCGGGGAGACCCTCGGCGAGCTCACCCGATTCCTCAGTTGACGCAGGGAATTCCCGCCGCGCTGATCGGTGCCTCCGCCGGTTCCTGCTGACGCGCGGTCCCGTCCAGCGCCATCGCGCCGCCGGAGGAGAAGCGCGGGGCGGCCGGCCCGTCGTAGTCCGAGCCGATGATCACCTGGACGCGACCGGAGGACAACGAGGAACTGGCCTCCGTCGGCATCCCGCCCATCAGCGAGGCGACCTCCTGCGCGGCCGCTTCCGAGCCCGAGCCGTAGCGGATCACCGACGAACTGCGCTTGCTGGTGTTGCCGACCGTGCCGACGTCGAGACCTTGGGTCTTGAGCTGGTCCTGGACCTTCGAGGCCAGACCGGAGGTGCTGGTCCCGTTGAGCACGTCCACCCGCGCCGCCGCGGCCTGCTGGGAAGCCGAGGTCGGCGGCGGTTGCGGAGTCGGCGAGGCCGGGGCGCTCGGTGGCACGGTCGCCGCGCGGACGGCCGCCTTGACCGCGCGCGGATCGATCTTGAGGGCCTCGCCGTCGGGCGTGTCGTAGGCGGCGTCCTCGATGGGGATCGTGTCGAACTTGATGGCACCGCCGGCCAGCCCGCGCAGCCGCTCGGCGAACGACAGCACGTCGGTGTCGTCACCCAGGTCGAGCACGACCGAGTCCTGCACCGAGTTGATCAGCTCCCGCAGCTTGTTCGGGTTGGCCAGCACGCCGCCGGACAGGGCGGTCTGGGTGAGCCCGGCGAGGAAGGCCTGCTGCCGCACCACGCGGTCGAGGTCGCCGCGCGGCAGGCCGTGGCGCTGCCGCACGAACGCCAGGGCCGCCGGGCCGGCGATGGTCTGCTGGCCGGCTTGGAAGTCCGCACCGGAGTAGGTGTCGCTGGTGGCCGAGTTCAGGCACACCGGAACGCCGCCGACCGACTCGGTGATCTTGGCGAAGCCCAGCAGGTTGACCTCGGCGTAGTGGTCGATGGAGGAGCCGGTGAGGTTCTCCACGGTGCGCAGCAGCATCTTGCGGCCGGCCTCGTTGCCGGCGCGGTCCAGCGCCGCCGGGTCGGTCACGCCGCTCTGCTGCTGACTGGCGATCTCGGTTTCCTTGCCGCGCCCGTACGCCGAGTTGATCTTGTGGTTCCCCTGTCCGGGGATCGACACGTAGGAGTCGCGGGGGAAGGAGAAGCCGACCGCGCTGGTCCCGTCGTTGGGGATGTGCAGCATGATGACCGTGTCGGTCAGCGACGCGTCGTTGGATCCCGCGTGCAGCTCGCGCAGCACCTCCTCGGGCAGCGGATTGCCGTGCGCGTCGGTGCGGCTGTCCATCCCCACCAGCAGGATGTCCACGGCACCGTCCGCACCGCCGCCGTCGGCGACGTCGCTGGTGGCCAGGCCGTTGAGCAGGTGCCGGTAGTTGCTCCAGCCGTAGCCGGTGACCAGCAGGATCACCAGCGACATGATCGTGGCGACGACCCGAGGACCGATCGGCTTGCGGCGCCGACGCGGCGGGAGCGGTCTGGCCGGCTGCCGCCCCCCGGGGCGCCGGGGCGGGACCGGATTCCTGTCGTGTGGCCGTGGCAAGGTTCCTCCGTCGGGTGCGCCCCTCTCGGCGCTCGAGCGACAACTCCAGGATTACATCCTGAAACCGCCGTCCGGGCCTGTTGTGATCACCCGATGGCGGCTTATTTCGCCACGGATAGTGATGTTTCCGGCTCAGTCCTCGGTGTCCCCGACGCCCGGGACGTCGGGCAGATCGCTGTACCTGACCCGGTAGACCTGCAGCGAGGTGTCGTAGTACTTCGTGGTCTCGCCCGCCCAGTCCATGCCGATGCGCTGCGCGGTGGCGATCGCGCGCGTGTTGTCCGGCCGGGCCAGCGCGAAGATCTCGTCGATGTCGAAGGTGAACGCCCAGTGCAGCAGGGCGATCGCGGCCTCGGTGGCGTAGCCGTGGCCCCACTCGTCGGGCCGCAGCTGCCAGGTCAGTTCGAGGTCGTGGTCGTAGGGCGGCAGCATGCGCAGCACCAGCCCGCCCACGACCTGGGAGTCCTCGCGGCGGTGCATCGCGAAGCGGCCCGTCGGTGGCACGAGGTTGGGCTGCGACTCGATCCAGGAGTGCACCACGGCGCGCATCGCGGCCAGGTCGGCGACGTTGGAGATCACCGGGGTCAGCCATTCGGTGACCTCGGGACGGCCGTAGAGGTCCAGCGCGGCCTGCACGTCGGCGTCGTCGGCGGTCCAGTCCCGGACCACGAGCCGTTCGGTGGTCAGCGGAAGTTGCATCGTCTGCCCTCGCCTTCCGCGCAACCGGCGGAACTCGCCGGATCGGGTGATGGGGGTAGCCACCTCGGATTCTATCCGCCCAGCGCACACCCCATACACCCGTTACTGACACCTATCCCTTCAGTGCCGACCAAAATCAATGCTCGAAGCCAACGAGAAGAAGCCGGCCCCGACGCGCAAAGACCGGATTTCAGTGGAAATCGGGACCCGGATTTCCACTGAAATGTGGGGCCTGATTTCCACTGAAATCCGGTCGTCGGACCGGTGGGACGGGTCAGTGCGCGGGTGGGAGCTTCGGGAGGCGGCCGGTGGCGTCGAACTGCCAGGGCAGCGGCTCGCCCAGGGCCGTCATGTCCGGGTGTTCGGCGACTTCCCGGGCGTACGCCTCGGAGACCTCGACGCGCGGCATCGACAGGGTGTTGCGGATGCGCACCACCTTCGCGGGTCGCTCCTGCGGGCCTCGCGTGAGGTGCAGGGCGGCCACGATCGCGTCCCGGTCGTTGGCCAGCGCCATCGGGATCCGCGCGCCGTCCGGAACGCCCGATGTCAGCGAGTTGGTGTAGAACGAGCCGAACTCGATCTGGTCCACGCACCCCTGCGTGGTCAGGTCCGCCAGGCCCAGTCCGCACGCGTTGCCGTTGGTGTGCTCGGTCAGCCCGAGCACCACGATCCGCTTGATCGGCGTCGCGTGGAACTTGTCGGCGTTGACCGGTGCGCGGCCGGTGATGTTGGGGTCCATGCCCGCGCCGCTGATGTCCTTGCCGATCTCGTCGACCACGAGGACGTCGATGTCGGACATCAGCAGCTTCGGCATCAGCGACTTCGCCTCCGCCAGCAGCTCGGCTTCGCGCTCCAGCATCCGGTCGGTCGCGACCAGCTCGAGCCGGGCGATGTTCTCGTAGGCGTTCTCCACGACCGCCACCGCGAACTCGAACGGGACCACGTCCAGTGCTGCCGAGGCGGCCTCCGGGATCAAGGTGTCGAACTTCTCGAAGCCGTGCCTGTGCAGCGTGGCCGCGCCCCGGTGCTTGCCCAGGCCGATCGCGATCATCTTCGCCAGACCGCTCTCGTGCGTGCCCCGGAAGTCGGTGTGCGGCTTGACCCTGCCGAGCACGACGACGCTGTCGGCTTGCGCGGCTTCGGCGTCGAAGTGCACCGGTGTGCCGTCGGCGAGGCTGGTGATCACCACGGTTTCCATGGACGAGATCACCGGTGCCCCGACGGTCTCCTCGGTGACCCCGTACTCGGCCAGCACCTGCCGCTGCCCCTCCGCGGTGCCGCCGCCGTGGCTGCCCATCGCCGGCACCACGAACGGCTTGGCGCCGTGCTCGGCGAGCGCCCCGACCAGGGCGATCACGATGCGGTCCAGCTGCGCGATGCCCCGGCTCCCGACCGTCACCGCGATGCGCTTGCCGCTGACCGGGTGCGCGCGGTCGTGCTCGGCCACCTGCGCGCGGAGGGTGCCTTCGAGGTCGTCGACCGACTCGGCGGCGTAGCGCTGCTCGATGGGGAGCATCCTGGGCAGCTCGACATCGGCACCGGCCAACCGGACTTTCTCTACGTTGAACATCTCTGCGAGTCCTTCTCAGCGCTGCGACCAGGGGTTCTCCCACCTTGGCAGCTCGAACGACCGGGATCACCCCCGTCTTCGGCCGTGATCACCGCGGTTCCCGGAGGCCGTCCCACGGTCTCTATCGTGGGGGGATGATGCGTCCGGGGCCTGCGCGGTGGGTGGCCTACCAGTACGGCGGCAGGTTGCCCGAGCGGTACCGCGACTGGGTCCTGCACGACGCGACCTGCCGGACGTGGGTGCTGCGGGTGCTGATCCGGGGGTTGTTGCAGGTCGCTCCGATCGGGGTGGTGCTGTTCGTCGGGCTCGGCGTGCTGGGCGGGGCGTGGCCGATCGCCGCGGGAGCCGTGCTGCTGGGGGTGCTGGTGGTGGCGCGGATCGTGCTGACCAGTTCGGTCGACAGCGTGGACAGCAGGCTCACCCGGTACGGGTTCCCGCCCGGGCACGGGTCGGCCGTGCGCGGACGTCGGGATGCCGAGGCCGCGGAGCGGTACCGGGCGGTGTGGCGGCGGGATCCGCCTGAGACCTGAGCCACCCGGCGGCCGTCTGATTCACCAGCGGCTTTAGTATCAGCGGGTGTCCGTTGAGCTCACTCCCGCCGCGATCTTCCGGGCCGGCACCAGCCTGCGACAGGTGGTCCGGCGCACGCCGCTGGAAACCAGCAGCCGCCTCAGCGCGGAGCTCGGCGTGCCGGTGCGCCTCAAGCGCGAGGACCTGCAGGTCTGCCGTTCTTACAAGGTGCGCGGTGCGTTCAACCTCATCTCCGGGCTCAACGCCGAGGAGCGCGAGCGCGGGGTGGTCTGCGCGAGCGCGGGCAACCACGCGCAGGGCTTGGCGTTCGCCTGCCGCGAGCTGCAGATCAAGGGTCGCGTATACCTGCCGGCGAACACCCCCCGGCAGAAGCGCAAGCGGATCGCCACCATCGGCGGCGAGTGGATCGAGCCGGTGATCGTCGGTTCTTCGTTCGACGAGGCCAGCGCCGCGTCCAAGGCCGACGCCGAGCGCACCGGCGCGGTGTACGTGCACCCCTTCGACGATCCGCGCACCATCGCCGGTCAGGGCACCGTGGGCCTGGAGATCGCCGAGCAGCACGACGGCCCCATCGACACCGTGATCGTGCCGGTGGGCGGGGGCGGACTGCTGGCCGGGATCGTGCTGTGGCTCAAGGAGCACTTCCCGGAGATCCGCGTGGTCGGTGCCGAGCCCGCCGGTGCGGCGAGCATGCGGGCCGCCTTCGACGAGGGCGCGCCGGTCAAGCTTCCCGCGGTGGACACCTTCGTCGACGGCGCGGCCGTCGGCCGGGTCGGCGACCTCGGGTACGAGGTGGCGCGCGAGCTGGTCGACGAGCTGGTGGCCGTGCCCGAGGGCGCGGTGTGCACGGAGATGATTGAGCTCTACCAGACCGAGGGCATCATCGCCGAGCCCGCGGGTGCGCTGGCCAGCGCCGCTTCGCGGATGCTGGAGCGGGAACCGCGCGGTCCGGTGGTGTGCGTGGTCTCGGGTGGCAACAACGACCTGAGCCGCTACGGCGAGATCGTCGAGCGCTCCCTGCTGCACGAGGGGCTGCGGCACTACTTCCTGGTCACCTTCTCGCAGGAGCCGGGAGCGCTGCGGCACTTCCTCGACGACGTGCTCGTCGAGGGTCAGGACATCGTCGCCTTCGAGTACGTCAAGAAGAACAACCGGGAGACCGGTCCGGCGCTGGTGGGCATCGAGCTCGACAACGCCGACGACCTCGACGACCTGCTGACGCGGATGAAGGAATCGCCGCTGCAGATCGAGCAGGTTTCCCCGGGTTCGCCGCTGTTCTCGTTCCTGGTCTAGGTCAATCGGCGGACGCGGGTTCGCGCGAGGGCGTCGTCGGCGGTGGCTTCCCAGAGGGTCACCTGTGCGCGGCTGCCGTGGTAGTCGAGCTGGGCGATGGCGTTGCCGAAGAACGGCCCGTCGATCCGGCGCCAGTGCAGCGGCAGCGGGGGGATGCCCGCGCGTTGCGACATCGTCCGCAGCAGGCGGGCCGCGTTGTGCGACCAGGCGGCGTGCAGCGGCCCGCGCAGCGGTTTCGGGGCTTGGTTGTGCAGTGGCGAGCAGGTCAGCTGGGTGATGCGGGAGTTCAGCGCGCGCGGGTAGTCGGCTTCGGCGAAGTAGCTGTGGTGGACGTCGCCGGAGAGCACGCTGATCGTCGCGGGTGCGTCGGTGTCCGCGGCGCGGTCGCCGATGAGCTCGGCGAGGCGGTCGAAGGACGCGCGGAACGCGGCCCAGTGCTCCAGATCGCCTGCTTGGCGGACCTTCTCGGCGAGCGCGGCGTGCTCGCCGGTGCAGGCGCGTTCGTTCCACGACTGCAGGTGGTGCACGGCGGGCGGCAGCAGCCACGGCAGGGATGAGGCCAGCACCAGGTGCCGGCGGTCGGCGGCGGCGATGTCGCGCAGCCAGGTGAAGTCGCTGTCGGAGAGCATGGCGCGTTCGTTGGTCTCCAGGATCCGCCCGCAGCGGGTGTCGAGCACGACCAGCCGCACGCCGCCGAGGTCGCGGTAGTAGCTCCAGCGCATGCCCTTCTCGCCCTGGTCCTCGCGGTCGGCGCGGGCGGCCATCTCGCGCAGCACCGGCAGCGCGTCGCCGTGGCGGCCGACCTCGCGGACCTCGCGGAAGACGGGGTCGGCGGCGAGGTCGTCGGGGCTGAGGTTGCCGATGTGCTGGTAGATCCAGTAGGCGACGAGTCCGCCGAGGAGGCGTTCGCGCCACCAGGGTTGTCCGGAGATCGCGGTGCGCCAGCTCCGGGAGGTGTTCCAGTCGTCGCGCACGTCGTGATCGTCGAAGATCATCATGCTCGGCAGCGTCGAGAGCAGCCAGCGGATCGGGGGGTCCCGCCAGGCGTGCCGGTAGAGGCGCGTGTACTCATCGAAGTTCACGACCTCGTCGGTCGTCGGTCGGCGCAGGCCGCGCAACTCGGCCAGTTCGCGGCGCACGGGAGGCGTGGGCTGGTCGGCGTAGACCTGGTCGCCGAGCAGCATGATCAGGTCTGGTCGCTCGTCCTCCGGGGTCGCGGCGATGCGGGCGGCGGTGGCGGTCAGCGCGTCGGGTCCGTGGCGGTCGCGGCCCGCGGTGGGCCGGTCGAAGTGGCACGAGCCGAACAGGGCGGTGAGCCGGTCGGTTCGGGTGACCGGGCGGATCACGCTGGGGGCGGTGTCCGGTGGGGGCCAGACCAGGTGGTCGTCGAGTCGCACCTGGTAGGGCGTCGGGCCGGTGACGTGGGTGGTGAGCAGCGCGTAGTGGTGGCCGCCGACCTGGAAGGTGTGCTCGGCGGCGTCGAGCACCTCGACGGTGCAGGGCCCGTCGGTCTCCACCCAGACGGTCGCCCGGTTCTGGTCGACGTAGCGCAGCAGGGGGCCCAGCACCAACTCGGTCACCGGTCCTGGATACACCACGTGGGAGCCCGGGGAAACTCGGCGCCGCGGTGTCCACTGTGGTCTGGACGTGAGAAGGCGGGCCCGGTGTCGAGGGGTCGGGCCCGCCTTCTCGTCATCGCGGTGGTGCCTACTTGATGGCGCCGACGTTGACGTCGATGCAGGCGTAGAAGGCGTTGGCGGTGTCGGCGACGTTCCACACCGCGAGCACCTTCTGCGGTCCGCTGAAGCCGGACAGGTCGAGGTTGTGCGACAGCTGCTGCGGCGGCTGCTGGCCACCCTGGTCGAACGAGCCGACGAGCTTGTCGCCGATGTAGTACTCCCAGGTGGTGGTGGAGTGCGCGGCGGTCAGCTTCCAGTTGAAGGTGGCCTGGGTGCCGATCGGGGTGGCGGTCCAGCCCTTGGAGTCGTCGTCGAGCTCGGCGAAGCTCTCGTTGCCGCCGCTGCAGCTCTTGAGGCCCTTCGGGCCCTCGACGCTCTGCGGCTCGTAGGTGATGGAACCGCACTGCACGGTGCCGGCGGCGCACTGGGCCTGGCGGCTCGGCGGGGCGTCGACGTAGCCGTGGGCGCTCGCGGTCCCGGCGGGGATCGCGATCAGGAACGGTGCGACGGCGGCACCGACCATGGCTGCGGAGATCTTGCGATTGGGCATTGTCAGCTCCTTCGGGGGAAGTCGCGACAGGGTGAATCGATTCCGAACAGCGGAACCCATCGGCTGCGATCCGTTGTTCACAATGCCTGTCGCGGAAGGGGAATCGCCGAATCTGTTAGTGGTCTGGACCATAATTCGGGCCCACGAGCCGGTCAAGGACGAATCGGCCGCGCATCGTGGGCGGGTCGTCATCCGCGCGAGCTGACCTGCGATGACGGACGAAATCTTCGGTTGTTCCGGATTTTCCCAATCCGATTGCCATTTTTCCCGGGGGTTCGAAGGGGCGAGTTGGAATTCGGCGGTATGACGCAATGCCTTGGGCTGATCGGTCATCTGGCGATAATGATCATCGCGCAGCGAAGATCATTATTCCATTCTCCGAAATTACACCTCATCTCGAGGTCGGTCACCCCGGAAACGTCGTAGTACGTGATTCCCGGAGTTCGCGGAGGGCTGGGTTCAGCGGGTGCGCTTGATGAGGGCGTTGGCGGCCGCGTAGCCGGAGCCCCCACCCATGCCGGGGCCCGGGTGGGTGGAGGCTCCGATGTGCCACAAGCCGGGGATCGGGGTGGCGTGGTTGCCCGCCGCGGGAAGCGGACGGCACAGGTAGTTCTGGTCGAGCT
Organism: Saccharopolyspora sp. NPDC049357; assembly: GCF_040677225.1. Lineage (NCBI taxonomy): Bacteria > Bacillati > Actinomycetota > Actinomycetes > Pseudonocardiales > Pseudonocardiaceae > Saccharopolyspora > Saccharopolyspora sp. NPDC049357. The sequence goes on along the minus strand of NZ_JBFAQJ010000018.1, from coordinate 58,022 downwards.
CGGTGCTGCCACCGTAGGGGTCGCCCTCGGCGGCGCTGGGGTTGTGCGCGGTGAGCTCCGCCGGGCTGATGATGTCGACCGCGCACACCAGGTCGTGCAGCCCGGGGGCGTGGGCGTTGAGCCGGTCGAGCACCCGGCGCGCGTATCCCTCGGCCAGCTCGCGGGTCCAGCCCTGGCTGGTGTCGAGCTCCCCGGCGGAGTCGCCGAGCGGGTGGAACGGCAGTTCCTGCAGCTGCAGCCACAGCGATGCCGCGCCCCGGGGCACGCGGGTCTCGTCGAGCAGGTACTGGCTTCCCACCACGACGGTGGGACGGCGCGGCAGGAGTCCCGCTTCGGCTTCGGCGCAGGCGATGCCGGTGCTCGACGAGCCGTCGGTGAGGTGCACGATCGGGAACGCCGACAGCCGCTCGTCGCGCCACTTCAGCGGGGCGGACAGGGCGACGTGGATCTGCATCGCCGCTCGCCCGTACCGGAACTTCTCGGCCTGGCGCACCAGCTGCGGCTTGACCGCGCTGGGCGGCAGCAGCCGGCCGTAGAGCGCGGAGGGCGCGACCGAGGCCATCACTCCGCGCCGCGCGCGCAGCACCCGTCCGCCCGCGACGACGCCGCTCGCGCGGCCGTCCTCGACGAGGACGCGCTCGACCTCGGTGCCGGTCTCGACCTGCACGCCCAGCGAGTCCAGCAGCTTGGAGAACGCGGTCACGAAGTTGCTGGCGCCGCCCTCCACGACGGGCAGACCCGCGCCGTGCAGCCCGGCGGCGAGCAGGCCGGTCATCAGCCCGCCGGAGGCGTGGTCCGGTCCCAGTCCGGCGTGCAGCAGCCAGGGCGTGAAGAGGTGGTCGACCTCGTGGCCTCGGAACTCGCGCCGGTACAGGGCCCGGCCGCTGGTGGCCAGTTGCCGCAGCCAGCCCTCGGCGCCGCGCACACCACCGGTGTTGATCAGCTTGGCGCCCTGCCACAGCATCGACCAGGACCGCAGCTCGCCGCCGAGCATCCGGTTGATGGCGGCGATGTTGGCGCCGATCCGGTCCAGCATGGACAGGTAGGCGTCCCGGTCGTCGTCGTGCTCGAATGCTTCGACGGTCGTGGCCGGGTCGCGGTGGCTCATCGTCACCCGGCCGTCGTCGGCGACGCTGGCCGCGGCCCAGGAGTCGGTGTTGCGGTAGACCAGCCCGTGCTCGTGCAGCTGCGGGCCGAGGGAGGCGTAGGCCGGGCCCGCCAGGAACAGCGGGTGCCACGACGAGTAGGTGTCGTGGATGTAGCCGGGGACGGTGCGCTGCTCGGATGCGATGAACCCGCCGAGCCGGTCGCTGCGCTCCAGCACCAGCACCGACCGGCCCGCCCGTGCCAGTTCGGCGGCGGCGACCAGGCCGTTGATGCCGGCTCCGACGACGATCACATCGATTTCGGCGTTCATCGGCCGACCTTCCCGGGGCTCGCGAGCCCATGATCACCACATCAAGCGGAAAGATCTTCGCATTCGAACCTATACCGATCAAGGCTTGGCGGTGGGAAGGGTTTTCGGGAACCCGGGTCGGTGCCACCGTCCACACAGCACCGCCGAGCCCAGCGACAGCACCGCGGCGAGCGCCAGCGCGACCGGTGCGCCCCACGTCGCGAGCGCCACCCAGCCGAGTCCGATGCCGACCACGCCGCTGACGGCTTTCGCGCTGTAGACCAGCCCGTGCACCTCGATGCTGCGGTGCTGGCCGAAGGACTCCCGGGCCAGCGCGGCGAACAGCGGGTAGAAGGCTCCGCCGCCGGCTCCGGCGATCGTCGCTCCGGCCACCAGCCATCCGGCGGAGGCCTGCTCGATGCCGATGAGCAGCAGCACCTGACCCGCGGCCTGGACGGTCACCACCCAGCGCAGCGTGCGGCGGCGACCCAGGCGTGCGGCGATCGCCATCGCCAGCGTCCGGCCCGCGCCGTTGGTGGCCACGAACAGCGCGATCGCCGCGACCGGGGACAGCGGCGCGGCCAGCAGCGCCAGGAAAGCCGCGTCGAACAGCGAGACCGCGGCCGCGCAGAACAGGCTCGCGGCCATCACCGCGAGCGCCGGGGTCCGCAGCGCCTCGGTGACCGAGAACTCCCGCGCGGCGGGTGGGTTCGCCCGCGCCCAGCGGTTGTGGTCGACGTGCGCCGGCCACCAGTGCCGCGGCGGGTCCGCGATGAGCAGGCCGCATCCGGTCACGGCCACGAGCAGCGCGGGGGCGAAGGCGGTGAGCCCGGCCTCGACGTGCCGTGGCGCGAGGGTCAGGGCGATGACGAACGGGGTGGCGCCGTAGGCGAAGGCGCCGGTGACGATGCCGACCCTGGCGGCGGGGTTCTCCGGGAACCACTTCTCGGTGGTGGAGGTGCAGGCGGCGTAGACCAGCCCGGCCCCGATCCCGCCGAGCGCGGCGTACCCGGCGAGCACGCCCTGACCGAGGCTGAGAACGCCTGCGGCGCAGAGGAAGCCGCCGGTGAGGAGCATCGCCCGCGGTCCGGTCCGGTCGTGCTGGCGCAAGTGGGCGCTGGGCAGTCCGGCGCCAGCCTGCAGCACCGCCCAGGCGGCCAGCGTCCAGCACAGGCCCGCGAGGTCGTGCCCGGCGGCCAGCAGTCCGGGTATGGCCGCGCCGAAGGCGTACTGCATGGTTCCGACCAGCAGCATCGGCAGCCAGCAGGCCCACAGCATCGCCGCGCGGGGCAGGCCGGTGAGCTCGCGCGGTCGCTCGCCGACCCGGTAGCGGCGGCCGTGGTGGTCGCGCGCCTCCAGCTTCGGCGTGTGCAGTCCGATCATCGCCCACTTCTCGGGCATCGGTGTCACCGTCCGCTCGGCTCGGGTGTTGCTGCTCACAAGGACTTCGCCAACCGGACATCCCGACGGCATACTGTATGCAAGGAACGAATCGGGAGGAGGTGAGCACAATGCGGATCATCGGAAGCATCCTGCGCCGTCTCGAACGCATGCCGCGTGGATTCGCGGCGGACGGGCGCATGTTGGGACTGGCCACGTCCGCCGCGATCGAATCGGCTCGTCAGGACGACCGGCGCGGTGGCGCGCGGCCCGAGCCGAAGCACGTCGACGAGGGGCGACTCGTCAACGCGCGCGGCTGATCGTCGGTGGTGGTGACCGGTGCGCTCATCTCCCGGCACCACCCCGGACCAGCCGTTCCTGCACCCACACGAAACCGATCGCGAACCCGACGCTGATCAGCGCCTGGTAGATCAGGAACGAAACCGGTTGCGGCGGCAGCGAGAAGCTGTCGCCCACCGCCAGCCTGGTGCCCACCTCCTGCACCAGCCGCGCCAGCGGGAACGCGATCAGCCAGTACAGCGCGACGGGTGCGAACGCGCCGCCGCGCAGCACCCCGCGCAGCCGCAGCGCGCTGCACCCGGCGCCGAAGGCCGCCAGCGGCACCGCCAGCATCAGCCCCGCGGTGACCGCCCACGCCGCCGGTGCGCCGGCGATCAGCGTGAACAGCGCGGTGAACAGCCCGGCGACGGTGCCGATGACCAGTCCTGGGGCGGTGATCCTCGTCGTCTCGGTCATGTCAGCTCACGACCACTCCGAAGCGCACCAGGCTGTAGAACAGCATCCCGAGGTAGAACACCGCGCCCGCACCGATGATCAGGTTGCTCCACCACTTCGGGCGGATCGGCTTGGGCAGCATCCTGTTGTTCACCAGCAGCAGCACCACGCAGTAGGCGCCCATCGCGAAGGTGGACAGGAACGCGAGGATGTCCAGGATCGCGCTCGGTCCGTCAGCCGGGCCGAACAGCAGGATCAGGATCCCGAAGATGATCACGCCCCACAGGAACGCGGCGTAGAGGTGCGACATCCGGAAGCGCTTGGCCCCCGGCACGAAGTTGTAGGTCATGTCGGCCTGGCCCCGGGAGAACGAGTCGAACAGCCCGAGCGTCGCGTTGAGCCCGATCAAGGCGATGAACCCGAGGAACACCGTGCCCAGCAGCGGAGAACCCGCCGAGGAGAAGGCGTCCGACATCGCCGACAGCGCGGCCTCCCGCTCGCCGCTCTCGATCAGCGACTTCACGTCGGGGTTCTCTCGCGAGGCCGACTGCGCCAGCACCGTGAACGAGATCGTCACCAGCATCGTGACGCCCCAGAACAGCAGCAGCGCGTCGAAGGTGACCCAGCGCCGCCAGCCCTTCCACTTGGCCATCTCGGCCGGGTCGTCGGTGTCGAACATGAACCCGCGCGAGGGCATGACCTCCTCCTCGCCCGCGTGCCTGAGGCCGCGGATGCGGGGGATGTGCGCGCCCATGCCGGCGCCGGAATCGCGCAGGTGCAGCGTGTACCACATCTGCTGCATGCCCGACGGGCCCGCGAAGGCGATCGCGCCGACCACCACCGGGAACCACTCCGGTGACATCGCCGCCTCCGGGAAGTACCCGAAGTGGAACATGCCCGCGATCGTGCTGGTCAGGTCGCCGAGGTTGCCCACCAGCGAGGCGATGACCGCCGTGCCCACCACCAGCAGGCCGATGAGGATCGACAGCACGCTCTCCAGCAGGCTGTAGATCACCTTCGCCATGGTGAAGATGACCCCGACCAGCAGCAGCCCGACACATCCCGATACGTACCAGGGGATTCCGGTGATCTGCTCCAGGGCCGCGGCTCCGGCCGAGAGGTGACCGGGCCAGATGTAGACGGCCATCGCGGTGATGAAGAAGAACCACATGAGCGGTTTCGCCACGCGCGCCGCACCGGAGAAGATGCTCTCCCCGGTGGCCATCGCGTAGCGCGCCATCTCCAGCATCACCACGGCCTGCAGCGTGACCCCGATCAGGAACAGCCACCGGATCTCCGGGCCGAAGATCAGCACCAGCCGGGGCCACATGTAGGACTCGCCCATGCCCACACCGAGCGCGACGAGGAACACGGTGGGGCCGAGCAGGTGGATGGACGGCGGCGCGTCGGGAAGCTTGCGGATGGGCATGGGCTCCAGCCCGCCCGCGCTCCAGACCCGGCCGTCGGATTCTAATACCGGTTCTTGATCGTCTCTCCCAGGCGCCTTGTCAGCGTCCACATCGGACCTCCTTGTCCATTGTTTGCTGTGGAGCTTTGCTCGGCGGTGCAGGCGGCGGAACCGGCTCAGGTGAGGTGAGGAGAAGGCGGTTCCGCCGCGTGCCTGTCGGGCGGCCGATCAGCCGAGCAGTCCGGCGGACCTGGCCCACCGGTACTTCGCGCCCAGCACCGCCACCGGCTTCTCGGTGGTGTACGGGAAGGCGACGATGCCGTGGTCGAACAGGTAGTCCGCCGCCTTCTCCACCTCGGTGTCGCCCGCCAGCGACACCACGATCGGCTTGTCGATACCTTCCGCGCGCGCCTCCTCGGCCACGCGGGAAGCCAGTTCGGCGAACACCATCGGAGGAGTGACGATGGTGTGCCAGTAACCCAGGATCAGCGAGTGGATCCGCGGATCCCGCAACCCGAGCCGGATGGTGGCCTCGTAGGTGCTCGGCGGCTCACCACCGGTGATGTCGACCGGGTTGCCCGCCGCGCCGAACGGCGGGATGTAGCGCCGGAACTCCGCGTCGAGGTCCGGCGGGATGTCCATCAGGTCGAGACCGTTGGCCACGCAGGCGTCCGACAGCAGCACACCTGACCCGCCGGCACCGGTGATGATCACGACGTTCTCGCCCTGGGGAGTCGGCAGCACCGGAAGTCCGCGCGCGTACTCCAGCATCTCGTTGAGCCCGGGAGCCCGCACCACGCCCGAGTGGCGCAGGATGTCGTCGTAGACCTTGTCGTTGCCGGCCAGCGCCCCGGTGTGCGAACTGGCCGCTCGCGCGCCCATGTCGGTGCGGCCCGCCTTGAGCACCACCACGGGCTTCTTCTTCGTGATGCTCTTGGCGGCCCGCACGAACGCCCGGCCGTCCTTGAGGTCCTCCAAGTGCATCGCCACGACGTTGGTGTTGTCGTCGTGCTCGAAGAACGTCAGCAGGTCGTCCTCGTCCACGTCGGACTTGTTGCCCAGTCCGACGATCGCCGACACACCCATCTTCGTGGTGCGCGAGAAGCCCAGGATGGCCATGCCGATGCCGCCGCTCTGCGAGGTCAGCGCCACCCCGCCGCGCACGTCGTAGGGCGTGCAGAACGTCGCGCACAGGTTCTGCGGGGTGTAGTAGTAGCCGTAGATGTTGGGGCCCAGCAGCCGGATCCCGTGCTTGCGGGCGACCGCCACGACCTCCTCCTGCAACTCGTGGTTGCCCGTCTCGGCGAATCCCGAGGGGATCAGCACGGCCGCCGCAACGCCCTTCGCGCCGCACTCCTCCAGCGCGGAGGCCACGAACTTCGCGGGCACCGTGAACACCGCGACGTCCACCTCGCCCGGCACCTCGGCGATGCTCTTGTACGCCTTGCGGCCCATGATCTCGTCGGCCTTGGGGTTGATCGGGTGGATCTCGCCCGCGTACCCGCCGTTGATCAGGTTCTTCATCACCGAGTTGCCGATCTTGCCGTCCTCGTTGGAGGCCCCGATCACCGCGATGCTGCTCGGCGTCATCAGCCGCCGCATCGACTCCAGGATCTCCTCCTGGGAGCGCTGCGGCGCCACGGCGGTTTCCTCGGTCTGCAGCACGATCCGCACGTCGGCCGCGGTGGCGCCCAACGGCGTCGCGAAGACCGGGTTGAGGTCCAGCTCGGCGATCTCCGGGAAGTCGCTGACCAGCTCGGAGACCCTGCGCAGCACCTCCGCGAGCGCTGCGGCGTCCACCGGTTCCGCGCCGCGCGCACCGCGCAGCACCTCGGCGGCGGCGATGTCGTCGAGCATCGCCCTGGCCTCCCCGGCGCTCAGCGGCGCCAGCCGGAACGTGACGTCCTTGAGCACCTCCACCAGCACACCGCCGAGCCCGAAGGCGACGACCTTGCCGAAGGTGGGGTCGGTGGTGGCCCCGACGATCACCTCCTGGCCGCTGACCATCTGCTGCACCTGCACCCCGGCGATCGCCGGGTTCTCGGTGTGGGCGTGGGCGTTGGCCAGGATCTGCCGGTAGCCGGCCCGCACGTCGTCCTCGCCGCTGACGTCGACGAGCACGCAGCCGGCGTCGGTCTTGTGCAGGATGTCGGGGGAGACGATCTTCAACGCCACCGGGCCGCCGAACTCGGCTGCCAGCGCGACCGCCTCGTCGGCGTTGGTGGCCAGGCCCTCACCGGCGGTGGGGATGCCGTAGGCGTCGCACAGCTGCTTGGCTTCGGGCGCGGTCAGCGCGGCCCGGCCCTCGGACCGCACCGCGTCGAGCACCTCCCGCACGCGGGCACCGTCGTATGCCACTTCAGATCACTCCGTTCGCCTTGAGCTCGGCCAGTTCGGACTCGTCGATGCCCAGCCGGTCCCGGAAGACCTCGGCGGTGTGCTCGCCGAGCAAGGGCGAGCGCTGGACGTCGACGGGGGAGTCGGAGAGCTTGATGGGGCAGCCGACCGTCTTGAACTCGCCGCGCTCGGGGTGATCGACGCTGACGATCATGTCGTTGTCGGCCAGCGAGGCGTCCTCGATGATCTCCTTGGTCGACAGGATCGGACCGCACGGCACGTTGTGCTCGTTGAGCGCGGCCAGCACGGTCCACTTGTCGTGACCGAGCGTCCACTCCTCGATCATGCTGAACATCTTGTCCAGCTTGGACAGGCGGACTTCCGGCGTGGCCCAGTCGGGATCGTCGATCAGCTCGGGCCTGCCGATCAGCTTCGCGATCGGTGCCCAGCCCTGCGGCTGCACGATGACGTAGATGTAGTCGTTGTCGCCGCCCGGCTTGCAGCGCACCGCCCAGCCCGGCTGACCACCGCCGGAGGCGTTGCCCGAACGCGGGACCTCATCGCCGAAGTCGGCGTTGGGGTACTCCCGCAGCGGCCCGTGCGCCAGTCGTTGCTGGTCGCGCAGCTTCACCCGGCACAGGTTGAGCACCGCGTGCTGCATCGCCACCGACACGCGCTGGCCGGCTCCGGTGCGCTCGCGCTGCAGCAGCGCGGCGAGAATCCCGGCCACCGTGTGGATCCCGGTCCCGGAGTCGCCGATCTGCGCCCCGGTGGCCAGCGGCGGGCCGTCCTCGAAACCGGTGGTGGACATCGACCCGCCCATGGCCTGGGCGACCACCTCGTAGGCCTTGAAGTGCGTGTAGGGCCCGTCGCCGAACCCCTTGATGGAGGCGTAGACCAGCTTCGGGTTGATCTCGCGCAGCCTCTCCCAGGTGAAGCCCATGCGGTCCACGGTCCCAGGGCCGAAGTTCTCCACCAGCACGTCGGATTCGGCCACCAGCCTGGTGAAGATCTCCTTGCCCGCCTCGGACTTCATGTTCAGCGTGATGCTGCGCTTGTTGCAGTTGAGCATCGTGAAGTAGAGGCTGTCGGCCTCGGCGACGTCGCGCAGCTGCTTGCGGGTGATGTCGCCGGTGGGTGCCTCCAGCTTGACCACGTCGGCCCCGAGCCAGGCCAGGATCTGCGTCGCGGACGGTCCGGACTGGACGTGCGTCATGTCCAGGACGCGCACGCCTTCCAATGCACTCATGACTGGCACCTCTTTGCTCCTGAAGCGGCGAAGCCGCTCGGTCGACTCTCGCTACTGGCACCTCAACGCGGAAAGGGCTCCGGGAACGGGGTTTTCACTTGTACATGGTCTGGTTCATCGTTCCGGGCGCGTAGACCTCGGGATCGACCCAGACGTTGATCAACGAGGGCTTGCCGGATTCGCGCGCGCGTTGCAGCGCGGGAGCGATGTCGGCGGGGTCGTGGACCTCTTCGCCGTATCCGCCGAGCATCTGCGCGAACTTGCTGTAGGGGATGTCGCCGAGGGTGTTGCCGACCCGGCCGCGGTCCTCGCCGTACTTGGCGATCTGGCCGTAGCGGATCTGGTTCATCGAGGAGTTGTTGCCGACGATGCCCACGAACGGCAGGTCGAAGCGCACCATCGTCTCGAAGTCCCAGCCGGTGAGGCTGAACGCGCCGTCGCCGAACAGGCAGACCACTTCCTTGTCGGGGCAGGCCTTCTTGGCGGCCATCGCGAACGGCACGCCGACGCCGAGGGTGCCCAGCGGCCCGGGGTCCATCCAGTGGCCGGGGGCCTTGGGCTGGATGACCTGGCCGGAGAAGGTGACGATGTCGCCGCCGTCGCCGATGTAGATCGAGTCCTCGGTGAGGAACTCGTTGATCTCGTGCACCAGCCGGTAGGGGTCGATGGGCGAGGCGTCGGAGTGCTGGCGCGGGAGGCGCTTGGTCAGCGCGGCGTTCTCGACCTCGCGCAGTTCCTGCACCCAGCTCCTGCGGCCGCCCGCCCCGTTGTCGGTGCGTCCGGACGCGGCCTGCGACAGGGCGGTGAGCACCGCGTCGGCGTCGCCGACGATGCCCAGGTCGACGTCGCGGTTGCGGCCGACCGTGCGGTAGTCCAGGTCGATCTGCACGACGGTCGCCTCGGGGGAGAGGCGCTTGCCGTAGCCCATCCGGAAGTCGAACGGAGTGCCGAGGATGATGATCAGGTCGGAGTTCTGGAACGCGTAGCGGCGCGCGAGCTGGAAGTGCAGCGGGTCCCCGGGCGGGAGGGTGCCGCGGCCGGCGCCGTTGCAGAACGCGGGGACGTTGAGCTCGCGTACCAGCTTGACCGCCGATTCGGTGGCTCGGCAGGTCCAGGTCTGGCTTCCCAGCAGGATGCAGGGCTTTTCGGCCTTGACCAGCAGGTCGGCCAGCTTCTGCACCGCGTCGGGATCGCCGGCCGAACGGGTGGTGGCCCGGTATCCGCCGGCCTGCGGGATGCGGGCCTTGTCGGCCGGGACCTTGGCGTCGAGCACGTCGCGCGGGATTTCCAGGAACGACGGGCCGGGGGAGCCGTGGAAGCACTCGCGGAAGGCCATCGACACCATGTCGGCGGCGCGTTCGGTGTGCGGCACGGTGGCGGCGAACTTGGTGATCGGGTTCATCATGTCCACGTGCGGCAGGTCCTGCAGCGAGCCCATCTTGTGCTGTGACAGCGCGCCTTGGCCGCCGATGAGCAGCATCGGGCTCTCCGCGCGGAAGGCGTTGGCCACACCGGTGACCGCGTCGGTGGTGCCGGGGCCCGCGGTGACCACCGCGCAGCCGGGCTTGCCGGTGATGCGGGAGTAGCCGTCGGCGGCGTGGGCGGCGACCTGCTCGTGGCGCACGTCGATGACGTCGATGCCCTCGTCGACGCAGCCGTCGTAGATGTCGATGATGTGGCCACCGCAGAGGGTGAAGATCGTGTCCACGCCTTCGGCTTTGAGCGCCTTGGCGACGAGGTGACCGCCTGAGATCTGTTCGGGTTCGCCTGCGTTGTCGGGTGCCGTCTGGGCCATCAGCGCTCATCCCCTTGTGTGAACACGCGTCTGCGGTCGTCTCCATACTGCATACCGTATGAGGTTCGTATCAGGGATACCGCAGCGAAGGGCGGGTGTCCATAGGTCGTCGCGGGATTCGTCGTCGTCCGCAGTGCGTCCACAGTCGACACGAGGAGTGCGGATCCGCTGGTCGGCGGGTCGATTCCGGCGTTCTTCGGGAGTCTGAGCGAGCGAGAATCTTGCCCGGTGATTCACATACTGTATACTGAATGCACCGACACCTGCGCCTGGCCGCAAGACCAGAGCGGAGATCGATTGTGAGAGTCGCTGTTGTCGGCGCCGGTGCCATCGGCGCGTACGTGGGTGCCTGCCTGCATCGGGCGGGAGCGGACGTGAGCCTGCTGGCTCGTGGGGACAACCTGGCCGCGCTGCGCGCCGACGGCGTGCGGGTGCTCAGCCCTCGCGGGGACTTCCAGGTCACGCCCCACGCCACCGACGATCCGGCTGAGATCGGCGCGGTCGACCACGTCGTCCTCGGCCTGAAGGCCTATTCCTACGCCACCTGCGGACCACTGGTCCACCCCCTGCTCAAGGAGGACACCACGATCATCGCCGCGCAGAACGGAATCCCGTGGTGGTACTTCCACGGACTGCGCGGTCCCTTCGAAGGCCACCGCATCGACACGGTCGACCCCGGTGGCGCCGTCAGCCGGGTCCTCCCACCACGCCGCGCCATCGGCTGCGTGGTCTACGCCGCCACCGAACTCGACGCCCCCGGAGTGGTGCGGCACCGGGAGGGAACCCGCTTCTCCATCGGCGAACCCGACGGCAGCGATTCCGATCGCTGCCGCGAGTTCAGCGACGCCATGATCGCCGGCGGGCTGAAGTGCCCGGTCGAGGACGACATCCGCCGCGACATCTGGATCAAGCTGATGGGCAACGTCGCCTTCAACCCGATCAGCGCGCTCACCGGAGCCACCCTCGCCGGGATGTGCCGCCACTCGGGCGTGCGGGCGCTCGTGGCCGCGATGATGCGCGAATCCCTGGAGATCGCCGGCGCGCTCGGCTGCTCTCCCGACATCGCCATCGACCGGCGTCTGGCCGGTGCCGAACGCACCGGCGACCACAAGACCTCCACCCTGCAGGACCTGGAGAGGGGAAAACCCCTGGAACTGGAGGCGATGCTCACCGCGGTCGTCGAACTGGCCGACCTGGTGGGTGCCGAAGCCCCCACGTTGCGCACCGTCAACGCACTCGGCGACCTGCTCGGCCGGCGGCTCGCGCCCGGCGAACCCGCGACGGCCGGGCGCATCCCACGGGAGTGAGCATGTTCGACCGCAGCAGCACCCGGGCCCGCCGCGCGCTCGTCGCGGCGGGCCCGGCCAGGGGCCGGCGATGACGGCCCGCAACCACCGCGACGCCCTCGACCGCGTCCTGCGCAGGACCATCGAGCCGCGCGCCCGCGAAACCGACGGTGCAGGACGGTTCCCGCGCGAGAACGTCGACGCGCTCGGCCAGGCCGGACTGCTGGGCCTGACCCTGCCCACGCGGTACGGCGGCTCAGGCCGCGGCCTCGGCGAAGCCGTCGAGGTCACCGACCGGGTCGCCCGCGTCTGCGGATCCACCGCCGCAGTGCTGGCCGCCCACTACGCGGCAACGGCGGTGCTGGCCCGCCACGCCGACTCCGAACTCCTGCGGGCTATCGCCGCAGGCGGGCACCTCAGCACCCTGGCGCTGGCCGAAACCGGAAACCCGGGACTGGTCCCGGCGGGACGGGCCGAATCGCGCGGGGGAGTGGTCGCCCTGTCGGCCCGCAAGAACTGGGTGGTCTCGGCCGGTGAAGCCGACAGCTACGTCTGGACCGGCCCGCCCGCCGGGCGGCGCGGCGGGCTGTCGCTGTGGCTGATCCCGGCCGAAGCGCCCGGCCTGTGCGTTCCCGCATCGGCCGACGCGGTCGGGTTGCGGGGGAGCGCCACCGCGACGATCACCGCGGACCCGGTCCTGGTGCCTTCCTCCGCGGCGATCGGGGATGAGGGAGGAGCCGCGCAGGAGCTGCTGGAGGTGATCCTGCCCTGGTTGTGCGCCCTGCAATCCGCGCTCGCGCTCGGACTGATGGAGGCGGTGCTCGCCCGGGGCGTTGAATGCGTGACCGGCCCGCAGCCCTCCTGGTCCCGCTGGCAGGCCCCGCCCGCCGAGCAACCCGAGGTCAGGGCCGATCTCGCCCGGATGCGGACGAAGGTGGACACCGCCGAGCTGGTGCTGGCCGACGCCGTCCAGCACGGCTGGCACCCCGACGGCCTGCAACGACTGCTGCAAGCCCGCGCGCTCGGCGGCGAGAACGCCGTCCAGGTCGCCGAACTCGGCATCAAGGTGTGCGGTCAGCACGCGTTCCGGCAGGACTACGGCGTGGAACGCCGCTTCCGGGACGCCCACACCGCGGCCCACGGGCAGTTCGCGGTGGATCAGGCCTGGGACCACCTGGGCAGAATCGCCTGCGGCAACGCGCTTTTGGCCTAGGAAGAGGCTGTGAGAAGGAAAGAACGGCCGCTCCCCACAAGCGGCCGCTCCCGGTCCCCTCCCTGAACGGTGACGCCGGCGCCGGCGCGATGAATCCCCCATCACCCATCGAACCGGCGCCCGGCCACCCGAGCGACCGCCGATCCAACACCGGACGCCCATGTGCCCCAGGCAGGCACCACGAATGGTGCACGAATCAGCTTTCTCGGTGCTTTCACAACGGAGAACCCGGAGCGTGTGGAGTTGATCTAGTCCTCGGCGCTGTGATCGAGGTAGGTCTTGCGGGTGTGCTCGGTGTGCTCGCGCATGAGGCGGGACGCGGTGTCGCCGTCCTTCTTGGCGATGGCGTCGATGAGCGCGGAGTGCTCGTCCCAGGCCTGCTTGCCGCGGCTCTTGGCGACGGGCGTGTGGTACCAGCGGACTCGGCGGTTGATCTGCGCGGCCAGCTCGTTGAGGACCTTGTTGCCGGACATCTCGGTGATCTTGGCGTGCAGCTCGGCGTTGGCGGCCACGACCGCCTCGACGTCGTCGGCCTTGAGCGCGGCGAGACCGGACTTGTAGATCTGCTTGAGCTCGGCGACGCCGTCCTTGGTGGAGTTCACCGCCGCCAGCCGGGCGGATTCGGCCTCCAGCAGGGTGCGCACGCCGAGGAGCTGATCGGCCTCTTCAGGGGTGGGGCTGTGGACGAAGGCGCCGTACCCCGGGCGCAGATCGACCCACTCGTCCTTCTGCAGCCACTGGAGGGCCTCGCGAACGGGTTGGCGGGAGACGCCGAGCGCCTCGGCCAGTTCCTTCTCGACCAGGTGCTGACCGGGTTTGAGCTCACCGGTGATGATCAGTTCGAGGATGGCCTCGTAGACCGTCTCGCGCAGCGGGACCGGGCGTGCCACCTGGCGGGCGGCGATGCCCTCGGACAGCTTCGAGGTCAGCGACATGCGGTCAGCTCCGGTTGCTCGTACCGACGGTGGCCACGGGCTCAGCCCGTGGTTTTAGCATACAGTATTCCGGCCGGTGAGCGTGGAACCGCGAGCGCGGAACCGGTGAGTCCAGTGTGGACCAGCCGCTGGGCCGAACGGATGGATAACCGGTGTGGTCCTGGACACCATCCTCGGGTCGGACTACAACCACCGGTGCCAGGCCCCAGAGCCGAGGTCCGCGGGGAACGATTCGCTCCCCACTGCCGGAGGCGCCGATGAGCGTGCCCGCGTTGCTCCCGTTCGCAGCGGTCGCCGTGCTGCTCGCAGCAGTGGCCACCGACCTGCTCGCCTGCGCCCGGGGCCGCGCCCCCACGCGGCACGACCTGCCCGTGGCCGCAGCGGGGATCGCCGCCGCGCTGGTGGTCGCGGCCGGGCTGAGCATCGGGTCACCGGTGCCGGCCGGGCAGTTCCTGGCGGCCTGGGGTTCGGCGTTCGCCGTCACCGTGGACCTGGTCGTCGTGCTCGTGGTGCTGACCCACCAGGTCCCCGCCGCGAGGAGGCTGGTGGTGCTCGCGGTCGGCGCCTCGGCTCTGACGCGGATCGTGCTGGCCGCCACCGGAGTCACCGGGGTCGCGTGGATCTCGGCGCTGTTCGGACTGCTGGTGCTCCTGGCCGCGTGGTGGCTCTTCCGCGGCGGCGGATCAGCCCTGCCCCGGGCCGGGGCGCTGAGCCTCGGCGCGGTTCCGGCGGCGGTGGCGCTCGGCGCCTTCGCGGTCTCGGCGACCGGCGGAGGATCGGTGGTGGTGCTGTGCGCGAACCTGCTCGCGCTGCTCGGCGCGGTCCGGCTGGTGCGGTTGATCGCCCGGCTGTGCGCGCGGGCGCCCGACGCGTCCGTCGGGTTCTCGGCGCTGCTGGTGTTCCTCGGCGTCAAATCCCTGCTCTCCGGGCTGTCCGGGCTGTCCGGGCACGGGCCCGCGCACGACGCCGGGGTGACGGTGCTGTCGCTGGGGATGGCGCTGCTGGTGGCGGCGCTGATGGTGATCACCGCGGTGCGCGCCGAGCGTTGACGGATCGTCGTTCGCGAGCCGAAGATGTCCCCTTCGCTGATCAGCCGGGCGGGAGGCGCGTTGAGCACCGGGACGCAGCACACGACAGGTTTCTTCCACGGCCGCACCATCGATGAGCTCGGTGAGCAGCTGCGCCGCGAGGAGCTGCGCGCCGTCGACCTCGCCACGGCCGCGCTCGCCGCGGTGGACGCGCTCGACGGCGAGCTCAACGCCGTGGTCACCCTCGACCGCGCAGGCGCGCTGCGCGCGGCGGAGAAGGCCGACGCCGAGCTGTCCGACGGACTCGACCGCGGCCCGCTGCACGGCATCCCGGTGGCGGTCAAGGACATCATCGACGTGGCCGGGTCGCGCACCACCATGGGTTCGGCGCACTTCGCCGACCACGTGTCCACATCGGACGCCGAGTGCGTGCGCCGGTTGCGGGAGGCCGGTGCGGTGATCATCGGCAAGACCACCACGCACGAGTTCGCCTTCGGCCCCACCGGGGACCGTGCCCACAACGGGCCGTCGCGAAACCCGCACGCCACCGGGCGGATGACCGGCGGGTCCAGCGGCGGCAGCGGCGCGGCGGTCGCGGCCGGGATGGTGCCGCTGGCGCTGGGCACCGACACCGGCGGCTCGGTGCGCATCCCGGCATCGCTGTGCGGGGTCGCCGGTTTCAAACCCGCCCACGGCGCGATTCCGACCGACGGCGTGTTCCCGCTGTCGCAGACCCTCGACCACGTCGGCGTGCTCGCCGGCAACACCGCCGACTGCCGACTGGCCTACCGGGTGCTGGCCGGACTGCGGCCGATGCCCAGCCGCGAGCACGGCTCGGAGGTGTCGATCGGCTGGATCCCGCCGGACCTGCTGCACCCCACCGACCCCCGGATCACCGGCGTCGCGCGGACGGCGCTGGACGTCGGCGGGATCGACGTGCGCGAGGTACGTCCGAGCGGGCTGGAGGGGATGCTGCGGGCGTTCGGCGCGATCCAGTTCAGCGAGGCTCACGCCGTGCACGCCGAGCGCATCGCCGATGCGCCGCAGCTGTTCACCGACGACGTCCTGGCGATCCTGCGGCTGGCCGGTGAGACCGCGGGCTGGCAGTACGTGCGGGCGCTCGGCGAGCGCGACGACTGGCGCGCCGAGGTCGCCGAGCTGCTCGGCGAGGTCGAGGTGCTGGCCATGCCCACCACCTGCGTCACCGCGCCCGAGATCGACCAGCGCGAGATCGAGGTCAACGGCACGCGGACTCCGGTGCGCGGGTCGCTGATCGGCCTCACCCGGCCCTGGAACCTCGCCGGAGCCCCGGCGATCTCGGTGCCCGCCGGAACGGTGGACGGGCTCCCGGTCGGCCTGCAGCTGGTCGGCCGACCGGGACAGGAGGACCGGCTGTTCGCCGTGGCCGCCCGCGTCAGCCGTTGATCGCCTCGGCGATCGCCTTGCCGAGGTCCTCGGTCGTGGCGGTGCCGCCCAGGTCCGGGGTGCGCGGGGCGGTGGCGTCGCCGAGCACCTGCTCGATCGCGGTCACCACGTCCGCGCCCGCCTCGGTCAGGCCCAGGTGGTCGAGCATCATGCCGACCGACCAGATCTGGCCGATCGGGTTGGCGATGCCCTTGCCCGCGATGTCCGGCGCCGAGCCGTGCACCGGCTCGAACGTCGACGGGTAGCGGCCCTCCGGGTTGATGTTGCCCGAGGGGGCGACGCCGATCGTGCCGGTCACGCCCGGGCCGAGGTCGGAGAGGATGTCGCCGAAGAGGTTGCTGGCCACCACCACGTCGAAGCGCTCCGGGGTCATCACGAACCGCGCGCACAGGATGTCGATGTGGTCCTGGTCCACGCGGACCTCCGGGTACTCCCGGGAGATCTCGGCGAACCGCTCGTCCCAGAACGGCATCGAGTAGTAGATCCCGTTGGACTTCGTCGCCGAGGTCACGTGCGGTTTGCCGAGCCTGCGGGCCAGGTCGAACGCGTAGCGCATGATCCGGTCGGTGCCGAAGCGGCTGAACGACGCGGTCTGCAGCACCGTCTCGCGGTCGGTTCCCTCGTTCTGGCGGCCGCCGAGCTTCGAGTACTCGCCCTCGGTGTTCTCCCGCACCACCCAGAAGTCGATGTCACCGGGCTGCTTGTCGCGCACCGGAGGCGTCACCCCCGGCAGCAGGCGCACCGGGCGCAGGTTGACGTACTGGTCGAACACCCGGCGGATCGGGATCAGCAGTCCCCACAGCGAGATGTGGTCCGGAACGCCCGGGTAGCCGACCGCACCCAACAGGATCGAGTGGTGGTCGCGCAGCCGGTCGAGGCCGTCCTCGGGCATCATCCGCCCGGTCTTGCGGTAGGTCTCGCAGCTCCAGTCGAAGTGGCGGTGCTCGAACCACACGCCGTACTTCGCGGCGATCACGTCGAGCACGCGCAGCGCTTCGGGCATGACCTCGTTGCCGATGCCGTCGCCGGGCAATACCGCGATCTCGTACTGCTGCATGGGCACATCCCGTCGCAAGGTCGATTGGACACGTTCAGGTTCATCTAACGCGTGGGGACATCGGCGGGGAAGGGGCGTGCGGCAACGGTGGCGGACGACGCCATCACCGGCTACCAAGGACGGGTGACCGATGATGGCGCGGTCTCGGCGCTGCGCGAGATCGCCTTCTGGCTGGAACGGCAGAACGCGCCCACCTACCGGGTCCGGGCGTTCCGCCGGGCCGCCGCGGTCGTGTCCGAGGTCTCCGACCTGGACCGGCGGGTCGAATCCGGCGCGCTCACCGACCTGGAGGGCATCGGCCGCACCACCGCCGCGGTCATCACCCAGGCCCACCGCGGTGAAACCCCCGACTACCTGGCGAAACTGCGCGACGAGGCGGAGGTCCCGGAGCACGGCGAGACCCTGCGCGCCGCGCTGCGCGGGGACTGCCACGCCCACTCCGACTGGTCCGACGGCGGGAGCCCGATCGCCGAGATGGCCACCACCGCGCAGGAGCTGGGGCACGAGTGGATGGCGCTGACCGACCACTCACCCCGGCTGACGGTGGCGCGCGGCCTGTCGGCCGACCGGCTGCGCGAACAGCTCGGCGTGGTCGGCGAGCTCAACCGGAGGCTGGCGCCGTTCCGGATCCTCACCGGCATCGAGGTCGACATCCTCGGTGACGGCAGCCTCGACCAGGACGAAGACCTGCTCGCCGAGCTCGACGTCGTCGTGGCCAGCGTGCACTCGGACCTGCGGATGGCCTCGGGGCCGATGACCCGCCGCATGGTCGCCGCCGCGCGCAACCCGCACGTCGACGTGCTCGGGCACTGCACCGGCCGGCTCATCGGCGACCGCAAGCGACCCCAGTCGACCTTCGACGCGCGCGAGGTGTTCACCGCCTGCCGCGACCACGAGGTCGCCGTGGAGATCAACTCCCGGCCCGACCGGCTCGACCCGCCCCGCGAGCTGCTGAAACTCGCCCGCGACCTCGGCTGCGAGTTCAGCGTCGACTCCGACGCCCACGCGCCCGGCCAACTCGACTGGCTGGTCCACGGCTGCGCCCGCGCCGAGGAGTGCGGCATCGGTCCCGACCGCGTCATCAACACCCGCTCGGCGGCGGATATCGCCACCTGAAAGCCCCACTTGCGTGGTTCTCGGGCGGGCTGTCACCGTACGCGTGAGCCGCCGTTGCGACGAAGCAGCAGGTCCGAGCCCGGTTTTCGGGGCAACGGCACGTCGAGAGCGAGGCGCTCATGCCGGCCACCGAACACGCCGCACCCATCCGGCCGGGCCCCGGCGGGCCGCAGAACCTCGAGCGCTTCCGCGCGGACGTCGCGCGCATCATCGACGACTACCCGCACCAGCCGGTGTTCCCGCTGTTCGTGGAGCTGCGGGACCTGCGCGACCGGGCGATGAAGGTGCTGGAACGGCGGGTGCCCGCCGAACACGCCCGCGACTGGTTCCACACCACCGGACTGGTGTGCGCGGCGATGGCCAACGCCGCCTTCGACCTCGGGCACTCCGTGGCGGCCGAAGCCCAGGCCCGCACCGCGTTCCAGTGCGCCGAGCAGGCGGGCAGCGATGCGCTGCGCTGCTGGATCCGGGGCACGCAGAGCCTGGTGGCCTACTGGGACGACCGCTGCCGCGACTCCGTCGAACTCGCCCAGGACGGACTGCGCCACCAGCCCGAATCCGGCACCGCCCTGGTGCGGCTGGCGGCCGTGGAGGCCCGCGCGCAGGCGCGGCTGGGCGATGCCCACGCCGCCGAACGCGCCCTGACCCGGGCCGAGGAGGCCCGCGAGCGGGTCGTGGAGGCCGACGACCCGGCCGGATTGATGGAGTTCCCGGTCGCCAAGCAGTACGGCTACGCCTCCTCGACCGCCCTGTGGCTCGGCGGTCAGGTGGGTCTCGCGCGGGCCGAGCGGGACGCGATCACCGCCATCGCCGGGTACGCGCAGGAACCCGTCGAGCGGCAGCGCATCGGCGAGCTGTGCCTGGCGCGGCTGGACCTGGCCGCCGCGCGGCTGCGAGGCGGGGAGCTCGACGGAGCGGCCGAGCAGGTCGACCTGGTGCTGGCGGCGGCTGCCGGGCGACGGACCGAGGCCGTGCTGCGGCGCCTGCGCCGGCTCGGCAAGGCCTTGGAGCGCACCCCGCTGCAGGCGGCCCCGGCGGCGGTGGAACTGCGCGAGAAGATCGGCTCGTTCTGCGCGGCCCGAGGGGTGTCGCCACTGGTCGGGCAACCTCGTTGAACCTTGAACTGCTGTTAAGCTCTGGAACGTGAGCGACACGCGCTGGTTGAGCGACCACGAGCAGCGCGCCTGGCGGAAGCTGGCCGCCCTGATGGCGGTCGTGCCGGCCGCTCTGGACGCGCAGCTGCAGCGCGACGCCGGACTGACGATGTTCGGCTACTGGGTGCTGGCGATGCTCTCGGAGGCGCCCGGACACCAGCTGCGGATGAGTCACCTCGCGCAGCAGTCCAACGCCTCGGCCTCGCGCGTCTCGCACGTGGTGTCGCGGCTGGAGAAGCAGGGCTACGTCTCCCGCCGCAAGGCCGAGGACGACGCGCGCGGCAGCATCGCCGAGCTCACCGACGCCGGGATGGACAAGGTCGTCGCCTCCGCCCCCGGCCACGTCGAGCAGGTCCGCTCGCTGATCATGGACGGCCTCGACGACGACCACGTCCAGCTCCTCGACGAGCTCTGCACCGCCCTGCTGGCCCAGGTCGACCCGGGCGGAACCCTCTCGGTGGCCCCGCCCGGCTGACCCGGTCTCAGGCCGCTTCGTCGGAGTCCGACTGCGCGGCGAACTGCGTGCGGTAGAGCTCCGCGTAGTGGCCGCCCCGGGCGAGCAGCTCCTCGTGGGTGCCCTCCTCGGCGATCGTGCCGTCGTCGATCACCAGGATGCGGTCGGCCTCCCGGATGGTCGCCAGGCGGTGGGCGATGACCAGTGCCGTGCGACCCGACAGCGCCGTGGCCAGCGCCCGCTGCACCGCCGCCTCCGACTCCGAGTCCAGGTGGGCGGTGGCCTCGTCGAGCACCACGATCGGCGGCGCCTTGAGCAGCAGCCGCGCGATCGCCAGCCGCTGCTTCTCACCGCCGGAGAGCCGGTGCCCGCGATCGCCGACCACGGTGTCCAGCCCGTCGGGCATCGTCTCGATCAGGCCTCCCAGCTGCGCGGTCCGCAGCGCTGCGAGGAGCTCGTCCTCGGTGGCCTCCGGGCGGGCGAAGGCGAGGTTCTCCCGGATCGTGTCGTGGAACAGGTGCGCGTCCTGGGTGACCACCCCGACGTGCTCGTACAGCGACGCCAGCGACGCCTCCCGCACGTCGATCCCGCCGATGCGCACCGCGCCCGCGTTGACGTCGTAGAGCCGGCCGGCCAGGTTCGTGATGGTCGTCTTGCCCGCACCGGAGTGACCGACCAGCGCGACCGTCTGGCCCGGTTCGGCGCGGAAGCTGATGTCGTGCAGCACCGGGTGAGCGGGGGAGTTGTCGGCCCGCGCCACCGATTCCAGCGATGCCAGCGACACCTCGCTGGAGGCGGGGTAGCGGAACGAGACCTGGTCGAACTCGACGTCGGAGGCCCCGGCGGGCAACTTCCGGGCGTCGGGCTTCTCGGTGATCATCGGCTTGAGGTCGAGGACCTCGAAGACCCGGTCGAAGCTCACCAGCGCCGTCATGATGTCCACGTGCACGTTCGACAGCGCC
Organism: Saccharopolyspora sp. NPDC049357; assembly: GCF_040677225.1. Classification (NCBI taxonomy): domain Bacteria; kingdom Bacillati; phylum Actinomycetota; class Actinomycetes; order Pseudonocardiales; family Pseudonocardiaceae; genus Saccharopolyspora; species Saccharopolyspora sp. NPDC049357. Next base: position 37,092 of record NZ_JBFAQJ010000018.1, on the reverse strand, counting down.
GTCAGCGGCCCGTAGAGCCGGTTGAGCAGCGTCGCCAGCGCCACCAGCGTGCCCAGCTGGAACGCCCCGGCCAGCACCAGACCGCCGCCCAGGCCGTAGACCACGGCCGTGGCCAGCGCCGCCAGCAGCGTCAGCGCCACCATGAACACCCGGCTGTACATCGCCGAGATGATGCCCATGTCGCGGACCTTCTCGGCGCGGCTCGCGAAGCGGTCGGACTCCTCGTCGGCGCGGCCGTAGAGCTTGGCCAGCATCGCCCCGGCAACCCCGAAGCGCTCGGTCATCAGCGAGCTCATCTCGGCGTCGAGCTGCATCTGCTCGCGGGTGATGCGCTGGAGCTTGCGGCCCACCCAGCGCACCGGTAGCAGGAACAGCGGCAGCATGATCAGTGAGATCACCGTGATCTGCCAGGACAGCGTGAACATGGTGGCCAGCACCAGCACCAGGCTCAGCACGTTGGACACCACAGACGACAACGTCGAGGTCAGCGCCCGCTGCGCGCCGATGACGTCGTTGTTGAGCCGGCTGACCAGCGCGCCGGTCTGGGCGCGCACGAAGAACGCCACCGGCATCCGCTGCACGTGGTCGAAGACCTCCCGGCGCAGGTCGTAGATCAGGCCCTCGCCGAGGCGCGCGGAGTACCAGCGCTGGGCGAGGCTCATCGCGGCCTCCAGCACCGCGACCGCGGCCACCGCCAGCGCCAGCCACACCACCAGCGAGAAGTTCCGGGGCACGATGCCGTCGTCGATGATGGCCTTGAACAGCAGCGGGTTGACCACCCCGAGCACGGCGGCCAACGCCACCAGCACCAGGAACGGCACGATGTCGCGCACGTAGGGCCGGGCGTAGCCGGCGATGCGGCGCAGCAGACCGGCGGACAGGCGTTGCCGGGTGACGGACTTGTCGCTCGCGAACGAGCGCATCGTCGACCAGTTGGCGTTCACTTGGTGGTCCTTCGTGACGTGGTGGTGTTGAGCGTTCGGGTGATTACATCCTCGGACTTCGTGTTAGGTGGAAGTCAATGCGGCTCCCGGATGTTCCCCGCGCGCTGCCAAGCGGACGGTTGACCACCACAACGATTCGGCCACATCCCACGTCCGTTCGATGCGCCCGCAGAGGTTGATCTTGAACGATGGGCCTGCACCGCGCGGAGCGCCGCCCCTGGACACCTTCCGGTGTGCGGAGAGCTCGGCGAACCCGGTCTGGCAGGTGAAGGAGAACGACCACGTGGTGAAGGGCGCGGCCCGGGACGGTCGAACCGTCGCGGAGCTCGACGGCACGCGACTTCCGCTGCGCGTCGCGGACCGGTTCTTCCTAGCCGCGCACATCGGGGAGAGCCGCATCTCCCCTCGGATCGACGGGGAACTGCTGGCGCTGGGATGTGCCGGCGGTCTGCTGGCCGAGCTGATCATCGAGGAGGAGGTCGCCCTGACCCCCGACGTGCGGCCCAGCGGCAACGGGCGCTGCCCGGACTTCCTGTCCTGGACGGTGCTGCGCGAAGTCCGTCGCGAGTCCGGGCACGACCTGCGCACCTGGCTGGAGTACCTGGCGCAGACCGCGGTGGAGAAGGTGCGGTGCAGGCTGGTCCTGATCGACGTGCTGCGCGAGGTCCCGGTGTCCGGCGGGCTGCGCGGCGGTTCGGCGGCCGCGTGGCGCATCGCCGACGAGCAGCGCCGGAACACCACCGCGGAACTCGAAGAGCTGTTCACCGGAACCGAAACCGCCACCGGCAACGGCCTGATCACCGTGCCCGAACGGCTCGCCGAGATCACCTTCGCCCTGCTGGTGCGCGAGACCGGGGGGCTGCGCCACCTGCGGCTGTCCAAACAGGCGCAACGGCAGGGGGCGTTCCGCATGAACTCCTGGGAATCACTGCTGCCCGGCACGTTGCGCAGCCTGGTGCACGAGATCGCCGTCGCCCGCGGGAGATCCGCCATCACCCCACGCCACTGAGAAGATCCGAGGAGCGCGAAACTTGCCACCTTCGAACGTCTCGGCGGCACTGGCCGGATCCAAGCTGGGCGTGCTGTCGATCGTGTTCTTCACGGTGGCCGCCGGCGCCCCCGCCACCATCGTCGGCGGTGTCTCCGCCAACGGGTTCGCCGTGGCCGGAACACCCGGGTTGCCGCTGGGCCACCTGGCGATGGCGCTGGTCGTGGGAGCGTTCGCCATCGGCTACGTGACCATGTCCCGGCACGTCGACAACGCCGGCGCCTTCTACGCCTACATCGCCAAGGGTCTCGGCGGCGCCACCGGAACCGGGGCCGGGGCGGTCGCCGTGGTGTCCTACCTGATGATCCTCGCCGGGCTGCTCGGCGGGTTCGGCGTCGGCGCAGCGGATTTCGCCGAGCGGCTCACCGGCGTCGCGGTGGCCTGGTGGTGGTTCTCGGCCGCCGCGATCCTGCTGGTCGCGGCCCTGGGGGTGCAGCGCATCGACGTCAACGGGCGGGTGCTCGCCCTGCTGCTGCTGGCCGAGGTGACGGTCCTGGTGGTCTTCGACGTGGCGTTCGTGGCCGCACCCGCCCCCGGCGGCGTCGGGTTCGGCGCGCTGAACCCCGCAGTGCTGCTGACCGGTTCGGCCGGGTCCATCCTGCTGATCGCCTTCACCGGTTTCATCGGCTTCGCCAACCTCACCGTGCTGGCCCAGCAGGCGCGCGACCCGCGCACCGTCATCCGCGCCGCCTCCCTGTCGCTGCTGATCATCAGCGCGCTGTTCGCGGCCTCCACCTGGGCGATCACCGAGGCCGCGGGGCCGGGCGGGGTGGTGGCAGCAGCAGACCGGCACTCCACGCGCCTGCTGTTCGTCCTGGCCGCCGAGCGCCTTCCGGTCGCGCTGGTCGACCTGGGCAACGCCCTCTACCTGACCTCGCTGTTCGCCGCGGCCCTGGCCTTCCACCACGTGTGCGCCCGCTACCTGTTCGCCCTCGGGCGGGAGGGGATCGGCGCGGCGTGGTGGGCGCGGACGAGCACCCGCACCGCCGCGCCGGTCGCCGGATCGCTGGTGGCGACCGGTGCCGCGAGCGTCGCGGTGCTGGTCACCGGGATGCTGGGGCTGGACCCGGCCGTGCACCTGTTCTTCTGGGGTGCCACGACCGGTGCGCTGGGCGTGCTGCTGCTGGTGCTGCTGACCTCGGTCGCCGTGGTCGGGTACTTCCGCCGCGTCGGCGGGCACGGCCACGGCGCGTGGCCCACCACGATCGCGCCCACCGCGGCATCGGTGCTGCTGGCGGTCGTGCTGGTGCTGGCGGTCTCCTCGTACGGCACCACGCTCGGCGTCGGCCCGGGGCACGCGCTGGGCTGGGTGGTTCCCTCGGGCCTGGCGGTGGTCTTCACGCTCGGCCTGGTCTGGGGCGTGGTGCTCAAGCACGCCAGACCGCAGGTCTACGCGCGCATCGGACTCGGCGCGCGGGCGACCGTGGTGCGGATCGGTCCGGAAGAGCTGGTCGGTCGTTGACCGACGGTCGCGGCAGGGCACCCGGCTCCGTGCCCTGCCGTGGCGACGAGACGTCAGGTTTCGGCACCCGTGTAGCGGAACTCCCAGGTTCCATCACCGTTCTTGCCGGCGCGCTCGTAGATCAGCCGCGGTGGCACGGCCTCCGGATTGCGAGCACGAGCGGGAAGGGTGATGCGCGGGATCGGTTTGCCCGATGAGTCGGCCGAAACGGTCAGCTCCTGACCGTCCTGCGGCCCACCGCGGAGCCGGACCCGGATGTCTGGCACGGCGACCCCTTTCCTTCTCCCAAAGACGCGAGGACAACGACATCGGCTAGGACCCGCGGCACCCGTGGCCCGGTTCCCGCAGTCACTTGATCGTGTGGGCGAGGAGGATCGTCCCGTCCCAGATCCAGGAGCTCATACCCGTACATCCTGGTAGAAACGATGAATGAACGTAGCACGAACGGTGCGATTGACCTTCACCGCCGGTGCGGTCGAGTCCGACACGCACGTGAACCTCTCGGCGGTGCGCACCGACGGTGAGCACCTGTGGATCGCCGGCGACGAGACGGCCACGGTCGAGCGGCTCACCTGTGACGACCCCGGGAAGCCCGCCGAGTACCGCGAGCACGTGAGCTTCCCGCTCGCCGACGTCGTCGACCTGCCCGGCGAGGCCGACGAGGAGGTCGACGTCGAGGGGATCTCCCGCAACGGGCCGTTCCTGTGGGTGGTGGGGTCGCACAGCGCCAAGCGGCGCAAGATCAAGTCGCACCACTCCGACGCCAAGGCCGCCAAGCGGCTCGCCTCGGTCAGCGCCGAACCGAGCCGCCGGGTGCTCGCGCGCATCGCGCTGTCCGACGACGTGCCCGCCGAACGCACCCCGGAGGGCGCGCGCAGCGCCGGACTCGGCAGGGGAGGGCTGTACGAGCTGCTGGCCGACGACGACCACCTGGCGCCGTTCCTGAACATCCCCGGCAAGGACAACGGGCTCGACGTCGAAGGCATCGCGGTGCACGGCGACCCCGGCGAGGAACGCGTCTACCTCGGACTGCGCGGTCCGGTGCTGCGCGGCTGGGCGGTGGTGCTGCTGCTGGAACCCCGCGAGGACGACGGGGAGCTGGAGCTGCGCAAGCTCAACGGCCACCGCTACGCCAAGATCTTCCTCGACCTCGACGGGCTGGGCATCCGCGACATGTGCGTGCACGGCGACGACCTGCTGCTGCTCGCCGGGCCCTCGATGGACCTCGACGGCCCGGTCCGCGTCTACCGCTGGGGCGGCGCGGCCACCCTCGACGCGGCGGACGTCGTCCACCGCGGCGAACTGCACCGCGAGCTCGACCTCCCGCACGGTGAAGGCGACGACCACGCCGAAGGGATCGCCCTGCTGCCCTCCGGTGAGCTCCTCGTCGTCTACGACAGCCCCGCGCCCCGCCGGCTGGAGGAGTCCGGCGCGGTGCTGGCCGACGTCGTCGCGCTCTGACCCGCCAGGCGGTCAGGCGTCCGGGTGGACCAGGACGTGGAGGGTCCTGGGGCCGTGCACGCCCTCGACGCGGTTGAGCTCGATGTCGCTGGTGGCCGAGGGGCCGCTGATGAACGTCATCGGGCGGACCGGGTCCAGGCGGGACAGCGCGGCAGGCACGTCGTCGCTGACCTGGGACTCGCCGACCACGCAGATGTGCAGGTCCGGGACCAGGGTGGCCGCTCGGCGGCCCTGGCCCGGACCGTGGTCGAGCACGATCGTGCCGGTCGAGGCGATGCCCACCGCGGCTGTGGTGATCACCGCGTCGACCTGCTCCAACGCCGCCGTGTCGGCCTCCGGGTCGACGAGCTCGAACTCCTCGCCCAGCGCGTCCGACCACGTCTGTGGTGCCCCGTCCGGGATGAGCAGCCGCCGCGCTCCCGCCGCGCGAGCGGTCGCGGCGATCGCCGGTGCGACGGCGTCGGCGGCCACCCGGTCCACGGTGGCCTGGTAATCGGCCACCGCTTCGCAGAAGGTCCCCACCAGATCCGCCTGCGGGCGCGTCCTGCGGTAGTCGCGGGGAACGGACGACGGGGGAGTGCGCTCGGCATCGCGCAGCGCCCGCCGCACCCGGCCCAGCACGGCCTCGCGGGCCGAATTCGAACTCATGCCTTGCCTCCTCGGGTCCGCTCCCACCAGGACCGGAACGACTCCTGTGCGGGTGCGGGCGCGTCCCGCGCGTCGGTCCACCGCGACAGCGGCGCGGGCAACCGGCCGATCGTGCCGCGGCGGCCGATCACCTTCCGGCTCCACGACGCCAGCTTCTGCGCCACCGCCAGCCGCTTGGCATCGCCCAGCACCCACGAGGCCACGCCCATCAGCGCGTCCATCGGCTTGTCGCGGGCGCCCGAGTGCTCCTCGACGACGCGAGTCCGCAGGTGCACCAGCAGGTCCGGGATGTCGATGGCCACCGGGCACACGTCGTAGCACGCCCCGCACAGCGAGGACGCGTACGGCAGGGATTTGTCCACTTCGGACGCGGTCCCGCGCAGCTGCGGCGTCAGAACGGCGCCGATCGGGCCCGGGTACACCGACCCGTAGGCGTGGCCGCCGGTGCGCTCGTAGACCGGGCACACGTTCAGGCAGGCCGAGCAGCGGATGCAGCGCAGGGCCTGCCTGCCGACCTCGTCGGCCAGCGCGTTGGTGCGCCCGTTGTCCAGCAGCACCACGTGGAACTCCTGCGGCCCGTCACCGGCGGTCACACCGGTCCAGGTCGAGGTGTAGGGGTTCATCCGCTCACCGGTGCTCGACCGCGGCAGCAGCTGCAGGAACACCTCCAGGTCCTGCCAGCTCGGGACGATCTTCTCGATGCCCACCACGCTGATGAGCGTCTCCGGCAGCGTCAGGCACATGCGCCCGTTGCCCTCGGACTCCACCACCACCAGCGTGCCGGTGTCGGCGACCGCGAAGTTCGCGCCCGAGATCGCGACCTTGGCGCGCAGGAACTTCTCCCGCAGGTGCCGGCGCGCCGCCTCGGCCAGCCGCGCGGGCTCGTCGGTGAGGTCCTCCGGAGCCGGGGTGCCGACCTTGCCCATCTCGCGGCGGAAGATCTCCCTGATCTCCGCGCGGTTGCGGTGAATCGCGGGCACCAGGATGTGGCTGGGGGTGTCGTGTCCCAACTGGACGATCAACTCCGCCAGGTCCGTCTCCCACGCGTCGATCCCGGCCTCGGCCAGCGCTTCGTTGAGCTCGATCTCCTGGGTGGCCATCGACTTGACCTTGACGACCTCGCGTTCGCCGGTGGCCCGCACCAGCTCGGTGACGATCCGGTTGGCCTCCTCGGCGTCGCGGGCCCAGTGCACCGTGCCGCCCGCCTCGGTCACCGCGGTCTCGAACCGCTCCAGGTAGGTGTCCAGGTTGGACAGCGCGTGGGCCTTGATCGCCGCCCCGGACTCGCGCAGCTGCGCCCAGTCGTCCAGCTCGTCGACGACACCGGCGCGCTTGCGGCGGATCGTGGTGGTGGCGTTGGCCAGGTTGTGCCGCAGCTGCGAATCCGCGAGCTCGCGCTTGGCCGCGTCCGGGAACGAGGGCATGCCCAGGTGGGTGGCGCTCACAGCCGGTCTCCTTCCGTTGAGGCCAGGATCTCGGCCAGGTGCAGCACCCGGACCCCGGAGCGCTGGCGGGACAGCAATCCGCCGATGTGCATCAGGCACGAGGAGTCCCCGGCGCACAGCACCTCGGCGCCGGTCTCGCGCACGTGGCGCGCCTTGTCCGATCCCATCGCCACCGACACGTCGGGGTTCTTCAGAGCGAACGTCCCGCCGAAGCCGCAGCACTGCTCGGACGCGGGCAGCTCCACCAGGTCCAGCGACCGCACCGCGCGCAGCAGCCGCACCGGCCGTTCCCCGACCCGCAGCAGCCGCGCCGAGTGGCAGGTGGGGTGGTAGGTGACCCGGTGCGGGAAGTAGGCGCCGACGTCGGTCACGCCCAGCACGTCGACCAGGAACTCGGAGAGCTCGTGCACCTTCGGCGCGATGTGCTCGACGGCCCGGGTCAGCGCGCGGTCGCCGTCGGCGACCATCGCGTGCTGGTGGCGGACCGAAGCGACGCAGGAACCCGACGGCGCCACGATCGCGTCGTAGCCGGCGAAGGCGTCGACGAAGGTCCGCACCGAGGACTTCGCCTGCTTCCGGTACCCGGTGTTGGTGTGCATCTGGCCGCAGCAGGTCTGGGCCGCGGGGAAGTCCACCTCGCAGCCGAGCCGCTCCAGGACTTGCAGCGTGGCCTTCGGGGCTGACGGGAATAGCGTGTCGCCGAGACAGGTCGCGAACAGTGCCACCCTCATGGCCGCATCACCGGTTCCTCTCCGTCCGGGGCTCACGAGCATCCTCGCGCACCGCGCGCCACAACACCGGACCTGCGGACCATTGTATGGTCCGACCACAGCGGAGACTTACCCTGGGTGCCGTTGACAGCGCGTGCGAAGGGGACCCGATTGACCGGCTTCGAATCTGGCGCGGAAGCGGGGGACGCCGAATGGCGCCCGGTTGCGCGCACCCGCACCTACGAGCTGGTCATCGACCGGGTCGAGGAGCAGATCGTCTCCGGCACGCTCCAGGTCGGTGACCGGCTGCCCGCCGAACGCGACCTGGCCAAGATGCTCGGCGTCAGCCGAGCCGCGGTCCGGGAGGCCTTCCGCGCGCTGGAAGCCCAGGGCGTGCTGCGCATGAACGTCGGCACCGGGCCCGATTCGGGCACGACCGTGGCGGCCCTGCCCAGCGAGGCGCTGACCCGGCTGCTGCGACTGCACGTGGCGCTGGCGAACTTCCCGGTCGCCGACGTGGTGCGCGCCAGGATCATGCTCGAACGCGAGAGCGCCCGGCACGCCGCCACCCGCGCCAGGCCCGACGACCTGCGCAGGCTCGGCGAACTCCTCGACGAGATGGACTCGCCCGACTGCGACCGCGCCCGCTTCAACGACCTCGACGCCGAGTTCCACGTCGGCATCGCCGAAGCCGGCGGGAACCGCCTCGTCGCGGACATGACCATCGCCATCAGGGAGTCGATGCGGCGACCGCTGCTGGCGGCGTTCGACGAGCTCGGAGACGACTGGTACCCGATCGCCGAGGAACTGCGCCACCACCACCGCGGGATCTACCAGGCGCTGCGGGACGGCGACGCCGACGCCGCCGAGAAGCTCACCGAGTCCCACATCCGCGCCTCCTACCGGCACGGCTGGGCCCAGGAGCTGACCTAGTTCAGCGGACCACCGCGCGCGACTGCGGGGAGACCGCGAGGTCGGCGGCGATGCGGCGGGTGGTGTCCAGCAGGGGCGGCAGCAGGTCCTCGTGCGCGGCTTCGAGAGTGGTCCGGCTGGCGTGCGAGGAGATGTTGGCGGCGGCGACGACCCGGCCGTAGCGGTCGCGGATCGGAGCCGCGATCGAGCGCAGGCCCGCCTCCAGCTCCTGGTCGACCAGCGCCCAGCCCTGCGCCCGGATGCGCGCCAGCTCCTCGATCAGGTCGGCGCGGGTGGTGATGGTGTGCGGGCCCAGCGGCGCGAGATCGACCTGGTCGAGGTGCGCGTGCAGCTTGTCCTCGGGCAGATCGGCCAGCATCACCCTGCCCATCGAGGTCGCGTAGGCGGGGAAGCGGGTGCCGATGTTGATCGAGACGGCCATGATCCGCGAGGTGGGAACGCGGGCGACGTAGACGACGTCGGTGCCGTCGAGCACCGACACCGACGCCGATTCGTGCACCTCGGAGACCAGCTGCTCCAGGTGCGGCTGGGCGATCTCCGGCAGCGAGACGCTCGACAGGTAGGAGAAGCCCAGCTCCAGCACCCGCGGGGTCAGCGCGAACACCCGACCGTCGGTCCACACGTAGCCCAGGTGCACGAGGGTGTGCAGGAACCGGCGGGCCGCCGCGCGCGAGAGATCGGTCGCGCGGGCGACCTCCGACAGCGTCATCTCCGGGCTGGCCTCGTTGAACGCGCGGATCACCAGCAGTCCGCGCGCCAGCGACTGCACGTACCCGGTGCCGGTGTCGGACTCGGACTCCATCGGTGATCCCCCTCGTCGGCGCAGCTCCAGGTGAAGTTACTCCGTCTGCTCTTCGGCCAGGATCGTATTGGCGATGCCGAAGGCGGTGTTCGCGCGGGGAACGCCCGCGTAGATCGCCACGTGCATCAGCACCTCCTTGATCCGCTCCGGTTCCAGGCCGTTGCGGCGGGCCGCGCGCACGTGCATCGCGAACTCGTCCTCGCAGCCGGTCGCGGCCAGGATCGCCAGCGTCAGCATGCTGCGCGTCGGCCGGTCGACGCCGTCGCCGGTCCAGACCTCACCCCACGCGTAGCGGGTGATGAAGTCCTGGAAGTCCTCGGTGAACTCGGTCTTGCGCGCGTTGGCGCGGTCGACGTGCGCATCGCCGAGGACCGCGCGGCGCACCTGCATCCCCGCGTCGTGACGGGCTTCGTCGCTCATGCGGCTCCTCCGAAGTGCTCCAGCAGCAACCGGTTGACGGCCTCGGGCTGCTCGGCGTTGGCCAGGTGCGCTGCCGGCGACAGCACTTCCACTCGCGCGCCCGCGACGCCGGCGGCGATGCGCTCGGCGTGCGACGGGGGAGTGGCGGGGTCCTCCGCACCGGCGATCACCAGGGTGGGAGCGGTGATGCCGGGCAGACCGTCGAGGATGTCCATGCCGGCGATCGCCTCGCAGCACGCCGCGTATCCCTCGGCGTCGGCCTTGGTGATCATGTCGCCGAACTTCGCCCGGATGTCGGGACGCTCGGCCGCGGCCGGGGTGAACCAGCGCGGCAGGGACGGCTCGACCATCGCGGCCATGCCGTGGGCGCGCACGGTCGCGGCGCGGTCGAGCCACGCGCTGCCGCCCAGGTCCGCCGAGGTGCAGATCAGCGCCAGCCGGCCGATGCGCTCGGGCGCGTGCTCGGCCAGCCACATCCCGGTCATGCCGCCCAGCGACACCCCGGCGAAGTGCGCCTCGGAGATGTCCAGTCGGTCCAGCAGTTCCAGCACGTCGCCGCCCAGCTGCGCCAGCGTGTAGGGGCCGGGCTTGCCCTCGGTGCCGCCGTGCCCGCGCTGGTCGTAGCGCAGCACGCGGAACCTGCCGGTCAGCGCCGGGACCTGCTCGTCCCACAGGCGCAGGTCGGTGCCCAGCGAGTTGGACAGCACCACGACCGGCGCCCCCTCGGGCCCGGTCAGTTCGTGGTTGACGTTCACCGCTTCTCCAATCGGGTGTGTGCGGCCAGTGCCCGGTCGATGAAATCCGATGCGGCGCCCAGGTAGTCGCTCGCCGACGTGGCCGCGATGACGTCCTGTTCGGACAGCACGTCGCGCACCCTCGGCTCCGCGAGCAGTTCGGCCCGCAACGTGCTGCCGCGTTCGACGGTGCGGCGGCACAGCTCGGCGACGAGTTCCTGGGCCTCGGTGCGGCCGAGCGCGCCGGCCAGCCGGGCTGCGGCGTTCTCGGCGAGCACCAGGCCGCGAGTGAGTTCGAGGTTGGCGGCCATGCGCTCGGGGTGGACGCGCAGGCCCGACAGGAGCTCTCGGGTTCGGCGGGCGGCGCCTGCGGTGAGCCTGAGCAGTTCGGTCAGCGGCTCCCACTCGGACTGCCACGCCCCGGCTGCGCGCTCGTAGGGCTGCGGCATCGCCGACAGCAGTGTCGCCACCAGGCCCGGAACCCGATGGGTCGCGGCGGTGATGAGCACCGACGTCGCCGGGTTCTGCTTGTGCGGCATGGCCGAGGAACCGCCCGGCTTGCCCTCGGTGAGCTCACCGACCTCGGTCTGGGCGTGCAGCTCCACGTCCAGCGCGATCTTGCCCAGCACCCCGGACACCGCGCCCAGGGCACCGGCGAGCTCGGCGATGCGGGTGCGGTCGGTGTGCCAGGGCAGCACCGGTTCGGCCAGGCCGAGCCGCTCGGCGAGCCCGGCCAGGACTCGGGGGCCGTCGGGTCCCAGGGAGGCGAGAGTGCCCGCCGCGCCGCCGAACTGGACGGCCAGCGGCACCCGCTCCAGTCCGGCGATCGCTTCGTCCAGGCCGGTCAGCCAGCCCGCGCAGCGCAGCCCGAACGTGGTCGGGAGCGCCTGCTGCAACAGCGACCGGGCGACGAGCACCGTGTCCCGGTGCTCGTCGGCCAACCGCGCGCACTCCCGAGCGGCTTCCCGGAGATCGCCGAGGATCAGGGCCAGGACGTCGCGGGTCACCAGCATCGCGGCCGTGTCGATGACGTCCTGGCTGGTCGCGCCCTTGTGCACGTGCGGCCGGGAATCCGGGCCGACCAGGGCGGTGAGGTCCTTGACCAGGGCGATCACCGGGGTCGCCGAGGACACCGCGCGCTCACCGATGGCGGCCGAGTCGAACTCCGCGGCACGGCAGTGCGCGGCGATGTCCGCGGCCGCCCCGGCGGGCACGATCCCGGCTTCGGACTGGGCGGCGGCCAGCGCCGACTCGAAGTCCAGCATCGCCTGCAACCACGCGTCGTCGCCGGTGCGCGCCGTCGCCTCCGGGGTGCTGAACATCGCACCGAACAAGCCGGCCTCCCTCGATCCCGTGTGGACTCGCGGCACCATCAGACCGCGAAGAACACCGTCTCGCCACCGCCCTGCAGGCGGATGTCGAACCGCAGGCCGTCGGCATCGGCGACCCCGATCAGCGTGTCCCGGCGTTCAGCGGGCACCGCCGAGAGCACCGGGTCGGTGTCGTTGGCCGCCTCGTCCGGGAAGTACACGCGGGTGACGACCCGGTTGAGCATGCCGCGCGCCAGCACGGTGACGTCGATGTGCGGCGCCTCGGTCTGCCCGTCCGGGGTCGGCAGCGGACCCGGTTTGACCGTGCGGAACCAGAAGCGGCCCTCGGGGTCGGTGCCGCACCGGCCGAACCCCTGCCAGCCGGAGGACTCCGGGCGCGGGTCGTCGGGGTGGTCGAAGCGGCCCTGCTCGTCGGCCTGCCAGATCTCGATCACGCCGTCCGGGACGGGATCGCCGTTGCCGTCGCGGAGAACGCCGCGCAGCACGAACGCGCCCTCGCGGTCGGCGGGGACCAGTTCGGGGCCGTCGTCCCAGAGCATTCCCTCCGGCAGCGCGAAGAACGGGCCGACCGTCTGCGACGGGGTGGTGGCGGGAGCGCCCATCAGTCGTCGTCCTCCTCTTCCTCGTCCTCGAACACCGTGGCTTGGGGACCGCGCAGCACGATGTCCCACTTGTAGCTCAACGCCCACTCGGGCTCGGTCGACTCCAGGTCGAACCGCGAGATCATCCGCTCCCGCGCCTTCTCGTCGCGCACCGAGTTGAAGATCGGGTCCTGGGAGAACAGCGGATCGCCCGGGAAGTACATCTGGGTGATCAACCGCTGCGTGAACGCCTGCCCGAACAGCGAGAAGTGGATGTGCGCGGGTCGCCAGGCGTTGTCGTGGTTGCGCCACGGGTAGGCGCCCGGCTTGATGGTGACGAACCGGTAGTTGCCCTCCGCGTCGGTCATGCAGCGCCCGGTGCCGGAGAAGTTCGGGTCGAGCGGCGCCGGGTGCCGGTCTCCCTGGTGCAGGTAGCGGCCTGCCGAGTTCGCCTGCCAGATCTCCACCAGGGTGTTCGGCACCGGCTTGCCGGAGGAGTCCAGCACCTTGCCGGAGACGATGATCCGCTCGCCCAGCGGTTCCCCGTCGTGCTGGGTGGTCAGGTCGTCGTCGTTGTCCGCGCACCGGTCTTGGCCGAGCAGCGGGCCGGTGACCTCGGTCAGGTACTGCGGCAGGTACTGCAGGGGCTGCTTCGGGTGCCGCAGCGTCGAGGACCGGTATTCGGCCGAATCCAGCGGCGCGTGCGAGGCATCGTCGGACGCGTACTCCGGCAGGATGAGACCGGATTCCGACCGAGTCTCATGAACAGTCATGGAAAAGCTCCTTGGACTTCACTGCGTTGTGGTCTCTTTGCTCGGCGGTGGTGGCGGAACCTCAGACGTCTTCTGGCTCCGGGATCCGCGACTCATGTGTGGCCAATGCACTTCGCTGCGGCTGTCCTCCCCAGGCGACGTCTGAGAACCCGCGGCGGTGCGTGTTGCTCAGGTGGCGAAAGAGGAAGCAACTTCGGTGCCCGCCTCGCGGTTAGACCGTAGCTTTCAGGGCGCGCAGGACTTCCAGCTCGTTTTCACTGGGCGGATCCTGGGTCCCGAGGTCGTCGGCGACCTTGAGGTCCCAGCCGACGGCCGCTCGGGCCTGCTCGACGGTGGAGCCGGGGCTGAGCTCGGTGAGGGTGAGCTCGCAGGTCTCCGGATCGGGCCGCAGGACGCCGAGGTCGGTGATCACCTTGACCGGGCCGCGTCCGCGCAGGCCCAGCGCTTCGCGGTCGCCCTTGCCGGTCCCGTAGCCCAGCGAGGTCACGAAGTCCACGCGGTCGACGAAGCTGCGCGGGCTCATCCGCATCACGATCAGCACCTCGCGGCACGACGCCGCGATCTCCGGAGCGCCGCCCGCGCCGGGCAGGCGCACCTTGGGGTTGCGGTAGTCGCCGCCGATGACGGTGGTGTTGATGTTGCCGAAGCGGTCGACCTGCGCCCCGCCGAGGAAGCCGATGTCGATGCGGCCCGGCTGCAACCAGTAGTTGAAGATCTCCGGGACGCTGATCACCGAATCCGCCGTGTCGGCCAGCACTCCGTCGCCGATGGACAGCGGCAGTCGATCCGGCTTGGTGCCCAGGGTGCCCGATTCGTAGATCAGCACCAGGTTCGGCGCGTGCGTGCGGCGCGCCAGGTTCGCCGCCGTGCTGGGCAATCCGATGCCCACGAAGCACTTCGCTCCGTCGTCCAGCGACCGGGCGGCACCGACGGTCATCATCTCGTCGGAGGTGAACTCCAGGCTCATCGCGCGCTCCTCTCCGCACCGCGGACCTCGGTCGTCAGCCACTGCTCGAAGCGCTCGCGGTCCCGGCCGATCGGGTCCCATTCCTGGTAGTAGTCGTTGTCGCGCTCGTAGTAGCCCTGGGCGTAGGAGGGGTGCGCGCCGCGCGGCACCTCGGCGACGGCGGTGACCGCCCACTGCGGCAGCACGACGGCGCCGGGCACCGGGGTGAGCTCCTCGACGACCTCCTCGACGGTCACCAGCGATCGCTTCGAGGCCAGGACCGCCTCCTTCTGCACGCCCGTGATGCCCCACATCTGCACGTTGCCCGCCTTGTCGGCGCGCTGCGCGTGGATGATGCCCACGTCCGGGTTCACCGCGGGCACGGCCGTGAGCCGCTCGCCGGTGAACGGGCACTCGATGGGCTTGATGGTGTCGGTCTGGCCGGGCAGATCGGTTCCGGTGTAGCCGCGCAGGACGGCGAAGGGCAGCCCGGAGGCGCCTGCGGCGTAGCGGTTGGCCATGCCGGCGTGGCTGTGCTCCTCGATCTCCAGCGGCACCGGCCAGGAGTTCTGGATGGCGTCGCGGAAGCGGTGCAGCGACCCGACTCCGGGGTTGCCGCCCCAGGAGAAGACCAGCTTGCGCGCGCAGCCCGCGCCGATCATCTGGTCGTAGACGATGTCCGGCGTCATCCGGATCAGGGTCAGGTCCTTGCGGTGTTGCCGGATGATCTCGTGACCGGCGGCGACCGGGATGAGATGCGTGAAGCCCTCCAGCGCCACCGTGTCACCGTCGTGGACCAGCTCCGCGACGGCCTCGCGAAGGCTCAGGATGCGTGCCACCCCGACCACCTCTCGTTGTGCGCATAGTGAACAAGTGTGCTGTATGCGAACGATAGAGGACCCACTGCGGCCAGGTCAAGGGCGGTTTCGCCTGGTTGAAGGGTGTGGGAGCGGTCAGAGCTCGCTGGCGGCCGGGAGTCCGGCGGCGGGCAGGCCGAGGATCTCCACGGCGGCTTCGGCGGCCGCCGTGGCCTGCAGGTACCCGGTCTCGCCCCAAGCCAGCAGGTCACCGGCCTTGCTCGGGTGCACCAGCAGTCGCCGGTAGGTGCGCCCGCTGTCGGGGTCCGGCGCGGGCGGGTAGGCGCAGGAGATCAGCGCGGCCATCCGGACCTGCGCGTAGGGGGAGATGCCGTCGTTGACGCACTGGTAGCCGAGGTAGTGCGGCTCGTCGATGTCGACGGTGACCTCTTCCATGGCTTCGCGGCGCAGGATGTCGACGTAGGCGATCTCGCCCGGCTCCGGGCGCCCGCCGGGCAGCGTGTGCTTGGTGCCGTCGAGGCGGATCAGCAGCCTGCCGTCCGGCACGAAGAGGAACCCGTACACCTGCCGCACCGCCAGACCCGCCGGAACGGGGTCGGTGTGCCAGGAGAACTTGGGCATTGGTGCGGGTCCCTTCGGCAAGGTGCGGAGAAAAGATCACTTTACCCGAGGGGGCTGTGCGAGCACCTGCGTTCGAAAGGGTGTTTCCGCTGCGCAGAGGTCTCAAATCAGACATTCGGGATGGATCAAGTTCTGTGATCTGGTTCACAGATCTGGTTCGGGTTGCTACACCAGATCGGCCGAATCCGCTCCAGCCAGGAGGCATCGTGGCCATCCAGGACCGAGAGGTACCGGAGGCAGGGGCCGAGGCCCGCGAACTGCCCAGCAGATTCCTGCCCGCGGCCAAGTACCGAGACCTGCCCGAACCCCGCACGTTCCGCCAGATCTTCGGGGCCAGCATCATCCTCACCGCCACCGCGATCGGTTCCGGCGAGTTCGTGCTGTGGCCCTACATCACCAGCCAGGTCGGGCTCGTTCTGATGTGGACGGCCGTGCTCGGCTTCTTCATGCAGTACATCCTCAACATGGAGATCGAGCGGTACACGCTGGCCACCGGCGAAACCGCGGTCACCGGCTTCACCCGGATCTGGCCGCCGCTGGGTGTGCTGATCACCGTCATCGCGATCATCCCGAACCTGTGGCCGGGCTGGGCGACCGGCGCGGCCACCATCGTCACCTACGTGGCCGGGGCGGGATCTCCGGTGCCCATCGCGATCGTGGCCATGGTCGCCATCGGCTCCGCCCTGACACTGTCCAAAGTGGTCTACAAGACCGTGGAACGCGTCGAGATGGTCCTGGTCGGCGGGATCGCGGTGTTCCTCGTCGTGGCCCTGTTCGTCGGAACCGGGCTGTCCGACTGGGCCGCGTTCGGCGCGAGCTTCTCCCACGTCGGCCAACTCCCGCCGATGGAGGAGGTCGGCGGGATCGCCGCGCTGCTGGGCGCGATCGCCTTCGCCGGGGCCGGCGGCGGCAACAACCTGGTCCAGAGCAACTGGGCGCGCGACAAGCAGATGGGCATGGGGCAGTACATGCCGCGCGTGACCTCGCCGTTCACCGGCCAGGAAGCCGCCGCTGCGGGGACCGGGCACATGTTCCTCGACAGCGACGAGAACCGGCGCCGCTGGAAGGGCTGGTGGAAGGTCGCCAACGCCGAGCAGTTCGGCACCTTCTTCCTGCTCGGCTGCGGCACGCTGGTGATCATGTCGGTGCTGGCCTACGCCACGGTGTTCGGCGTGCCGCTGCCGGAGGACGACTTCGACTTCATCCGCGCCCAGGGCGAGATCTTCGGTCAGCGCTTCGGAGGCTGGTTCCAGACCGCCTTCTGGATGGCCGGTGCGATCGCGCTGTTCTCCACCCAGCTGGGCATCATGGACTGGGTCAGCCGGCTGACCGCCGACACCGTCAAGGTCACCTTCTTCCGCGGCAGCACGAAGGTCACCGAGAGCCGCATCTACTTCGCGGTGATCTGGGTGATGATCATCGCCGGGTCGGCGATCCTGCTGTCGGGCACCGAGGAGCCGCTGGCGCTGATCCTGATCTCCTCGTCGGCCGGCGGCGTCGTGATGTTCCTGTACTCGATGCTGCTGATCTTCACCAACCGCCGGTTCCTCCCGCGCTCGATCCGGCTCGGCGGCTGGCGGATGGTCATGATGTGCGTGGCCGTGGTGTTCTACGGCTACTTCTCCATCGCCCTGCTCGTCGACCAGTTCTAGACGGGGCTGAGCACGACCCAGACCTGACCGGCGTCCACCGGCAGCGGTGCGCCGGTCTGGTCCGCGTAGGTGGTGGGAGCTTCGGGGGACGGCCGGTTCCAGGTGCCCTCGAAGCTCTTGCCGTCGCGCAGCATCACCATCGGACCGCTGCCGATGCTCTCGGCCACCGGAGACGGGTTGCCCGCGGCG
Source organism: Saccharopolyspora sp. NPDC049357 (assembly GCF_040677225.1). Lineage (NCBI taxonomy): Bacteria > Bacillati > Actinomycetota > Actinomycetes > Pseudonocardiales > Pseudonocardiaceae > Saccharopolyspora > Saccharopolyspora sp. NPDC049357. The sequence continues at coordinate 19,574 of NZ_JBFAQJ010000018.1, read as the reverse complement.
TCGCGCACCGCCGAATCGTGCGTGCGGACCTTCTGGACGATCACGGTCGAGACGCCGATCCGGCCGCTGTTGACCGCCGCGTAGGGCTCGCCGTCCATCGAGACCATCCACCGCCGCGACGGGTGGTTGTAGAAGAACCCGATGGTGGCGGCGGGGTAGCGGACCTCGTAGCGCTCGGTGGGCGCGCCGCCGCTGGGAACCTCGCCGATCAACGGCCTGCTCGCTCCCGGCCACGGTTGCGCCGGCGGCAGCTTGGTCGAGTCGACGAACAGGTTGTGCGGCACCGGGCGGGCGTCGTCGCGGGAGTAGGCCTCGGGCGCGTTGGCGTCGGAGGCGTCGGTCAGCGGGGCCGCCGCGATGATCGGCAGCACCTCGGGAGCCGCGCCCGAGTAGGCCAGCGTCGGTCTCCCGTACTGCGGGAGGATCTCGGCGTCGGTCTCGCGGGCGCTGCGCACCGGGCCGACGGTCTGGGGCTTGTGGGTGGCGAAGATGCTCAATATCCGGCTCAGTCCGCCTTCGACCGGTTCGACGTAGACCACGTCCGCCGCGTCGAGGCCCACCGGTGGGCGCCCATCCGAGGAGTTGTCGATCTTGATCGCCACCACGGGCGGCCCGTCAGGAGGCGCTGCGCCACCGCCCTGCTGGCCGGAGGTCGTCCCGCCGCCCTGCGGTGGGGGTGGAGCCGGAGTCGTCTGGCAACCCGTCAGAGCAAGGGTCGCGAGCATGATCAGCGCGGCGAAGAACGCGCATGAGCGGGTGCGCATGGTGCTGCCGAACTCCTTCCCCCCGCTTTCCGAGGTTACGTATCCGGAAAGAATTCGCATTTCGATCGAGGTCGTGAGCCCGGGGGAGGCGCGAGCCGAGGTAAGTTAGCATTGCTAATGGTTGTTCGGAGCAACCGTTCTCCCGCGCCGCGAAGAAGGAGGTTCCTTGACCGAGGCACAACCGCCCTCGACGGTCCGCACGCTGGTCAGCACCCTGTGGTTCCCCGCGTTCTTCATCTGCGGGTTCATGCTCTGCTACCTGCTGCCGATGCACGCCCCGAAACCCCACGACATGCCCGTCGTGGTCGTCGGTGACCAGGCCGCCCACCAGCTCGCCGAGACCTTCCAAGCGCGCATGCCCGGTGGCTTCGACATCACCCCGGTCCCCGACGAGGCCAGTGCGCGCGAGGCCATCACCCAGCGCGAGGCCGTCGCCGGGTACGACCCCGCCACCGGCGAACTGCTCTACGCCAAGGCCAACGGCTCGGCGCTGATGATGATCCTGCAGCAGATCTTCACCCCGGTCGCCGCGACCACCGGACACCACCTGGTGCTCACCGACCTGGCGCCGTCCGCTCCCGGCGACGTGATGGGCACCGGTCTGCTCTACTGCCTGCTGGCGATGAACATCCCGCCTTACGTCACGGTGATGATGCTGCTGCGCGCCGAACTGCGCACCCGGCAGAAGCTCGCCGCGCTGGTCGGGGTCGGCGCGTTCGCCTCGATCGTCTGCTACGTCGCCGCGCTCTCGATGGGCGTGATCTACAACCAGCCGTCGCTGCTGCTGGTCGGTTTCCTGCTGACCCAAGCCGTGGGCTGGACGTCGTTCGGGCTCGTGCCGTTCGTCAAGCAGTTCCTGCCCGGCGTGGCGATGGGTCTGTTCGTGCTGCTGAGCATGCCGTCCTCGGGCGGTGCGATCCCGAAGGAACTGGTGCCGCCGTTCTTCCAGGCGCTGCACGGGGTTCTGCCGCTCGGGCAGGCGGTCGACGCGATGCGCGGCATCCTCTACTTCGACGACGTCGGCGCTGCTCGCGGCATCCTCGGGCTGTGCTGCTGGTACGCCTTCGGTATCGCGCTGGTCGTCGGCCACCAGTGGTGGGTGCGGCGCAAGGCCGGAGCCGACCCGGAAGCGGTGACCGCTGCGGGCACCTACGAGCACGAGGACGACGGCGGCGTCGTGCTGGACCCGGTGTTCGAGGCGCCGAAACCCCGCAGGCACCGCACCCTCTCCGGCGCCGTGCGCGACAGCGGGGGAACCCCGGTTCCCGGCGCGGTCCTGACCGTCACCGACCAGTCCGGCCTGCAGCTGGCGCGCCTGGTCGCCTCGCCCGCAGGCGAGTACGAGGTGCACGACCTGCCCGAGGGTTTCGTGACGGTCGTGGTCTCGGCCCCGGGCAGGAGACCAGCCGTGGACCGGGTCAAGATCCGCTCAGGGCGGGTCGAGGGCCAGGACTTCGAGCTGCCGTCCGAGCGCGCCGTGGCGGCGCGGCAGTAGCCGAGGCCGCCGCCCGGACACGGGGGCTGATCCGCGTTCGGGCGACGAGAGGTGACAATGAGGTCATGAGCAACACGCGGGTCGCGGTCGTGACGGGTGCCGGTTCGGGACTGGGGCGGGTGATCGCCCGAGCGCTGCTTGCGGAGCGGTACGGGGTGGCGCTGGCCGGGCGTCGCGCCGAGCCGCTGACCGAGGCGGCCGGAGACGCCGCGGGCGCCGAGGTCGTGCCCACCGACGTCACCGACCCCGACTCGGTGTCGACGCTGTTCGACGCCGTTCGCGAGCGGTGGGGGCGACTGGACCTGCTGGTCAACAACGCCGGCACCTTCGGTCCCGCCGGTGACGTCGGCGAGCTCCCGGCCGCTGACTTCACCGCCGTGGTGCAGGCGAACCTGACCGGCTCGTACCTGTGCGCCCACCACGCGTTCCGGATGATGAAGGACCAGGACCCGCGCGGCGGCCGCATCATCAACAACGGTTCGATCTCCGCGCACGCGCCCCGCCCGCGCAGCGTCGCCTACACCGCCACCAAGCACGCCATCACCGGGCTGACGAAGTCGATCTCGCTGGACGGCCGAGCGCACGACATCGCCTGCGGGCAGATCGACATCGGCAACGCCGCCACCGACATGACCTCCGGCATCGCCACCGGTGCCGCCCAGGCCGACGGAACGGTGCGCCCGGAACCCACCTTCGACCCCCAGCACGTCGCCGACGCCGTGCTCTACATGGCCGGGCTGCCGCTGAACGCCAACGTCCAGTTCATGACCATCACCGCCACCACGATGCCCTTCATCGGCCGCGGCTGAGGCTTGGGTCTTTGGGGCTTGCTTTGCTGGGCGGTGCGGGTAGCAGAAACCCCCGAAGGGGAAAGCACAGCGGTTTCGTGGACTCCGTGCGCCACTCCTGATGTATTCCGCTTACCCAGGGGGTGGACATCGGCGTCGCGGCGTACTCGCCACGAAACCGCTCAGAACCTGCGGCGGTGCTGGTTGAGTCCCACACCTGATACTGCGGTTAGCTCGTTGTGGAAGCCGGCCCCTACGCCCCGATCCAGGTCTTGGCGAGCAGTTCGTAGGAGCGGACCCGGTCGGGGTGCTGGTGGGTGATGGTCGTGATGACCAGTTCATCGGCCTCGGTCACCCGCTGCAGGGTCGTGAGCCTGTCGGCCACCTCGTCCGGGGTGCCGACGAACTGGGTGGCCAGCCGGTCGGCGACGACGTCCCGCGCTTCGGCGTCCCACTCGAACTCGGCGGCTTCGGCGGGGGAGGGGAACGGGAGGGCGCCCGCGCCCGCCCGGATGCTGTGGACCCAGGCGCCGTAGGGCGAGGCGAGTTCGCGCGCTCGCTCGCCGGTGTCGGCGACCACGACGTCAGCCGACACCACCACGTAGGGCCGGGCCAGGCGTTCCGACGGCCTGAAGTGCTCCCGGTAGGACCGCACGGTTTCCAGCACCGTGGACGGCGTGATGTGGTAGCTCGCGGCGAACGGGATGCCCAGTTCCGCTGCGGTGACGGCGCTTTCACCACCGCTGGAGCCCAGGATCCACAGATCCAGGTCGGCGCCCTCGGCCGGGTTCGCGCGCACCGGCTCGCCGTCCGGTCCGGGGAAGCCGCCGTCGACGAACCGCCGCACCCGCTCCACCTGCTCCCGGTAGTCCAGTTCCTCGGCGGGGGCGCCGACGAGCTCGGCCTGCTGGCGCAGCCGCGCCGCGTACTTCTCCGATCGGGCCACCGCACGGGGTTTCGGCGGCACCACCAGGCCGTCGACGGTGGAGCCTTCGCTCTCGGCCAGCGCGGTCAGCCGTTCGGCGAGCTCCTGCGTGCGCTTCTTCCCCGACCGGCCCACGCCGAGGTCCACCCGACCGGGGTGCAGCTGGGCGAGGGTGCCGAACTGCTCGGCCACGGTCAGCGGCGAGTGCTGGCCCAGCAGCACCGCCGCCGAGCCGACGCGGATCGTGCTGGTCGCCGCGGCGATCGCGGTCAGCAGCACGGCCGGTGCCGCCGAGGCCACGCCCGGCGTGAGGTGGTGCTCGGCGACCCAGTAGCGGCGGTAGCCGAACTCCTCGGTGCGGCGCGCCAGGTCGAGCGTGTTGCGCAGCGCGTCCTCGGCGGTCTGCCCGGAGACGATGGGCGAGAGGTCCAGGACCGACAGCGGGACTGGCATCGAAAGCCTCCGGAAATCCTAGGAAACGGGCGCGGGTGTCAGGCCGAGGTTCTCGCGCAGCGTGGACCCCGGATATTCGGTCCGGTAGACGCCGCGCTCCTGCAGCAGCGGAACGACCTGTGCGGCGAAGTCGTCCAGCCCGCCGGGAGTCAGGTGCGGCACCAGGATGAACCCGTCGGAGGCGTCCTCCTGCACGAAGCGGTTCATCTCCTCGGCGACCGTGGAAGGACTGCCGATGAACGACTGCCGGGCGGTGACCTCGATGATCAGCTCACGGATGGAGAGGTTCTTGGCTTCCGCGAGCTCCCGCCAGCCGCGGGCGGTGGCCACCCGGTCGCCGAACATGCGGGTGCTGGCCCTGCCCTGGGTGATGGATTCGGCGTCGACCACCGGGTCGAACTCCGGCAGCGGGCCGTCCGGATCGAGCTCGCTGAGGTCGGTGTTCCACAGCTGTTCCAGGAACGATATCGCGGTGGGCCCGCTGACCTGCTGCTTGCGGATGATGGCGGCCTGCTCCTGCGCGTCGGCGTCGGTGTCGCCGAGGACCACCGTGGTCGCCGGGAACACCAGCAGGTCCTCGTGGGAACGACCGTGCGCGGCCAGCCGGGACTTGACGTCGGCGTAGAAGTCCTTGCCCGCCTGCAACGTCCCGTGCCGGGTGAAGATCGCATCGGCGGCCGAGGCCGCGAACTCCCGGCCGGCTTCCGAATCGCCCGCCTGGAAGATCACCGGTCGGCCTTGCGGGCTGCGCGGCACGTTGAACCGGCCCCGGATGTCGAAGTGCGCGTCGGCGTGCTCGAACTCGCCCGCCCGCGGATCGGCCAGGAACACGCCCGACTCCGCGTCGGCGACGATCTCGTCACCGCGCCAGGAGTCGAACAGCTCGGTGGCGGTGCGCAGGAACTGCCGCGCGCGCTCGTAGCGCTGGTCCTCGGGCAGGAACCCGCCGCGCCGGAAGTTCTCGCCGGTGAAGGCGTCCCAGGAGGTCACCACGTTCCAGGCGGCCCGCCCGGCCGAGAGGTGGTCGAGGCTGGCGAACTGGCGCGCCACTTCGTAGGGCTCGTTGAACGTGGAGTTGATGGTGCCCGCCAGCCCGAGCCTCTCGGTCACCCCGGCCAGCGCTGCGAGCACCGTGAAGGTGTCGGGTCGGCCCACCACGTCGAGGTCGTAGATCCGGCCGGCGTGCTCGCGCAGCCGCAAGCCCTCGGCGAGGAACAGGAAGTCGAACTTCGCCCGTTCGGCGGTCTCGGCCAGGTGCGCGAACGAGGAGAACTCGATCTGGCTCAGCGACCGCGGATCGGTCCACACCGTGGTGTTGTTGACCCCGGGGAAGTGCGCGGCCAGGTGGATCTGCTTGGTCACGACGTGCCTCCAGCGGTCGCGTAGCGGTTGACCGGACGGGCCAGCCTCAGCCGTTCGCGCAGCGAGCCCGTCGCGTGCTCGGTGCGGAAGGCCTCGCGCCGCTGCAGCTCCGGCACGAGCTCATCGGTGATCGCGGTCAGGTCGCGGGGCAGTTCGCCCGGGTGCAGGCGGAACCCGGTCACGCCGCGCTCGGCCAGCGGCAGCAGCAGGTCCGCCAGCTGCTCGGCCGTGCCGGTGAACACCGGTGCGTCCGAAGTGGATGGTTGGTCGAGTTCGTCCAGTCGTGCCCTGCGGTCCGCGGCGTCGGCGCCGAGGAACACCACCAGGTCGCCGAAGACGTGCGGCGGATCGCCCGAACCCCGTTGCGAGCGAACCGCGTCGACGGCTTCCCCGGCGGCCTGCGGGTCCGGCGCGGGGATGAGAACGACGTCGGCGGAGCGGGCGGCGAACCGGTATCCGGCGGGTTCGTCGGCAGTGGCGATCACCAGCGGTTGGCCCTGCGGTGGGCGCGGGGTGATCGACGGTCCCTTGACGTCGAACCACTTGCCGCGGAAGTCGATGTAGTGCAGCTTGTCGCGGTCGATGAACCGGCCGGTGGCCACGTCGCGGATCTCCGCGTCGTCCTCCCACGAATCCCACAACCGGCGCACGACCTCGACGTGATCGGCGGCCTCGTCCAGCAGCTCGTCCGCGACGATCTCGCGGCGACCGAAGTGCGCGTTGTCGCCGGGGCTCGTGCTGACCTGCGGCAGCCACCCCGCGCGGCCACCGGAGACGTAGTCGAGCGTGGCGATGGCCTTGGAGACGTGGAACGGCTCGGTGTGGGTGACCACGACGTGCGGCACCAGCCCGATGTGGTGCGTGCGCGGTGCCACGCGCGCGGCGATCAGCCCCGCGTCCAACCTGCCGCGCACCCGATCGACCCGGTCGTCGGGTCCGTCCGGGAGGCTGGACTGCGGGCCCAGCGAGTCGGCGAAGGTGACGAAGTCCAGCAACCCGGACTCGGCGCGACGCACCAGGTCCAGCCAATATCCGGCGGTGAACAGCTCGCCGGGTCTGGCGTGCGCGGAGCGCCACGAGGCCGGGTGCCAGCCGGTCCCGTCGAGCGCCACTGCCAGGTGCAACTGCGTTGGTCGAACCATCCTCGTGACCTCCCTGCGTCAACGGCGCGGGTCGAGGGGAACACCGCTGCGACGCGGTGCTGGGGGAGCGCGACGCACCACCGGCGTCGAGCCGGGGACGTGCGGGGAACGGGTGAGAAGCGGCGGGCTCTCGGCCTCTACCGCGGACAGGCGGCGGCGATGACCCGGAGCAGGTCGATGTGGTCCCGCGTGACCAATCGCAGCCGGTGACCCATGAACCCCAAGCTAGAACCGCGCCCGAACACCGTCAACGCAGCCCAAGATGTGGGCACCACGGAACACACCCCAACCCCCACCCGGATTACCCCGGTATTCGGGTACCTGAGGTGGTTCAGCGCAGGGTGATCCGGATGTCGTCCGGTCGGCCGGGGAGGACGTGGCCGATCACCGGGGAGCCGGGGACTTCGCCCACTACCAGGAGGCCGCCTGAGGTCTGGGCGTCGGCGAGCAGGAAGAGGTCTTCGGCGCTGGTGCCGCCCGGGTCCAGGTGGGGCCTCACCCAGTCGAGGTTGCGGCGGGTGCCTCCGCTGACATATCCGTCGCGCACGGCTTCCCGGGCACCCTCCAGGTAGGGCACGGCCGAGACGTCGAGCTCGGCGGTCGTTCCGGAGGCACGCATCGTCTTGAACAGGTGCCCGAGGAGCCCGAAACCGGTGACGTCCGTGGCGCAGACCGCTCCGGAGCGCAGCGCCGCCTTCGAGGCGTTCCCGTTGAGCTCGGTCATCGCCGCCACGGCGTGGGCGAACCGCTCGCCGGTCTGCTTGTGCCGGGTGTTGAGGACTCCGATGCCCAGCGGTTTGGTCAGCGTCAGCGGCAGACCCGGCCGGGCCGCGTCGTTGCGCAGCATCCGGTCGGGATCCACCAGGCCGGTCACCGCCAGCCCGTACTTGGGTTCCGGGTCGTCGACGCTGTGCCCGCCGCCCAGGTGGCATCCGGCCGCGGCCGCGACCTCCGAGCCGCCGCGCAGCACCTCACCGGCCAGCTCGAACGGCAGCACGTCCCGGGGCCAGCCGAGCAGGTTCACCCCGAGCAGTGGTGTCGCGCCCATCGCGTACACGTCGGACAGCGCGTTGGCCGCCGCGATGCGCCCCCAGTCGAACGCGTCGTCGACCACGGGCGTGAAGAAGTCCGTGGTCACCACTATCCCCGCGCCCTCGTCGGTGCACACCACCGCGGCGTCGTCGCCGGTGTCCAACCCGACCAGCAGCTTCGCGTTCGGCTCGGCGACCTCCGGCATGAGCCCGCCGACGACCTGCTCCAGCTCGCCCGGCGGGATCTTGCATGCGCATCCACCGCCGTGCGCGTACTGCGTGAGCCGATACCCGCCCATCGACGTCCCTCGCGGTCGGGGAACAAGTTGGCGGAGACGGACGGGAATCGAACCCGCCGCGCCGAGGTGCTCGGCGCCATCGGCTTTGAAGGCCGTGGGGGCCACCAGACCCCGAACGTCTCCGGCGCCCACTCTAGGAGCTAATGCCGATCAGCACAGATCAGTCGGTCACCGAGTCCGGGAGGCCGAACTTGGCGAAGTCCACGCCGAAGAAGCACACCACGTGCTCCACCCGCGTTTCGCCGAGTTCGAGCACGTGCAGTTGAAAGGGGCGGAACACGTCGTCGTCACCTCGGATGTAGACGCCGAAGGCCAGCTGCCCGTTGGCGCGGGTGTGGCGCAGCCGCAGCCCGTCCGGCCCGGCCGGGCACTGCCTGGCGTTGAGCTGCGCGATGCGCTCGCCGCCGCGCACCCACAGCCGGAAGGGAGGCATCTCCCAGACGGCCTCTGCGGTGAACAGGTCGACGATCGTCGACACGTCCTTGGCCTCGAACGCGGCCACGTAGCGCTCCAGCAGCCGCTCCTGCTCGGCGGTCAGCGGTTGAGGCCGGTCGTCCTCGGACGGGGAGACGTCGGCGATCTGGGCGCGGGCGCGCTGCAGCACGCTGTTGACCGCAGCGGTGGAGATCTCCAGGGCGCCGGCGACCTCCGCGGCCTGCCACTTGAGGACGTCGCGCAGGATCAGAACCGCGCGCTGCCGCGCGGGCAGGTGCTGCAGGGCGGCGATGAACGCCAGCCTCGTGCTCTCCCGGAGCCCCACGATCGAGGCCGGGTCGGTGGCGGTGTCGGCGATCATCCCGTCCGGGATCGGCTGCAACCACGGCACCTCACCGGATTCGACCACCTTCTCGTGCGGCACGTCGTCGGCCGGAGCGCCCAGACCGCTGGGCAGCGGACGCCGCTTGCGGCTCTCCAGCGCCGTCAGGCAGGTCGTCGTGGCGATCTTGTACAGCCAGGTGCGCACCGAACTGCGGCCTTCGAAGCGGTCGTAGGACCGCCACGCCTTGAGGTAGGTCTCCTGCACGAGGTCCTCCGCGTCCTGCAGGGACCCCATCATCCGGTAGCAGTGCGCGATCAGTTCCCGGCGGTAGGAGTCCGCCTGCGCGACGAAGTCGTCGGTTGGCGCGGTCGAGGTGACTGGCATGGCGCTGTCCTTCGGTGTGAGGTGGCCCAACCCATTGCCGAGGACGCTAGCGCGCGAGACCGACGAATGGGTCAGCAACGACCTTCGCGCCAATAGCCCATGAACGCCACCGCCTGCTTGGGGACGCCGTGCTCGTCGATCAGCAATCGGCGCAACCGCTTGATCACGGCCGCCTCACCCGCCAGGAATCCGTAGATCGAGCCGGTCGCTCCTTCCGGCACCTCCCAGAGCACCCCCGTGTCGACGTCGACGTCGTCGAGCTCGGTCGCACGCGGGGAGGTGTCGCGGACCGGGCGCAGTTCGCGCAGCGCGCCGGCCACGCCCTCGGTGAGGCGCTTGCCGTGAGGTGCTCCGCCGCGCGGGTACCAGCGGACGTCCACCCCGGCGGGGCGTGCCCACTCCTGCGCGTCGCCGCTGTCGGGGACCTCGACGCAGACCACGCCGCGCGAGTCGTAGGGCAACGATTCCACGATGGCCGCGAGCGCGGGCACGGCCGTCTCGTCGCCGGCCAGCACCAGGCGGTCGGCGGAGGCCGGGGGAGCCCACTCGCAGCCCCACATCCGGCCCGAGCCGGGCCGGTCCGGCGCGAGCAGGCCGATGACCTGGCCGGGGCGTGCGGAGGCGGCGAAGGTGGAGGCGGGGCCTGCGTGGCCGTCGTCGAGCCCGTGCAGCACGAAGTCGACGTCGACCTCCTGATCGTGGGGCCGGTAGTCGCGCACGGTGTAGGTCCGCAGGTCGGGCCGGACCTCGTCGGGCAGGTCCAGCCAGCGCGGGTACCAGTCGTGGCCCTCGGGGAAGTCGTCGAGCGCGCGGCCTGGTTTGGGCAGCACGACCTTGATGCGCTGGTCGTGACCGCCGAACCCGAACTCGGACAGGCAGGCGCCGCCGAAGGTGATCCGCACGAAGCTGGGACCGAGCCGCAGCACCCGGGTCACCTCGACCGGGAACAGGCGGTATTCCGGCTTCTCGACTGCGGTTCGTCCGGTTCGTGCGACTGTCATCCGTAACCTCCCGATGGTGGTGCTAGGTTAGCCTAGCCTTAGAACCATGGGAGGTCGACCTTGCGTCACACGATCCGGGCCGCCGCGCTGACCGCGGTCTCGCTCGCCGCCATCGGCACGCTGTCCGCGTGCGGATCATCGCAGCCAGAACAGACCGGCAACGGCTGGTCCTACACCGATGACCGCGGCATCACGGTGACCCGCCCCGAGCGTCCCCAGCAGATCGTCGCCCAGGTCTCGGCCGGTGCCGCGCTGCAGGACTTCGGCGTGAAGATCGCCGGCACCTTCGGTCCGCTGGTGCGCGACGACGGCTCGGTCGAACCCGAGGCCGGCAGCCTCGACCCCGGGAAGGTCACCGACGTCACCGGCGCCGGGTACGGCGAGGTCAACCTGGAACGGCTCGCCTCGCTGCATCCGGACCTGCTGGTCAGCGGCAAGTACGCCGAGTACCCGGGCCTGTGGCACCTGGTCGAGGACCAGGAGCAGAAGGTCAAGCAGATCGTGCCGACCGCGGGCGTGCAGCAGTCGGGCATCGCGCTGCCCGCGGCGATCGGCAAGTACAAGGAGCTCGCCCGTGCGCTGGGCGCGGACGTGGAGTCGCCGAAGGTCAAGGCCGACGAGCAGGCGTTCAACGCCGCCGCGTCCCGGCTGCGCGACATCGGCGCGCGGATGAAGGCCGAGGGCAAGTCGATCCTGGCGATCGGTGGCACGAAGGAGGAGTTCTTCGTCGTCGTGCCCGCCCGCAACCCCGACCTGGACTACTACGTCAAGGAGCTCGGCCTGCCGATCACCACGCCGGCCAACCCCGACCAGGCCGGCGGCGGCTACTTCGAGCGGTTGTCCTGGGAGAAGGCCAACGCCTACCCCGGCGACATCATGCTGTGGGACGCGCGGTCGGCGTCGATGACGCCAGAGCAGATGAAGCAGAACCCCGTCTTCGCCGCCACGCCCGCGGCGAGCGCGGACCGGTTCGTCGAGTGGGACGCGGTCGCACCGATGAGCCACGCCAGCTACGCCAAGATCATGAACGAGCTCGCCGACCAGCTCGAATCCCGGCTGGCGGCCTGATCTCGCCTTCGGGTGCTCCGTGACCGGGGGTGAGCACCCGGAAGTTTTGGTCCGAACCGTCCATGATCGATGTCTGGTACGTCCGGACGGTTCGGACCAAAACCGCCTCGCTCCAGGGACTTCGAGGTCGGGAGCGGGGGATGGTGTCAGTCGCCGAGTCCGCGGACGTCGGCGAGGAGTTCCAGGGAGCGCAGCCAGGCGGCGCGGTCGACGGCCGAGGAGACGACCATGAGCTCGTCGGCCTGGGCCTGCTTGGCGAACTTGTCGAGGTAGTCGTCCACCTCGGCCGGAGTGCCGACCGCGCTGTAGCGGGTCATCCCCTCGATCTGGCGGCCCGCGGGAGAGGCGAGCAGGGCGTCGATCTCCTCGGTGCTCAGGTTGCGGCCCTGAGCCAGCATCCGGCCCGCCCGGTAGCGCTTGGCCTCCAGGAGCTGCTGCTGGGCGTACTCGGTGGTGTCCGCGGCGATCACGTTGACCCCGGCGATGACGTAGGGCTCCGACAGCTGCGCCGAGGGCTGGAACTCCTTGCGGTAGTGCGAGGTCGCCGCCTCCAGCGCGTCCGGGGCGAAGTGCGAGGCGAAGGCGTAGGGCAGACCCAGCAGGGCGGCCAGCTGCGCCCCGAACATCGACGAACCCAGCACGTACAGCGGCACCTTCGTGCCGTAGCCGGGCGTGGCGTTGACCCCGGCGATGCGGGTCTCGCCGGCCAGGTAGCCCTGCAGCTCCAGCACGTCCTGCGGGAACGCGTCGGCCGAGGTGGGATCGCGGCGCAGCGCCCGCATCGTGCGCTGGTCGCTGCCCGGCGCACGACCCAGGCCGAGGTCGATCCGGCCCGGGAAGAGGGTTTCGAGCGTGCCGAACTGCTCGGCGATGGTCAGCGGCGAGTGGTTGGGCAGCATGATGCCGCCCGCGCCCAGCCGGATCGTGCTGGTCCGGGAAGCGATGTGGCCGATCAGCACGCTCGTCGCCGAGGAGGCGATGGTCGGCATGTTGTGGTGCTCGGCGTACCAGATGCGGTGGTAGCCCCAGCGCTCGGCGCGTTGGGCCATGTCGACGCTGGCGGTGAAGCTGTCCGCGGCGGTCTCCCCCTCGCCGATGTGCGCCAGATCGAGAACGGAGAGAGCCACAGTCACGACAGGATCAGCCTTTCCACACGCGCCACGATCCGGGACCCGTCGTCCCGGCCACCCTGGGCAACGCATCGCCGAGTCACGATATTTCCGGCCGCCGTGTGATCTGGTCCCCGATGCGCGGTGTGGCCGGGTGTGCGCCGTGCGTCAGGCGCGGGGGCCGGGCCCGGTGCTGGCGCGCAGGACGAGGTCGGTGGCCAGTTCAACGCGGTTGGTCTCGAAGCGCCCGGTTTCGGCATGCCGCAGCACCATCCGCGCGGCCTCGGCCGCCATCGTCGCGACCGGCTGGTTGACCGTGGTCAGGGCGGGCGAGATCCACTGCGCCATCGGGAGGTTGTCGAAGCCGATGACGCTGATGTCGTCGGGGATGCGCAGCCCGCGCTGCTCGACGGCTCGGTAGGCGCCCAGCGCCTGCTGGTCGTTGGCCGCGAAGATCGCCGTCGGCGGCTCCGGCAGGGCCAGCAGCTCGCCCGCGGCGTCCTGACCCCGGTCGTGGGTGAAGTCGCCGTCCACGATCAGCTCGTCGGCGACCGGGAGGCCCGCCGCCATCAGCGCGGAGCGGTAGCCGTCGAGGCGCGCGACTGAGCACTGCAACTGCGGTGGGCCGCCGATGAAACCGATGCGCTCGTGCCCGTGCTCGATGAGGTGCTCGACGGCGGCGCGGGCCCCGCTCCAGTTCGTCGCGCCCACCGACGCGACCCGTGGATCGGGCTGGCCGAGGGAGTCGATGATGATGACCGGTACGCCGAGGCCGTGCAGCTGCTCGGCGTGGCGCGGGCCGAGCTCGGTGACGGCCAGGATGATGCCGTCGGAGCGCCGCGAGGTGAGGTTGTCCAGCCACGCGCGCTCGGTCTTGCGGCCGTCGTGCACCGCCGAGACCACCATGCCCACCCCGGCGTCGTGGGTGACGCTCTCGACGCCCCGCACTATCTCCAGCGCCCACTCGTTGTCGAGGGTGTGGAAGACGAGGTCGATCAGGCCCGCGCGCCCGCTGCCGTGGTTGGCCCGGCGCGAGTAGTTGTGGCGGGTGATGAGCTTCTCGACCCGCTCGCGGGTGTGGGCGGCGACCTCCGGACGTCCGTTGAGGACCTTCGAGACCGTCGGGACCGAGACGCCGGCCTCCCGCGCGATGTCGCTGATCGTCACGCGGCTCTTCTTCGCCTCAGCCACCCTGCCTCCTCGCTCGACCGACGTCACCGTACCTGAAAGTTTCGGAGCAACCGCCCGCACCCGATCACCTCACGGCGTCACCGTCACCGGCGTGTCCAGGACGCGGTCGGCTCCGACCTCCCGCACCTCGCCGACCAGCCGGAACTCGCCGGACAGCCGAGCGCGCGCGCTGTCGCCGCCCACGTGGACCTCGATCAGCCCGGGATCGACGATGCGCTCGCCGCGCGCGCCGGTGTAGGCGGTCCGGTCGGCGTGCAGGCGGAACGACACCGTTCGAGACTCGCCCGCCGGCACCGAAACCCGCTTGAAACCGGTCAGCTGGCGGACCGGGCGGGTCACCTGCGCGACGGGGTCGCGCAGGTAGAGCTGCACGACCTCGTCGCCGTCGCGGTCGCCGGTGTTGGTGACCGAGCAGGAGATGTCCACCGAGCCGTCGGTGGCGATCTCCGCGGCGCTGATCGCCAGGTCCGAGTAGGCGAACGTCGTGTAGGAGAGGCCGTGGCCGAACGGGAACAGCGCCGTCGGGTCCAGCGAGCTGACCTCGCTGGCGGCACCCAGGGGAGCGGTCAGGTAGGTGCCCGGGTTGCCGCCCGGGGTGGCCGGGATCGACACCGGCAGCCGACCCGACGGGTTGACCTCACCGGTCAGCACGTCGGCGAGCGCCGCGGCACCGGCCTCGCCCGGGAAGAACACCTGCACCACCGCCGCGACCCGGTCGGCGAACCTGCCCAGCGCGTACGGGCGACCGCTGGAAACCACCAGCACCACGGGTGTTCCGGTTTCCAGCAGCTGCTCCACCAGCGCTTCCTGGTCGCCGGGCAGTCGCAGGTCGGCGGCGTCGCAGCCCTCGCCGGAGGTGCCGCGTCCGAACAGGCCCGCCCGGTCGCCCACCACCGCCACGCACAGGTCCGCCTCGGCCGCGGCCGCCCGCGCCGCGTCGAAATCGGCGCCGCCCTCGGGGAGATCGCAGCCCTTGACGTGGTCGAGCTGCGTGGCGATCCGGGCGATCTCGTCGCGGAAGGTCGGCAGGTCGATGCCGTGTGGCCAGTCCGGGTAGGACACGCCGATGTGCGCCGGGAAGGAGTAGCAGCCCAGCAGTGCGAACGGGTCGTCGGCCAGCGGGCCCACCAGCGCCACCCTGCCGGGGTCGCGCACCGGCAACGTGCCGTCGTTGGCCACCAGCACCACCGATTCCTCGGCCAGCCGCCGGGCCAGGTCCCGGTTGCGCGCGGAGTCGAACTCGCGCGGCTGCGCGACCTCCGGCGACCAGTCCGGGTCCAGCAGGCCCAGCTCGACCTTCTGGTTCAGCACCCGGGTCAGCGCGCGGTCCACCAGCGCCTCGTCGACCTCACCGGAGCGCACCAGGATCGCCAGCGGCTCGACGAAGCAGCGGGCGTTGGGCAGCTCCACGTCCACCCCGGCGCGCAGCGCGGCCGCGCCAGCCGTCCCGGGACCGTCGGCGACGCCGTGCAGCTTGTGCAGGAACGACACGCCGAAGTAATCGGCGACGACGGTTCCGGTGAAACCGAGCTCGTCGCGCAGCAGACCGGTCAGCAGCGCCTCGTCGGCGGCCGAGGGCATGCCGTCGACGTCGGTGTAGGAGTGCATGACCGAGCGGGCGCCACCCAGTCGCAGCGCCATCTCGAACGGCGGCAGGACGACGTCGGCGAACTCGCGCGGACCCATGCTCACCGGAGCCAGGTTGCGGCCGGCGCGGGAGGCGGAGTAACCCGCGAAGTGCTTGAGGGTGGCCACGATTCCGCTGGACTCGAGTCCGGCGACGTAGGCGGAGCCGACCGCCCCGATCAGGTACGGGTCCTCGCCGATGGTCTCCTCGACCCGTCCCCACCGCAGGTCCCGCACCACGTCGAGGACCGGGGCCAGTCCCTGGTGCACGCCCACCGAGCGCATGTCGGCGCCGATGCTCGCGGCCATCTCGCCGACCAGGTCGGGGTCGAAGGAGGCGCCCCAGGACAGCGGAACCGGGTAGGCGGTGGCACCCCAGGCGGTGAAACCCGCCAGGCACTCCTCGTGCGCCACGGCGGGGATGCCGAACCGGCTGGACCCGGTGATCTCGCGCTGCAGTCGGGTCAGGGCGGCGGCGCCCTCGGCCGGTTCGATGGGCGCGCTGCCGAACACGCGGGTGAGCTGCCCCAGCCCGTTCTTGATCATCTCGTCCCAGGGCGGGGTGTCGTCGGCGAAGTCCTCCTGGTGCGGAGCGACGCGCTCCTCGGCTCCGGAGACGTAGATCCACATCCCGACGAGCTGGTTGAGCTTCTCCTCCAGCGTCATGCGGGACACCAGGTCGGCGACCCGCTCCTCGACCGGTAGTGCGGGATCGCGGTAGGGCTGGCGGTCCTCGGTCGGGCGCGACTGCGGCATGTGCGGCGACTCCCGTCGTGGTGGTGCGGTCGTCCGGACGTCGCCTTCGAAACAGTTTCGGGCGACGTTTCCGGAAACCAGGGGTCCAACGTTCGACAGATTGCCACATGGTTCACCGAAAGTCCTGCGTTGGGACCGATGAATCACGGATGGAGCACGGCAAGAAAGTTTTGGAAACCGACTCTTGTAGATCGCTTCGGCGCTGCGGTACGGTCTCGCCGACCGGAAGCCGGGTGTGACCGCGTGCACACCGGCCGCCGGGACTCCGGAAGGTCCGCAACGGTGCGACGGGAGTTGACGATGCGTGGACTGCGACGTCTGTGCGCGATGGGTGCGGCGCTGGCGTTCGCGCTGACCTCCACCGGCTGCGCCGTGCTGCTGCCGCCGAGCGATGGCAGCGCCGACGTGGTCACCACCTGGGCGATCAGCGGTGGCGGTGAGGAAGAGCTGATGCCCGCCGAGGGCGAGAAGTTCCAGCAGCGAACCGGTCGCCCCATGCAGACCCAGTTCTTCCAGAACGATCCCTACAAGAACAAGCTCTGGGTCTCGATGGGATCCGGCACGCCGCCGGACACCTTCTTCGGCTGGGGCGGGGGAGCGCTGCAGGCGTTCATCGACGCGGGCAAGGTCGCAGACCTCGGCCCGGCGATGCGCGAACACCCCGAGTGGCGGCAGAACTTCCTGCCCAGCGTGATGAGCCCCGTCGACATCAACGGCGGCACCTACGGCATCCCCGTCGGCGGCATCCAGCCCGTCCTGCTGTACTTCAACAAGGACGTCTTCGCCCGGGTCGGCCTGCAGCCACCGCGCACCTGGGACGAGCTGCTCGACCAGATCCCCAAGTTCCAGCAGGCGGGCGTCCTCCCGATCGCGCTGGGCGGCGCGGACTCCTGGACCTACCTGATGTGGGAGGAGGCCATCGTCGACCGGGTCGCGGGACCGGAGGCCTTCCGGGACGTGGTCGAGGGCAAACCCGGGGCGTGGCTCAACCCCGACATCATCAAGGCCAACGCCATGCTGCAGGACCTCGTGCGCAGGGGAGCGTTCGGCAACGCCTTCGCCTCCATCAGCGCCGAGCTCGGCCAGCAGCGCACGCTGCTCGCGAGCGAACGCGCGGCGATGATGGTCCACCTCGGTTCCGGCTACTCCGACCTGCTCGGCGACGACGAGAAGTGGGTGCGCGAAGGACATCTCGGCTGGGCGCCGTTCCCCGCCGTCGAAGGCGGCAAGGGTGATCCGGCCAACCTCGTCGGCAATCCCACCACCTTCATGTCCGCGACCGCGGGCCCGGACCAGCGCGAAGCGGTGGAGTTCCTGCGCAAGGAGCTGTCCAGCGACGCCTTCACCGAAGGACGCCTGAAGCGCGGCGACGTCCCGCCGGTGACCGGCATCGAGGACCAGCTGCGCGCCTCCGAGGACGCCGACTTCATGACCTTCGTCTACGACCTGGCCAAGAACGCACCGCACTTCCAGCAGTCCTGGGACCAGGCGCTGCCGCCCGGTCCCGCCCAGAACGTGCTGATCAACCTGCAGAAGCTGTTCCTCGACCAGATCAGCCCGGAAGAGTTCTCCCAGCTGATGGAGGAGTCCTCGCGATGACCGCCACCGAGGCGCTGCGCCCGACGGCGCCGGCCACCACCGAACGACGGAGTCGCTCCGCGCGGCACTGGACCGAGCCCTCCACCTGGTTCGCCGCACCCGCGCTGGTGTTCTTCGCGGCGTTCGTCGTCGCGCCCATCGTCGTGGTGATCGTTCTGTCCATGATGGACTGGAACGGCATCTCCGCCCCCGAGCTCAACGCCGCGGAGAACTGGGGCAAGCTGGCCTCCGACTCCGGCATGTGGCACTCGGTGTGGGTGTCGCTGCAGGTGATGATCCTGTGCTGGGTCGTGCAGACCCCCATCAGCATCCTGCTCGGCGTCTACGTCGCCGGGCAGCAGCGGCACCGGGCGGTGCTCGCCGCGCTGTTCTTCCTGCCGCTGGTGCTGTCGTCCACCGGCATCGGCATCCTGTGGCGCAACCTCGTCGACCCGGAGTTCGGGGTGCTGCCCGCGCTCGGGCTGCCCGGCCTGAACCTGCTGGGCGATGCGAGGCTGGCGCTGTTCACGCTCATCTTCGTGGTGTCCTGGCAGTTCATCCCGTTCCACACGCTGATCTACCAGGCGGGCGTGCGGCAGATCCCCGCGCAGCTCTACGAAGCCGCCGAACTCGACGGCGCCGGGCCGGTGCAGCGGTTCTTCCTGATCACGCTGCCGCAGCTGCGCAACACCATCGTCACCTCCAGCACCCTGATGCTGGTGGGCTCGCTGACCTACTTCGACCTGTTCTACGTGCTCAGCGAAGGCGGGCCCGGCGACGCCACCCGGATCCTGCCGGTGAACATGTACGTCACCGGTTTCCAGCAGTACCAGCTCGGATACGCCAGCGCGATCGCGCTGCTGCTGGTGGCGCTCGGCACCGCGCTGTCGCTGGGACTGACCAAGTACTCCGGCTTCGCCCGGATGCGCAGCGACCAGGAGGGCGCGTGATGCTGCGAATCAGAGGTCTGCTGCCCAACGCCGCGGCCCTGCTGTGGGCGCTGGTGGTGGCCGTGCCGCTGTACTACGTGGTGGTCACCAGCCTGCGGGCCCAGGAGGACACCACCGGCGCCAACCCGTTGTCGCTGCCCGGTTCTCCGACGCTGGAGAACTACGGCCTGGTGTTCTCCGACGGGTTCCTCAAGTTCCTGTTCAACAGCCTGCTCACCACCGGGCTGACCGTCGTGGTGGTGCTGCTCGTCGCGCTGCCCGCCGCCTACGTGGTGGTGCGCGGCAAGCGACGTCGGCACCAGTGGCTGTTCCGGATGTTCCTGGCAGGACTGGCGATCCCGCTGCAGGCCACGATCATCCCGGTGTACGTGATGATCGTGGAGGCCGGGCTCTACGACAGCCTGCTGGCGATCATCCTGCCCGCCATCGCCTTCGCGATGCCGCTGTCGGTGCTGATCCTCAGCAACTTCCTGCGCGACATCCCCGAGGAGCTCTACGAGTCGATGTGCCTGGACGGCGCGGGGCAGCTGCGGGTGCTGGTGAACCTGGTCCTGCCGCTGTCGCGTCCGGCGCTGCTGGCGGTGGGCATCTACCAGGCGCTGCAGGTGTGGAACGGGCTGCTGTTCCCGCTGATCCTCACCCAGCGCGAGGAGACCGCGATGCTGCCCGTGATGCTGTGGCAGTTCCAGGGCCAGTACACGGTGAACGTTCCTGCCATCATGGCCGGTGTGGTGCTCTCGGCGATCCCGGTGCTGGTGCTCTACATCCTCGGCCGACGCTTCATGATCGCCGGACTCACCGCGGGCGCGGGCAAGTGAGAACCGTGCCGGTCGGCGGTGAAGGCGGGTGCGGGCGTCGGGCACGAGGGCCAGGTCGTCGTGCTGACCTTCGG
>NZ_JBFAQJ010000017.1:0-130728 GCF_040677225.1 Saccharopolyspora sp. NPDC049357 | reverse complement strand
GTCAGCAGCGCCAGGTCCTCGATCGAGTAGATGTCGTGGTGCGGCGGCGGCGAGATCAGCCCGACGCCCGGCGTGGAGTGCCGCGTCTTGGCGATCCACGGGTACACCTTGTGCGCGGGCAGCTGACCGCCCTCGCCGGGCTTGGCGCCCTGGGCCATCTTGATCTGGATGTCGCTGGCGTTGACCAGGTACTCGCTGGTCACGCCGAAGCGACCGGAGGCGACCTGCTTGACCGCCGAGCGCCGCTCGGCGTCGTAGAGCCGGTCGACGTCCTCGCCGCCCTCACCGGAGTTGGACTTTCCGCCGATCTGGTTCATCGCGATCGCCAGCACCTCGTGGGCCTCGGCGGAGATCGCGCCGTAGCTCATCGCACCGGTGGAGAACCGCTTCATGATCGACGACGCGGGCTCGACCTCGTCGATGTCGATCGGATCGCGCCCGCTGTCGAACTCGAAGAGCCCGCGCAGGGTTCCGCCCTCGGCCGCCAGCCGGTCGCACTCCGCGGTGTACTCGCGGAACTTGTCGTACCTGCCGGTCTTGGTCGAATGCTGCAGCAGGAACACCGTTTCCGGCGTGAACAGGTGCAGTTCGCCCTCGCGGCGGTAGGAGTAGTCGCCGCCGATCTCCAGCTTGCGGTGCACGCGCTCGGTCGGGTTGTCCGGGTAGGCGCGGCGGTGCCGCTGCGCGACCTCCTCGGCCAGCTCGTCGAGTCCGACGCCCCCGAGCTTGGAGGTGGTGCCCAGGAAGTAGGACTCCACGACCTCCTGCGACAGGCCGACGGCCTCGAAGACCTGCGCGGCCGTGTACGCGCCGACGGTCGAGATGCCCATCTTGGACATCACCTTCAGCACGCCCTTGACCAGCGCCTGCACGTAGTTGCGGATGGCGACCTTGGGGCGCACCCCGGAGATCTCGCCGGTCGAGATCATGTCCTCGATGGCTTCGAACGCCAGGTACGGGTTGACCGCCGCCGCGCCGTAGCCCAGCAGGGCGGCCACGTGGTGCACCTCGCGGGCGTCACCGGACTCCACGACCAGCGCGACGCGCAGCCGCTCCTTGGTCTGGATCAGGTACTGGTGCACCGCCGACACCAGCAGCAGCGACGGGATCGGCGCCCACTTGTGGTCGGAGTCCCGATCGGAGAGCACCAGCACGCGCGCCCCGGCGGCGATCGCCTCGGACGCCTCGGCGCGGACCCGCTCGATCGCCTCCGCCAGCGCCTGACCGCCACCGTCCACTTCGTACAGACCGGAGAGCACCGCCGAGGAGAACCCCGGCAGGTCGCCGTCGTCGTTGATGTGGATGAGCTTGGCCAGCTCGTCGTTGTCGATGACCGGGTTGGGCAGCACGATGTGCCTGCAGGACGCCGACGACGGGTTCAGCAGGCTCTGCTCCGGGCCCATGATCCGCGACACCGAGGTCACGATCTCCTCGCGGATCGCGTCCAGCGGCGGGTTCGTGACCTGCGCGAACTGCTGCACGAAGTACTCGTAGAGCATCCGCGAGCGCTGCGACAGCGGAGCGGTCGGGGTGTCGGCGCCCATCGAACCCAGCGGCTCGGCGCCTGCGGTGGCCATCGGAGCCAGCAGCAGGCTCAGCTCCTCCTCGGTGTAGCCGAAGGACAGCTGGCGACGCACCACCGACTCGTGGGTGCTGACCACGTGCTCGCGGTCGGCGAGCTCGTCGAGGTTGAGCAGACCGGCGTGCAGCCACTCGTCGTAGGCGTGCTCGGAGGCCAGCTCGGTCTTGAACTCCTCGTCGTCGACGATGCGGCCCTGCTCGGTGTCGATCAGGAACATCCGCCCCGGCTGCAGGCGGCCCTTGGCGACCACCTCGGACGGGTCGACGCCCAGGACACCGGCCTCGCTGGCCAGCACCACGCGGTCGTCGGCGGTCTGCCACCAGCGCGCCGGACGCAGGCCGTTGCGGTCGAGCACCGCGCCGACCAGCGAACCGTCGGTGAAGGTGACGCACGCCGGGCCGTCCCACGGCTCCATCAGGCTCGCGTGGAACTGGTAGAACGCCTTGCGCTTGGGGTCCATCTCGGCGTGGTTCTCCCACGCCTCCGGGATCATCATCAGCACCGCGTGCGGCAGCGACCGACCGCCCAGGTGCAGCAGCTCCAGGACCTCGTCGAAGGACGCCGAGTCGGAGGCGTCGTCGGAGCAGATCGGGTACAGCCGGGACAGCTCGCCCGGGATCAGGTCGGAGGACAGCAGCGCCTCGCGAGCCCGCATCCGGTTGCGGTTGCCGCGGATGGTGTTGATCTCGCCGTTGTGCGCCACGTAGCGGAACGGGTGCGCCAGCGGCCACGACGGGAACGTGTTCGTGGAGAACCGGCTGTGCACCAGCGCGATGGCGCTGGCCAGCCGCTCGTCGGTCAGGTCCGGGAAGAACCCGGGCAGCTGCTGGGTGGTGAGCATGCCCTTGTAGACGAACGTGCGAGCGGACAGCGACGGGAAGTACAGCTCCAGGCCCTGCCGCGCCGCCTCGCGCTCGGCGCGCTTGCGCAGGCAGAACGCCAGCCGGTCCAGCTGCAGGCCGGACTCGCCGTCCTTGCCGGCGACCATCAGGGTCGCGAAGTGCGGCATGCAGTCGCGGGCCGTGCTGCCCACATCTGCGCCGTCCGGCGCGGTGGGCACCTCCCGCCATCCCAGGACCGTCAGGTTCTCCTCGGCCGCGATCTCCTCCACCAGCGCCACGACGCGCTCGCGCTGCTCGGCGTCGGCGGGCAGGAAGCCCATTCCGGCGGCGTAGCGGCTCTCGCCGTTCTCGGCGGGCTCGGGCAGGGGCACGCCCGCCGTGGCCCGCAGGAGCTCGTCAGGCAGCTGGAGCAGGATGCCCGCGCCGTCACCGCTGGTGGGCTCGGCGCCCGCGGCACCGCGGTGCTCCAGGTTCGCCAGGGCGGTCAGGGCGTCCGCGACGATTCCATGCGAACGCCGACCTCGAATGTCGGCGACCATGGCCACACCGCAGGAATCCTGCTCCGCAGCCGGGTCGTACAGGCCCTGGGCCGCTGGAATCGCAGAGAAGACCACTGCGCAGACCTCCCTCGTCATGCTCGTGCTTGAAAGTCGGCGGTCGGCCATGACCTGACTTCTTCGACTTCTGGGCACGGGACGGCACTGGCCCGCAGCTGGAAAGTTCCGGTTCTGCCGTAGAAGATTTCGGGAGCGAGATTTCGGGCACGTTCGCCCGCTCGCTGTGACCGGAGCGTTTAGCAGACTTTAACAGCCAGGATACCCGGAAGCAGCAACTTGAAAGTGATGCTGAACATCTTGTTGTAACGCCCGTCGCTGGCTATAGGCCCAGGACTCGGCTGCTCAGGACCCCGCGGTCACGTCGCGACCGGAACGCGGCCTGAACCACATCACACAGCCCGTCGGCAGCTCGCCCAGGCGAACCGCACGTCGGCGGACACCGTCCGTCATCGAATTTACCCGCAGCGCCGCCACCTGTGTAGCGGCTCGCCCTCCGGCAGGTTCCCAGGGCGATCTTTGCTGATATCTTTCCTGCTCAGGGCGCCCACCGCGGTGGGTGTTCGTTTCGCCAGCTCCGACCCGAGGGAAGACATGACCGGGTTCCGCCGTCTCGCCGCCCTGATGATGGCCGCATTCGCCCTGTTCACCATGGTCACGGCGTGCGCGACCCGCCAGCACTCCCCGGTGCCGGTGGTGCCCGACGATCCCGCGTCGTCCTTCCCCGCGAAGGTCTCGCTTCCCGGCGGCCAGTCGGTGACCCTGCTCCAGCAGCCCAAGCGGATCGTCTCGCTGTCGCCGTCGGCGACCGAGACCCTCTTCGCGCTCGGCGCGGGCGACCAGGTCATCGCCGTCGACCAGCACTCCACGTTCCCGCAGAACGCGCCGCGCACCGAGCTGTCCGGCTTCACCGCCGACGCCGCTGCCGTGGCGAGCAAGAACCCGGACCTGGTCATCGCCCCGGACAACGCCACCCAGCTCGCCGAGGGCCTGAAGGTGGTCGACGTGCCGGTGCTGCTGACGCCCGCGGCCGCCAGCCTCGACGACGCCTACCAGCAGATGCAGGCGATCGGCCGCGCCACCGGGCACGGCAACCAGGCGAACGCGATGGTGCAGAAGATGCGCACCGACATCGCCGGCATCGTGGCCTCCACGCCCAAGCCCCCGCAGCCGATGAGCTACTTCCACGAGGTCAGCCCCGACCTCTACACGGCGACCTCGCAGAGCTTCGTGGGCAACGTGTACTCGCTGTTCGGGATGGTCAACATCGCCGACCCGGCCGGTGGGCCGTTCCCGCAGCTGTCGCAGGAGCACGTGGTGCAGGCAAACCCGAACCTGATCTTCGCCGCCGACACCAAGTGCTGCGGGGTCAACGCCGCCGCGATCGCCGCGCGGCCCGGCTGGCACACCATCGACGCCGTCCGCCGCAACCAGGTCGTGGAGCTCGACGACGACCTGGCCGGCCGCTGGGGCCCGCGCGTGGTGGAGCTGGTGCGCTCCATCAGCCAAGCGGTGGGCAAGGCACAGCAGGGTTGATCTCGCCGACCCGACTCCGCCCGTGGCATCTCGTCGTCGGCGTGTTGGTGCTGGTGGGAAGCCTGTTGCTATCGGTGCTGGTGGGTGCCGCGGAACTCGGACGGGACCGGGTGCTGGCCGAGATCGTCGCCCAGCTGACCGGCGGGGTCTCACCGCTGTCCGAGCGCGAGGCGGCGATCCTGTGGGACCTGCGGGTGCCCCGCACCGTGCTCGGCGTGCTCGTCGGCGCCGCGCTCGCGGTGTCCGGCGCCGCGTTCCAGGGCGTGTTCCGCAACCCCCTGGCCGACCCCTACCTGCTGGGATCGGCCGCAGGGGCGGGCTTGGCCGTCACCCTGGTGATCACCACCGCGCCGCAGTCCGGGCTGTCGATCCCGGTGCAGGCGGCGGCCTTCGCCGGAGCGCTGGGAGGTGTCGGGCTGACCTGGTTGGTCGGGCGTTCGGCCGGCCCCGACACGGCGACGCTGGTGCTGGCCGGTGTGGCGGTGGGTGCCTTCCTCACGGCCGGTCAGACGTTCCTGCAGCAGCTGCGGGTGGAGTCCTTGCAGCAGGTCTACCTGTGGATCCTCGGGCGGTTGAGCACCACCGGGTGGCGCGAGGTGCTGATCGTGCTGCCGCACCTGGTGGTCTCGGCGGTCGTGCTGTGCCTGTGCGCGCGGCTGCTGGACGTGCTGGGCACCGGTGACGAGGAGGCCACGTCGCTGGGCGTGCACCCGGGCCGGGTGCGGATCCTGGTGCTGATCGCGGCGTCGCTGGCCACCGCCGCCGCGGTGTCGGTGGCAGGGCTGATCGGGTTCGTCGGGCTGGCGGTGCCGCACCTGGTGCGGCTGGCCATCGGCGGCGGGTTCCGGATCATCGTGCCGATGTCGCTGCTGTTCGGCGGGGTGTTCCTGGTGCTCGCCGACGTGCTCGCCCGGACGTTGCTGGCGCCCGCGGAGATCCCGATCGGCGTGATCACCGCGTTCACCGGTGCCCCGTTCTTCGCCGTGCTGCTGCACCGGAGGCGGGCGTGAGCCGGCTGGAGATCCACGACCTCGCGGCCGGATACCGCCGCCGCCCGGTCGTTTCCGGAGTGTCGACCACAGTGGACACCGGAGGCTGGCTGGGCATCATCGGACCCAACGGCGCGGGCAAGTCCACGCTGCTCAAGGCCGTCGCCGGGTTGCTCGGTCACACCGGGGACGTGCTGGTCGACGGTCGGCGGACGGCGTCGCTGCGCCGCCGCGAGCGCGCCCGCACCCTCGCCTACGCGCCGCAGATCCCGCAGCTGCCGCTGGGACTCACGGTCACCGACTACGTCCTGCTCGGGCGCACGCCCCACCTCGGCCCGCTCGGGCGCGAAGGCCGCAGCGACCTCGAAGTCGTCGACGAACTCCTCGCCCGCCTGGACCTGAGCCACCTCGCCGGACGTTCGCTGCACACCCTCTCCGGCGGCGAGCGGCAGCGCACGGTCCTCGCCCGCGCCCTGGCTCAACGAGCCGGAGTCCTGCTGCTCGACGAACCGACCACGGGACTCGACATCGGCCACGCCCAATCCCTCCTGGACCTGGTCGACGAACTCCGCACCGAGCTGGGCACCACAGTCATCACCACGCTCCACGACCTCACCCTCGCCGCCCAGTACGCCGACGACCTCCTGCTGCTGTCCAACGGCACCCCCGCGGCCCACGGCACCCCGGCCGAAGTCCTCACCCCCGAAACCCTCAACACCCACTACGCGGCCAGAACCACCCTCCTCCACACGCCCAACGGCACCCCGGTCATCACCCCCACCCGCCTCGATTGACGGGATTTCAGTGGAAACCCGACACCCGATTTCCACTGAAACCCGACACCCACCACCCAGGACCGGACTTCCACTGAAACCCGGTGCCCGACTTCCACTGAAATCTTGGGTCGGAGTTCCACTGAGATCCGGTCTGGGTGTGGAGAAGCCGAGGCCGCGAGCTCCACTCGGGAGTCGCGGCCTCGGCTCGGTCGTTCTGCGCGGGGCGTCAGGACTGGGTCTTGGCGTCCTTGGCGTCCTTGGCGTCCACCTCGGACTTCGTGGCCTTGTCGTCGTCCTGCTTCGAGGTGTTGTCCGGTTCCGCGGACTCCTCGTCGGAGCCCTTCGACTCGTCCTCGTCGTCGGAGTTCTCGGACTTGTCCTCGTCGTCGTTGGAACGCTTCGGCTTGGGATCGTCGTGGTCCGGGGATTCCGCGTCGGAGTCCTCGGTCCTGTCCTCGGTCTCGTCGGTGTCGGAGCCTTCGGGGGTTCCGCTCGACTTGTCGGGTGCCGTGGTGGAGGGGATGTCATCCGGGTAGGGCTTGCCGGCCAGCAGAGCGGGGTCTTCGCGCTTGCCCCGGACGACGAGGAGGTAGATGACCGCGCCGAGGAAGACCACCAGCGAGGTGAAGACGTTGATGCGGATGCCCAGGATGTGGGTGGCCTCGTCGCTGCGCATCATCTCGATCCACACGCGACCCGCCGTGTAACCGGCGACGTAGAGCGCGAACACGCGGCCGTGGCCCATCCGGAACTTGCGATCAGCCCACAGCACCAGCAGGAAGACGCCGACGTTCCACAGCAGCTCGTACAGGAACGTCGGGTGCACCACGGTGATCGGCGTCGGGTCGACCGCCACGCCCGCGATCGGATCGGCGAGCCCGGTGTCCGGGTCGATGCGCCGGTAGATCTCCAGGCCCCACGGCACATTCGTCGGGCCGCCGTAGAGCTCCTGGTTGAACCAGTTGCCCAGCCGGCCGACGGCCTGCGCGAGCACCAGACCGGGCGCGACGGTGTCGGCGAAGGCGGGCAGCGGCACGCCTCGCTGGCGGCAGCCGATCCAGGCACCCACGGCACCGAGCGCGACCGCGCCCCAGATGCCGAGACCGCCCTCCCAGACCTTCAACGCGTCCAGGGGGTTCCGGTCCGGGCCGAAGTACTTGTACCAGTCGGTGGCCACGTGGTAGAGCCGCCCGCCGATGAGGCCGAACGGCACCGCCCACACGGCGACGTCGACGACCGTGCCCTCGCGACCGCCGCGCGCGATCCAGCGACGGCTGCTGATCCACACCGCGAGCACGATGCCGGCGATGATGCACAGCGCGTACGCGCGCAGCGGGATCGGTCCGATGTACCAAACCCCCTGCGGAGGGCTCGGAATGTTGGCCAGGAGCGGACTAGCCGAAGCGGCAACCGTGGCATTCACGACGCTTACGGTATCGGGCGCCCCACCACAGGTGAGCACCCCCCGTGCAGCATCACGGCAGGACAACGAACCCGTGACCCGTTGGCGAAGAACGTTTCGGGACTGCTCCCGTGGATCACGTCGCCCCTCGGTGCGGGCGGCGGCGGTGCGAGCTGAGCCCCACCGCCGCCGGAGCGACCGCTCAGGCTCCGCGCACGCCCGCGGCGAGGTCCGCGGTCAAGGCGCGGACGCCTTCGACGCCGTCCTTCTCCGCGCTGGTCACGAACGCCGAGCCGACGATCACGCCGTCGGCGAAGCGCGCCACCTCGGCCGCCTGCTCGCGGGAGCGCACGCCCAGTCCGACGCCGATCGGCAGGTCGGTGTGCGCGCGGGTGCGCTCCACCAGGCCGGACGCGGCCGAGCCGACGGAGGCGCGGGCACCGGTCACGCCCATCACGGACGTGGCGTAGACGAAGCCGCTGCTGGCCTTGGCGGTCAGCGCGAGCCGCTCCTCTGTGGAGGACGGCGCGACCAGGAAGATCCGGTCAAGCCCGTGCTCGTCGGTGGCGGCGATCCAGTCCTCTCCCTCGTCGGGGATGAGGTCAGGGGTGATCACGCCGAGACCGCCCGCCGCCTTGAGGTCGCGGGCGAAGGCGTCCACGCCGTAGTGGTGCACGGGGTTCCAGTAGGTCATCACCACCGCGTTGCCACCGGCCTCGGCGATGGTGGAGACGATGTCGAACACCTGCCGGACTCGGAAACCGGCGCGCAGCGAGGTCTCGCTGGCGGCCTGGATGGTCGGCCCGTCCATCACCGGGTCGGAGAACGGCAACCCGACCTCGACGATGTCGCACCCGGGGCCGTCCCCGGGCAGCATCGCCTTGAACAGCTCCTCGCTGTCCTCGACGGTCGGGTAACCGGCGGGCAGGTACCCGATCAAGGCCGCCCGGGACTCGTTGCGGCACGCCTGGAAAACCTCACGCAGGCTCATCACGCCTCCTCGTCGACGAGCCCGAAGTACTTCGCCGCAGTGTCCATGTCCTTGTCGCCCCGGCCCGAGAGGCTGACCACGATCAGGCCGTCCGGCCCCAGCTCCTGGCCGAGCTTGATCGCCCCGGCCAGGGCGTGCGCGGACTCGATCGCCGGGATGATGCCCTCGGTGCGCGACAGCAGCTGGAACGCCTGCATCGCCTCGTCGTCGGTCACCGAGCGGTACTCCGCCCGACCGGTGTCCTTGAGGTAGGAGTGCTCCGGCCCGACGCCCGGGTAGTCCAGCCCGGCGGAGATCGAGTAGGCCTCGATGACCTGCCCGTCCTCGTCCTGCAGCAGGTAGGAGCGGGCGCCGTGCAGCGTGCCCGGGGTGCCCTCGCCGAGGGTCACGCCGTGCTCGCCGGACTCGATGCCGTGACCGGCGGGCTCGTAGCCGATCAGCCGCACGTCGGCGTCGTCGATGAAGCCGTGGAAGATGCCGATCGCGTTCGATCCACCGCCGACGCAGGCCACGACCGCGTCGGGCAGCCGGCCGGCCATCTGCAGCGTCTGCTCGCGGGCCTCGTCACCGATGACGCGGTGGAAGTTGCGCACCATCATCGGGAACGGGTGCGCCCCGGCGGCGGTGCCCAGCAGGTAGTGGGTGTGGTCGACGTTGGCGACCCAGTCGCGCAGCGCCTCGTTGATGGCGTCCTTGAGCGTCGCCGAGCCGTTGGCCACCGGGATGACCTCGGCGCCCAGCAGCCGCATCCGGGCCACGTTGAGCGCCTGGCGCTCGGTGTCGACCTTGCCCATGTAGACCACGCACTCCAGGCCCAGCAGCGCGCAGGCGGTCGCGGTGGCCACGCCGTGCTGACCGGCACCGGTCTCGGCGATGACGCGGCGCTTGCCCATGCGCTTGACCAGCAGCGCCTGTCCCAGCACGTTGTTGATCTTGTGCGAGCCGGTGTGGTTGAGGTCCTCGCGCTTGAGCAGGACGCGGGCACCGCCCGCGTGCTCGGAGAAGCGCTTGGCCTCGGTCAGCAGCGACGGGCGACCGGCGTAGTTGCGCAGCAGGTCGTCGAGCTCGGCGAGGAACTCCGGGTCCTGCTGGGCCTTGGCGTACTCGGCGGCGAGCTCGTCCTGAGCCGCGATCAGCGCCTCCGGCATGAACCGGCCGCCGTACTCGCCGAAGTGCCCGCGCCCGTCCGGATCGTGCCCCTCGGGCACGGGTGTGCCCTGGCGGTGGGCGCGCGCGGCGTCAGCCCCGACGGTCATTGCCTTACCTCCTGTGCTTCGCACGCCGCGCCGTCGAGCCTCAGCGGCTCGGACGCGGGCATGCCGGGTGCGACCCGGCCGTCACCAGCTGGTTGACCGCCGATTTCGGGTTGTCGCTGGTCACCAGGCCCTCGCCGACCAGAACGGCGTCGGCGCCTGACCCCGCGTAGGCCATCAGGTCGCTGGGGCCGCGAACACCGGACTCGGCGACCTTGAGGATGTCCTGCGGCAGTCCCGGAGCGATCCGGCCGAACACGTCGCGGTCGACTTCGAGGGTATGCAGGTTGCGCGCGTTGATGCCAATGATTTTCGCCCCGGCCTCCAACGCCCGGTCGGACTCCTCGGCGGTGTGCACCTCCACCAGCGCGGCCATGCCCAGCGACTCCACCCGGTCGAGCAGCGCCTCCAGCACGTTCTGCTCCAGGGCGGCCACGATGAGCAGCACCATGTCCGCGCCGTGCGCGCGGGCCTCGTGCACCTGGTACGGGCTGACCACGAAGTCCTTGCGCAGGACCGGCGTGGCCGGGACCCGCTTGCGCACCGCGTCCAGGTCGGCCAGCGAACCGCCGAAGCGGCGCTGCTCGGTGAGCACGCTGATCACGCGGGCACCCGCATCGGCGTAGTCGGCGGCGAGATCGGCCGGTTCGGCGATCTCGGCCAGCTCGCCCTTGGACGGGCTGCGCCGCTTGACCTCGGCGATGACGCCCACGCCCTGCGATTTGAGCGCGGCCAGCACGTCGTGCGGCGGCGTCGCCGCCGCGGACAGCTGCTTGATCTCGTCGAACGGAATCGCCGATTCGCGCACCGCGAGATCCTCGCGGACGCCTTCGATGATGTCTTCCAGAACGGTCACGCGAACACCTCGCCGGCTGTGCCCCGAACACTCACCCGCAATGCCCAGACCCTGCTGAATGCGCGGTTGAACTCATTGCGCTCGATCACGACACTCCCCTTCCCGCCGTGCCGTCGCATGGCCGATGCTAAACCTCACCGACCCGCCCCCTTACCAAGGGGTGGGCAGGGAGTCCCAGCGCAACAAGGACCTTTGGCCCTGTCGCGAGGAGGGCGCAGCGGCTCCGGACGACGTCGAACAGCAGTTTTGGCAACCCTGGAGATCTTTCAGCGATCGTCTTCGTCCGTGGGATCGCGACCGGCGTCCAGTTCGTTCCACAGCCGCCTGTCCGGATCCTGGGATTTCTGCTCCTTGGCGGCTCCCGGCGCCGAGTAGCGCGCGCCCATCGCCGGCATCCGGCCCGCGCGCACGATCACCAGCACACCCGCGATCACCAGCAGCAACGCACCCAGTGCCATGAGCAGCGGCCCGATCGGCGAGCTGGAGAGCTCACCGATCGGCGTGCTGCCCGGCGGGACGTCGCCGTTGGCGTAGGTGAACCAGCCGGCGCTGAAGTGCCCGAAGGCCCGCCAGGCCAGCAACGCACCGGCCAGCGCGATCAGCACGCCGACCAGGCGGCGCAGCAGCCCGCCGGTGGCCAGCACCGCGGCGACGGCGGCCAGCGCCGCCAACGCCATCGGCCCCAGCTCCGGGCGGAGCACCGCGCCGGACATGCCGCTGGTCGTCTCCGTGCCCATCGGCGTGCGGAAGCGCTGGCTCAGCCAGGTCAGGCCCGAGGCCCCCCACAGCGCACCGGCACCCGCGAGCACCAGCAGCAACACCGACCACAGCAGCCCCTTCGAGGGCGGCCGAGGCTCAGACGCGCTGGTCAACGGCCGCCTCCCGGTCGCTCGGCGCCGCCAGCGTCTCGGCCGTGGCCACCGCGTTGAGCACCGCGCGGGCCTTGTTCAGGCACTCCTGGTCCTCGGCGACCGGGTCCGAGTCGGCGACGATGCCGCCACCGGCCTGCACGTAGGCGCGGCCGTCGCGGACCAGGGCGGTGCGGATCGCGATCGCGGTGTCGGCGTCCCCGGCGAAGTCCAGGTAGCCGACCACACCGCCGTACTGGGCGCGCCGCGTCGGCTCCAGCTCCTCGATCAGCTCCAGCGCGCGCGGCTTCGGCGCTCCCGACAGCGTCCCGGCCGGGAAGCAGGCGGTGATCGCGTCGAACGCCGTCTTGTCGTCGGCCAGCTGACCGGTGACCGTGGAGACGATGTGCATGACGTGGCTGTAGCGCTCGATGCGGAAGAAGTCGACCACCCGCACCGAACCCGGCTTGCAGACCCGGCCCAGGTCGTTGCGGCCCAGGTCGACCAGCATCAGGTGCTCGGCGCGCTCCTTCTCGTCGCTGAGCAGGTCCTTCTCCAGCAGCGCGTCCTCGTCCTCGTCGGCGCCGCGCCAGCGGGTACCGGCGATCGGGTGCGTGGTGGCCTGCCCGTCGTGCACGGTGACCAGCGATTCCGGGCTGGATCCGACGATGTCGAAGGGCGTGCCGCCGTTCGGGTCGTCCAGCCGCAGCAGGTACATGTACGGGCTCGGGTTGGTGGTGCGCAGCACCCGGTAGATGTCCAGCGCGTCGGCCTGGGTGTCCATCTCGAAGCGCTGCGAGACCACCACCTGGAACGCCTCGCCCGCGCGGATGGCCTCCTTGGCCTTCTCCACCGCCGCGTGGTGCTCCTCCGGCCGGCGCTTGCGCTGGAAGTCCGGCTTCGGGCGGGAGAACGTCGCGACCGTGGGAGCCGCCGGGGTCTGCAGCCGCTCGGTCATCTCGTCGAGCCTGCGGACCGCGTCGTCGTAGGCGGCGTCCACCCGCTCCGGGCTGTCGTCCCAGTTCACCGCGTTGGCGATCAGCGTGATCGTGCCCTCGTGGTGGTCCAGTGCCGCCAGGTCGGTGGCCAGCAGCATCACCATCTCGGGGATCTGCAGGTCGTCCTCGGTCAGCTCGGGCAGCCGCTCCAGCCTGCGCACGGCGTCGTAGCCCATGTAGCCGACCATGCCGCCGGTCAGCGGCGGCAGGCCGGGAAGCGGATCGGTGTGCAGCAGGCGGACGGTCTCGCGCAGCGCCCGCAGCGGGTCGCCGCTGCCGGGCAGGCCGACCGGCGGGGTGCCGGTCCAGTGCGCCTCACCGTCGCGGACGGTCAGGGCGGCGGCGCTGCTGGCTCCGATGAACGACCATCGCGACCAGGATCGACCGTTCTCGGCGGACTCGAACAGGAAGGTGCCGGGGCGGTTCCCGGCGAGCTTGCGGTAGACCCCGAGCGGGGTCTCGTCGTCCGCGAGCAACCGCCGCACCACCGGGATCACCCTGCGGTCCGCCGCCAGGGTTCGGAACTCCTCGCGTCCTGGGCTGATACTGCCGATCTCACCATCGCCGACCATGGGTGTCATTGTGCCGCGCACCCGTCGGGCCCGGTGCGGGACCTCTGCTTTTGCCTCGCCGGTGCCGGTGCCGCCAGGATGGGTGGGTGAGCACGACCGAACCGAAGCGGCGAGGACGCAGGCCCAACGGCGCCGACACGAAGGCGGCGCTGCTGACCGCCGCGCGCGAGGTGTTCGCCGAGCAGGGTTACGACGCGGCCACCGTGCGCGCCATCGCGGGCAACGCCGGCGTCGACCCGGCCATGGTCAAGCACTGGTTCGGCGGCAAGGAGGGGTTGTTCACCGCTGCGGTGCAGATCCCGATCAACCCGGCCGAGATCCTCAAGCAGGTCCTCGACGGACCCCGCGAGCAGATCGGCGAACGGATCATGCGCCGGTTCGTCACCGCCTGGGACACCGTCGGCGGCGGGCAGTTCGCGGCCCTGATGCGCAGCGTCGCGGGCAACGAGCAGGCCGTCACCATGCTCCGCGAGTTCGTGCAGAACGTGCTGTTCAACCGCCTGGTCAAGGTGCTGGACGTCGACAACCCGGAGCTGCGGGTGGCGTTGTGCGGCTCCCAGCTCGTCGGCCTGGGGATGGTCCGCTACGTGGTCCGCATCGAGCCCCTGGCCTCGGCCGACGCCGACACCGTCGCGGCCACCATCGGCCCCAACCTCCAGCGCTACCTCACCGGAGACCTGGAAACGACCACCACCTGAAGTCGCAGATGGTGTCCCGATCCGCCCGCAAGCGGGACCACGAGATCGCCTGTCACGGGCTGAAGCGGATCCACTACCAGGAGGTCCCGGAAGACGTCGCGCGCCCGAGCAGGCGCTCGAGATCGTGCGGGAACGCCCGGCGAGCCCGACCATCGCGGTCGGACTCGCCGGGCGGTGTGCGTTGCGAGCAGGCCTCAGCCCAGGAAGACCTGGGCGATGAGCGCGGAGACCAGGAAGCTCGCGGCGAAGGACACCATCCCGACGGGCACGATCTTCCAGCCCATCCGCTTGAGCGCGGGCAGGTCCTTGCCGATGCTGAGCCCGGCGAAGACCAGGATCGGCGTGGTCATGGCCAGGAACTCCACCGGGTCCACCAGGGACAGCACCACGTCGGCGACCGGCGAGATCGGCGAGGTGGCCAGGATCGCGAGCACGGAACTGCCCACCACCGCGGGGATCTTGATGACCCGCTTGATCGCCAGCCCGACAAGCACCACGGCGCTGACGAGTGCGAAGCCGAGCAACGCGCGCGGGTCGAACCCGCCCGAGTAGACCACGTCGGCCACGAGCATCCCCGCCAGCGCGATGCCGATGGCGGCGAACGGGCGCACCCGGGAGGTCTCCGCGTCCTCCGGTTCGGGCGTCGCCTGCAGGTCCGGAGCCTCGGCGGCCGGGACCGGGCCCGTCCTCCTGGTCAGCAGCCGGTAGAAGCGGTCGGCCAGCGGCAGCGCCACGAACATCCCGACGTAGACGCCGAGGAGCGTGGTCACCAGGTTGCTCACCGCCGCCAGGGCGACGATCTGGTCGGCCATCTCGGGGAACTGCGCGGCGATCGCGGCCGACGAGGCCGCCATGACCGAACCCGAGCCCACACCGGTGCCCATCGCCAGCGCCAGCGGGCTGAGCCAGCCGGTTCCCGCCAGCACGCTGGCCAGCAGGGTGACGTAGAGCGCGCCGACGACGCTGCCGAAGATGTACATGCCGAGAACGCCGCGGTACTCCTCGGAATCCGGACCGAACCGCTCCGAGACCATCGCGAAGGACGACTCGCGGTCGATGGAGAAGCACGCCCCGACCGCCGACCGACCCATCTTGAGCATCACCGCCAGCGGCAGCGACAGGGCGATCGTGCCGAAGAGGTGGCCGATCTCCTGGAACAGCAGCGCGGCGCTCGCCTCCTTGAGCACCGGCAGCTCGTGGCCCACCACGAAGCACAACCGCACGCCGAGCAGCAGCACGCCCACCTCGACGATGTGCGTGGCGGCGCGCTGCAGCCGGACCGGGACCGGCCGGATCCGCTGGATGCTCACCGCCGCGCCGAGCAGCAGACCCCAGATGATGGGGAACAAGGTGATCGCACCCGGGCCGATCTTGACCTTGTGGCTGCCGATCAGCTCGGCGGCGGCGGTCAGCACGAGCGCGAGCAGGGTCAGCACGAGCAGACCCGGTCTGATTCCGCGGGCGCGGACGGGCCGCTCGCGCACCGCGCTGGTGTTGTCGGACATCTTTGTCCTCCCTGGACGTTCTGGAAGGGGCTTGGGTTTCAGCAGGCGACGACGTTGAGGGCGAGCCCGCCCAGCGCCGTCTCCTTGTAGCGGTGGCTCATGTCGGCGCCGGTCTCGCGCATCGTCTTCAGCACGGTGTCCAGCGACACGACGTGCGTGCCCTCGCCGTTGAGCGCGATGCGCGCGGCCGTGATCGCGGTGTTGGCGGCCACGGCGTTGCGCTCGATGCACGGGATCTGCACCAGGCCGCCGACCGGGTCGCAGGTGAGGCCGAGGTGGTGCTCCATGCCGATCTCGGCGGCGTTCTCGACCTGCTCGGGAGTTCCGGCCAGCACCTCGGCCAGTCCCGCCGCCGCCATCGAGCAGGCGGAGCCGACCTCGCCCTGGCAACCGACCTCGGCGCCGGAGATCGAGGCCGCCTGCTTGCACAGCGAGCCGACCGCCGCGGCGGTCAGCAGGAACCGGATCACGCCGTCCTCGTCGGCGCCGGGCACGAACCGCACGTAGTAGTGCAGGACGGCCGGGATGATGCCGGCGGCGCCGTTGGTGGGCGCGGTCACGACGCGACCGCCTGCGGCGTTCTCCTCGTTGACCGCCAGCGCGTACAAGCTCACCCAGTCCTGCACGCCCAGCGGGTCGGCGGAACCGTCGCCCTGGTCGAGCCGGGTCCGCAAGCGGGCCGCCCGGCGCGGCACCCGCAGCGCGCCCGGAAGCTCGCCGTCGCGCTCGCAACCGCGCCGCACGCAGTCGCGCATCGCCGCCCAGATCTCCAGGAGCCCTTGCCGCACCTCGGTTTCCGGGCGGCGCGCGGTCTC
Organism: Saccharopolyspora sp. NPDC049357; assembly: GCF_040677225.1. NCBI lineage: Bacteria > Bacillati > Actinomycetota > Actinomycetes > Pseudonocardiales > Pseudonocardiaceae > Saccharopolyspora > Saccharopolyspora sp. NPDC049357. The sequence goes on along the minus strand of NZ_JBFAQJ010000017.1, from coordinate 114,511 downwards.
GTTGGCCAGCACCACGTCGCTGATCGAGGACCCGGTCCGGTGGCACCACCCGATGAGCTCGTCGGCGGTGGCGAACGGGTGCGGCAGGACTTCTGCGTCCTGGGCAGGTGATTCGCCGTCGGCCACCACGAACCCGCCGCCGATCGAGTAGAAGGTCCGCTCGGTGACGCCGTCCTCGGTCCAGGCGGTGAAGACCAGCCCGTTTGGGTGCCCGGGCAGGCTCCGGTCGCGGTGCAGGACCAGGTCGCTGCCGGGGTCGAAGTCGATCCCGCGGGCGCCGAGCAGCTCGATCCGCCCGCTGTCGTGGATGCGCCGGACCTGCCCGTCCACGACGTCGGGGTCGACCGTGCCGGGGTGCTCGCCGAGCAACCCCAGCAGTACCGCCTTGTCCGAGCCGTGACCGCGTCCGGTCGCGCCGAGCGAGCCGAACAGCTCCACCCGCACCGACCGGACACCGGCCAGCAGACCGGTCTCGTCGAGCTCGACGACGAATCGGCGGGCCGCGATCATCGGGCCGTTGGTGTGCGAGCTCGACGGGCCGATCCCGACGCTGAACAGGTCGAACGCGCTGATGCTCACGGCTTGCCGCCCTCCGCTGCCGAGCTGGTGCGGGCGGCGAGCTCGCCGAGGAACTTCTCCCGCAGCACGGCGTCCGAGGCCACGTCCACGGTGGTGAGCGCCATCGCGGCGGCCCCGTCCACGACGGCGTCGTCCGCGGCCGGGGTGCCGGCGTCCTCGGCGAAACCCCGCGTGTGCGGCGGGTTCTGCGACCCGACGATCGCGATGCACGGGTGGATGCTGGGAACGACCTGGGACACGTTGCCCATGTCGGTCGATCCACCGCGCATCGTGCGGTTGACCTGCAGTTCCCTGCCGAGGGACTTGATGTGGCCCGCGAAGAGGTCCGACATCGCCGGTTCCTGCCACAGCTCGGCGTATTCCGGTTCGGTCGGCGCCACGTCCATCGACGCGCCGGTCGCCTCGGCGCCGGCCCGGAAGCACGACAGCACGCGCTCCTTGAGCCCCGACAGCGATTCGATGTCGGTGGAGCGCACTTCGCAGTCCACCACGGAGGTCTCGGGGATGATGTTGGTGGCGGTGCCGCCTTCGCGCACGAACAGCCCGATCCGGCACTCATCGGGAACCTGCTGGCGCAGCAGGCCGATCGCGACCTGGGCCACCACGGCGGCGTCGCCGGCGTTGACGCCGAGGTGCGGGGCCGCGGCGGCGTGCGAGGCGCGTCCGGTGTAGGTCACGGCGAACCTGCTCACCGCCTGGCTGGAGAACTCCGCCGGGTGGAGGTCCTGCTGCGAGGGGTGCACCATCATCGCCACGGCGACGTCGTCGAACACGCCCCGTTCGAGCAGCAGCACCTTGCCGCCGCCGTGCTCCTCGGCGGGCGTGCCGATCAGCTTGACGCGGATACCGAGCTCGTCGGCGACCGCCGCCAGCCCGATCGCGGCACCCACCGCCGCGGCGGCGATCACGTTGTGGCCGCACGCGTGCCCGATGTCGGGCAGCGCGTCGTACTCGGCGCAGATGCCCACCGTCAGCTCCCCGGAGCCGCGCACCGCCGAGAACGCCGTCGGCACGTCGGCCGGTCCGGGTTCCAGGTCGAAGCCCGCCTCGCGGAGAACCGCGGTGATCTTCTCCACCGAGCGGTGTTCGGCGAAGGCCAGCTCGGGCTCGGCGTGCAAGCTGTGGCTGAGCTCGATGAGGCGGTCCCGCCACGCCTGCTGCTCGGCGCGCACCCGCTGCGCGCACTCTCGGCCCTGATCAGTCACTACCGCTCCTCCGGTCCGCTTTCCAACCTGGACACGCAGGGTCAGCGATGAGACCCTTCTCCCCCAACAAGTGCAGGAACACACCAGTATTCGAGATCAGATGCAGGATTCAGCCACCGTTGACGAAGTCGACCTCGCTCTGGTCAACGCCTTGCAGATCCGGCCGCGCGCCTCGTGGTCCTTGGTCGGCCGAGTGGTGGGGATCGATCCCGTCACGGCCGCGCGCAGGTGGGAGCGCTTGGAGCGCAACGGGCAGGCGTGGATCTCGGCGTACCCGCCGATCACGCCCAACCAGGCGAACGCCTTCGTCGAGATCGAGTGCGAACCGGGACGCGGCGTGCCGGTGGCCGAGGAGCTCGCCGAGGATCCCCAGGCCATGACGGTGGACGTCACCGCGGGCGGACGGGACGTGCTGGTCACGGTGTGCGCGCCGAACCCGGAGGTGCTGTCGAGCTACCTGCTCGAACGCATGAGCCGGGTGCGGCACCTGCGGCACGTGCGCAGCCACCTGGTCATCAAGACCTACACCGAGGGCAGCCGCTGGCGGCTGCGCGCCCTCGACCAGGAGCAGCTGGCGACGATGGCGCGCGAAGCCGATGACTCCGGAGAGCAGCCGGCCGGCCGGCCCAGCGAGGAGGACTGGGCCATCGCGGTCACCCTCGCCGCCAACGGGCGGGCGGCGATCAGCGAGCTGGCCGAAGCCGCTTCGACCAGCGCCAGCACGGTCCGCCGACGACTCGCGCGGCTGACCGCGAGCCAGCAGCTCCGCTTGCGCTGCGAGCTCGCCCGCACGTTGACCGGGTGGCCCGTCTACGCCTGGTTCTTCGCCAAGGTCGCCACCGCCCACCTCGACGAAACGGGGCGCGCCCTGGCCCGGATCCCCGAGGTCCGCTCCGTGACGTCCACGGCCGGGCCCTACAACCTCATCATCTCCGTCTGGCTGCGCTCCCTGGTCGACGTGCAGGAGCTCGAGACCCAGATGACCCGAGGCCTCCCCCACCTCGACGTCATCGACCGCAGCATCGCCGTGCGCCCGGTCAAGCTGGTGGGCCGTCTCCTGGACGAACGCGGCTGCGCCACGGGCTCGGTTTCCCTGGACACGCGCCACTGCCCGTGAACCGGCGCAGTGACCGCAGCCACTAGGAGAGCAGGACGTCGGCGTCGAAGCAGGTGTGGTCGCCGGTGTGGCAGGCCGCGCCCTGCTGGTCGACGACCAGCAGCAGGGTGTCGCCGTCGCAGTCGAGGCGGACCTCGTGGACGTGCTGGGTGTGCCCGGACGTCTCGCCCTTGACCCAGTAGGTGCCGCGGCTGCGGGAGAAGTAGGTGGCGCGGCGGGTGGTGAGGGTGCGGTGCAGGGCCTCGTCGTCCATCCACGCCATCATCAGCACCTCGCCGGTGCCGCGCTGCTGCGCGATGGCGGCGACGAGCCCGTCGGCGTTGCGCTTGATCCGGTCGGCGATCTTCGGGTCGAGCTCGCTCATCGGACCGTGATCCCTTCCGCCCGCATCGCGTCCTTGACCTCGCCGATGCGCAGTTGTCCGAAGTGGAAGACGCTGGCGGCCAGCACCGCGTCCGCCCCGGCGTGCACGGCGGGAGCGAAGTGCTCGACCGCGCCGGCACCGCCGCTGGCGATCAGCGGCACGTCGACGACCTCGCGCACCGCGCGGATCATCTCCAGGTCGAAGCCGGCCTTGGTGCCGTCGGCGTCCATCGAGTTCAGCAGGATCTCGCCGACGTCCAGCTGCTCGCCCTTCGCGGCCCACTCGACGGCGCAGATGCCGGTGCCGCGGCGTCCGCCGTGCGTGGTGACCTCGAAGCCCGACGGCGTGGGCTGCCCGCCCTCGGGAACCCGGCGGGCGTCGACCGACAGCACGACGCACTGCGCGCCGAACCGCTTCGAGGACTCGTTGAGCAGCTCGGGCCGCGCGATCGCCGCGGTGTTCAGGCTGACCTTGTCGGCCCCGGCGCGCAGCAGCCGGTTGATGTCCTCGGTGCTGCGCACGCCGCCACCGACGGTCAGCGGGATGAACACCTGCTCGGCGGTGCGCCGGACCACGTCGAAGGTCGTCTCGCGGTCCGAGGAGGACGCGGTGACGTCGAGGAAGGTCAGCTCGTCGGCGTGCTCGGCGTCGTAGGCGTTCGCCAGCTCGACCGGGTCACCGGCATCGCGGAGATCGGTGAAGTTGACTCCCTTGACGACCCGTCCCTGGTCCACGTCCAGGCACGGGATCACACGCACAGCTACGCCCATGCGCACCAGGGTAGACGTCCCCACCCCGGACGAGGCCGGGGTGGGGACGCCGGTCACCAAGGTGCGACGGGTCGCACAGCGGTCTGCACCGGTTCGGGCTGGACCGCTGGGCAGTGAGCGCCCTCGGGCGGCATCACGCCGTCGATCAGGTAGGCGTGCGCGGCGTCGAGCGTGCACTCGTTGCGGTCGTAGACGCCGTGGCCCCAACCGTCGTAGGTGAGCAAGGTGGCCCGCTCGACGTGGGAGTCCACAGTGGTCGCCCAGTTGTAGCCGGTCGCCGGGTCGTGCAGCGCGTTGAGGATGAGGATCGGTGCGGCGGTGCGGATTTCCGGAACGTGCTGCGGGTTCTGCACCGGTGCCCGCCAGTCGAGGCAGTGCGGGGCCAGCGCGCCGCCCACGCCGCCGCGCAGGTGCGGAGCGGCCTGCTCCTGCCGCTTCCACAGCTGGGCGTAGTCCTCGGCGGATCCGGCCTCGATGCGGTGGTCGCCGCAGAAGGCCGCCGCGGGGTTCGGGATCGGTTCCTGCTGCCGCGCCGCGGCGATCGGCTCGCTGTTGCGCAGCTCGTCGAGCTCGGCTGCCAGCGCGTGCCAGTCCGGCCCGTAGAAGGCGCTGATCGTGCTGCGGGTGAGGTCCTGCGGCGTCATCGGCTTCGAACCGCCCGGTTGCGGCAGCTCCCCGGCGTCCGCCCGCTCGTAGAGCTCGTCGAAGACCGCGCCGACGTCCTCACCGTGCAGCGCGCACGCCGCGTCCCGATCGCACCACTTCGCGAACTCGCCGAACGAGTCCTCCGCCGCCTCGGCCTGGGTGACCAGGAACCCGGCGGTGTCCTGACTGTGGTCGAAGACGCTGTCCAGCACCAGCGACCGGACGCGCTCGGGGAACTGCTCGGCGTACATCTGGCCGGTCAGCGTTCCGTACGAGATGCCGTAGAGGCTCAGCTGCTGCTCGCCGAGGGCCGCGCGGAACGCGTCGATGTCGCGGGCGACGCTCGCGGTGTCCATGTGGTCGACGATCGCGCCGCTGCGCGCCCGGCAGTCGTCGGAGGCGCGGCGGTTGTGGTCGAGCAGCCGCTCGAAGTGCTCGGGCCCGTCCGGGCGGACGTCCGGACGTTCCGCGATCAGCGCCGGATCGCACCGCAGCTGGTGGCTGCCGCCGAAGCCGCGCGGGTCGTAGCTGACCACGTCGAAGCGGGCGGCGAGGTCGGCGGCGAAGGGGTTGCCCGCGACCAGCGAGCTCACGCCGGTGCCGCCCGGGCCGCCCGGCATGTAGACCAGCGTGCCGATCCGGCGGGCCGGATCCGTCGCCGGACGCCGGGCCACCGCGATGTCGATCTGCTCGCCCCGCGGGTTCGCCCAGTCCAGCGGGACGCGCACGGTCGAGCACTCGACCTCGGCGTTCTCCGCGCAGGGCTGCCAGTCCAGGGCGGGTTCGGCGTGGGCCGGTGCGGCCGCGCCCGCGATCACCCCGACCGCCAGCAACGCCCCCAGCATTCGTCGCATCGAGTTCCTCCAGTGATGGTCGGATCCGCGTTTCGGATCACGACCACCACCGTGGTGATCTCACGCGAGGAAGTCGATCAGGGCTTTCCCGGAGAAGATCCGGGGTTTCAGCGAACGGCCGCCAGCGCCTCTTCGAGGGTGAAGTTCTGGGCGTAGAGGGCCTTGCCGACGATCGAGCCCTCCAGGCCGGCCGAGGCCAGCTCGGACAGCGCGACGAGGTCGTCGACGCTGGAGACACCGCCGGAGGCGATCACCGGGGCGTCGGTGCGGGAGCAGACCTCGCGCAGCAGCTCGGTGTTCGGGCCCTGCAGGGTGCCGTCCTTGCCGACGTCGGTGACGACGTAGCGGCGGCAGCCGGCGGCGTCGAGGCGGGCCAGCACCTCCCACAGGTCGCCGCCGTCCTTGGTCCAGCCGCGCGCGGCCAGGCGGTGGCCCTGCTCGGTGATGCGCACGTCCAGCCCTACGGCCACGCGGTCGCCGTACTCGGCCACGACGCGGTCGGCCCACTCCGGGTTCTCCAGCGCCGCGGTACCGAGGTTGACCCGCGCGCAGCCGGTGGCCAGCGCGGCTTCCAGGGAGGCGTCGTCGCGGATGCCGCCGGAGAGCTCGACCTGCACGTCCAGCTTCCCGGTGACCTCGGCCAGCAGCTCGCGGTTGCTGCCGCGGCCGAACGCGGCGTCGAGGTCGACCAGGTGGACCCACTCCGCACCCGCGCGCTGCCAGGTCAGCGCGGCCTCCAGCGGATCACCGTAGGAGGTTTCGGTACCGGCGGCGCCCTGCACGAGGCGGACGGCCTGCCCATCGGCAACGTCAACAGCGGGAAGAAGAGTGAAGCTCACGCCCACAACCCTAATGACGCCGCACCGAGCCCGAGCACCCGGCCACCACCTCCGCCTCCCCCGAACGGACGAGGGATTTCGAATTTCGCGCGAAGTTCGACTCCCGAAGTTCGGAGTCGAATTTCGCGCGAAATTCGAATGACGCGACGTTTCCGCAGGTCAGCGGCGGGAACGCTCGCTGCGGACGATGGCCAGCAGCGGGACCGCGAGCACCAGGACGCTCAGCGCGATCACCACGAGCAGCGGCACCCCGGCCTGGACCAGGTACGGGCCGCCGACGGTCGAGGCCATGCCGACCGCGAGCACCAGCGCCACCACGCGAACCGTGTTCGGGCCCATCAGCCCGTGCCGGCGGGTCACAGGGCCTCCAGCCAGTTGCGCAGCAGCCGGGCACCGGCGTCGCCGGACTTCTCCGGGTGGAACTGGGTGGCCATCAGGGCTCCGTTCTCCACGGCGGCCACGAACGGCTCGCCGTGCTCGGCCCAGGTCACCCTGGGAGTGGCGATCGTGTCGGAGCTCTCCAGCTCCCACTTGCGGACCGCGAAGGAGTGCACGAAGTAGAAGCGGGTGTCGGCGTCCAGGCCGGCGAACAGCACGCTGTCGCTGGGCGCCTGGACGGTGTTCCAGCCCATGTGGGGCAGCACGTCGGCGTGCAGCCGCTCCACGGTGCCGGGCCACTGGCCGCAGCCGTCGGCCTGCACGCCGTGCTCCACGCCCTGCCCGAACAGCACCTGCATGCCCACGCAGATGCCCAGCACCGGTCGACCACCGGAGAGCCGCTGGTCGATGATCTTGTCGCCGCCGACCTCCAGCAGTCCTTCCATGCAGGCCGCGAACGCGCCGACGCCCGGGACCACCAGGCCCTCCGCCTCGACGGCGGCACGATGGTCGGCGGTCACCTCGACGTCGGCGCCCGCGCGCTGGAGAGCGCGTTCGGCGGAGCGGAGGTTGCCTGATCCGTAGTCCAAGATGACGACTCGTGCCACGGGTTCAGGCTACCGGCCTCACGCGACCCGCTTCCCGACCCCGTGCAGGAAGTGCGCCACCTCGCCCGCGATGCCGGTCGGGCCGAGCCCGTGCGCGGCCTCGTGCTCGTCCGCGGTGCCGTAGGCGCGCAGCTCCCGGTCCCGGCGCACGCCCAGCGACAGCACCCGGTGCGGGGTGTCGGCGAGCGCCTCGGCGACCTCGTGGGTGGAGGTGCCCCGCAGGTAGGGCTCGACGAGCACGACGTCCGGGCTCGCGGCGCGGACGGCGGCACGAAGGCCGTCGGCGTCGAAGGGCCGGATGGTGGCGGCGTAGAGGACGGTGACGTCCATCGCGGCGGTGGCCGCCAGCACCGGCGTGAGCATCGGGCCCACGGCCAGCACCACGCCGTCGCGGCCGTGTCGCACCGGGTGCCAGCCGGGCCCGGTCACCAGCGGTTCGGCGTTGGCGCGATCGGAAAGTCGCAGGTAGGCGGGGTCGTCGTGGCCGAACTCGCGGCTCAGCAGGGCGTCGACCTCGTCGGGGTGGCCGGGCACGTGCACGGTCCAGCCGGGCAGCGTGTCGATCAGCGCGACGTCACCGGGGGCCATGTGGGTGCGCCCGGCCGTCGGGTAGTCGTAGGAGGCTCCGGTGCTGACGGCGATCGCCCCGACGCCCTGGTGGCCGAGGTCGAGCTTGAGCTGCTCGAAGGGCCGTTCCACGACGAACGGCGTGATCGAGTGCAGCACCGGCCGCATCCCCGCCAGGGCCAGTCCCCCGGCGACGCCGACCATGGCCTGCTCCCGGATGCCGACGTTGAACACCCGGTCGGCGTGCCGGTCGAGGGCGTCGGTGAAGCGGTCGGCGGAGATCTCCGCCAGCACCAGCGCGACCCTCGGGTCGGTCTCCATGGCTTCGGTGGTGGTGCGCACGAACTGCTCGCGCATGCTCATCGGTTCCCTCCTCGGGGTTCGACCTCGGCGACCACCGCGAGCGGGCGGTCGGTGAAGGTGGCGCTCAGCGCCTGGTGGAGCGCGGTGTGGTCGCGGCCGTCGACCACGCGGGTCGCCCAGCCCTCGCGCGCGAAGCGATCGGCGATGCCGCCGGGCCAGCCGGTGCTCGACGAGCGGTTGTCGATCACCACGGTGGTCAGCCGGCCCAGTCCCCAGCGCCCGGCGACCTGGATGGCCTCGTGGTTGCTGCCCTCGTCCAGTTCGGCGTCGCCGACGAGCACGACCACGCGCGGCCGGTCGAGCCCCCGCGCGCGCAGCCCCAGCGTCATGCCGAGGGCGAGCGGGAGGCCGTGCCCGAGCGAGCCGCTGCCGATCTCCACGCCGGGCGCCAGCACCCGGTCGGGGTGGAAGCCCAGCCGCGAGTCGAACTCGCCGAAGCGGTCGAGCTCGGCCGGGTCCAGGAAGCCCTTGGCGGCCAGGACCGCGTAGTAGGCCATCGGACCGTGCCCCTTGGACAGCAGGAACCGGTCTCGCTGCGGGTCGTCGACGCGGTCCGGGCCGACCGAGAGGACATGGTCGTAGAGCACCCACAGCACGTCGAGGGTGGAGGTGGCGGCGGAGTCGTGCTTCTCGTCGCCGGTCATCCTGGTCATCAGCGGACGCAGGTCCGCGTACTGGTAGTCCGTCTTGATCGCCATGCGGACCAGGATGGGACTTCGAGTTAAGTCGAAGTCAAGGGCGGAATATCTCCACCTAGCTGGAGGTTTTCGGCTAATCTGGCCAGCGTGACGAAACTACCCGCCCTGCTGACCATCGGGGAGGTCGCGCACCGCAGCGGAGTCGCCCAGACGGCGCTGCGCTTCTACGAGGAACGCGGCCTGATCAGCTCCACCCGCACCACCGGTAACCAGCGCCGCTACCAGCGGGCCGTGCTGCGCCGGCTGGCGTTCATCCGCGCCGCGCAACGGGTCGGGCTCAGCCTGGAGCAGATCTCCGAGGCCCTCGCCACGCTCCCCGACGACCACGCGCCCACCAAGACCGACTGGTCCCGGCTCTCCCGGCGTTGGCGCGACGAGCTCGACGCCCGCATCGACGGCCTGCAGCGACTCCGCGACAACCTCACCGGCTGCATCGGCTGCGGCTGCCTGTCGCTGCGCACCTGCATCCTCAACAACCCCGACGACCTCCAAGCCGAGAACGGCCCAGGAGCTCCCCTCCTCCGCCCCAAGACCGACCACACGGGATGACCCCGCCCCGACCGAACAACACCCCACCAGCGGGTCACCAACGACGCCCCCACCGGTCGATCACCAGGATTTCAGTGGAAATCGGGATTCTGACTTCCACTGAAATCCGGTGTCTGACTTCCACTGAAACCCGGTACCAGACTTCCGCTGAAACCCCGTACCGGACTTCCACTGAAACCCCGTACCGGACTTCCACTGAAATCCGGTGTCGGGAGGGGAGCGGGTGGGGTCGAACACCTGGGATCGGTCAGGATTCGCCTGTCCAGGTGTAGGTCATTTCTGGGCGACCGACCGCGCCGTAGGTGGGGAGGCGTTCGACCATCCCTGTGCCGGAGAGGTATTCGAGGTAGCGGCGGGCGGTGACGCGGGAGACGCCGGCGGCCTCGCCCACGGCGCCCGCCGAGCCACCGGAGGGCATGGCCCGGAGGGCGGTGACGACCGCGGCGAGGGTTTCCTCGCCCATGCCCTTGGGCAGGGCCGCTCGATCCACTCCCCGCAGCGTGGAGAAGGCGCGGTCGATCTCGGCCTGGCCCTGGACCTCGCGGTCCTGGCCGAGGGTGGCGCGGAAGCGGGCGTAGTGGTCCAGCTTCTCGCGCATGGCGGCGAAGGTGAACGGTTTGAGCAGGTACTGCACGACGCCGCTGGACACCGCCGCGCGCACCACCTTCAGATCCCGCGCCGAGGTCACCGCGATGACGTCGATGGGCAGTCCGGCGGTGCGCAGCGCGCGGGCCACCTGGAGTCCGTCCATGTCCGGCAGCCGCAGGTCCAGCAGCACCAGGTCCACCGAGGTGTGCTCGACGAACCGCAGCGCGGCCTGACCGGTGCGGACGCGCCCGGCCACGGCGAAGCCCTCGACGCGGTTGACGTAGGCCTCGTGCGCCTCGCCGGCCACGGGGTCGTCCTCGACCACCAGAACCGAGATCACCGCGACGCCCCCGGGAGCCGGACGGTGAACACCGCACCCTCGTCGCCGCCGACGTCGACGGTGCCGCCGTGCCGCCGCACGCTCTGCCCGACCAGCGCCAGCCCGAGGCCGCGGTCGTCGGACTTCGTCGACCAGCCGCGCCGGAACAGCTCGGAGGTGTCGGCGGGGACGCCGGGCCCGTTGTCGGCGACCCGGATCAGCAGTCCGTCCGCTGTGGACTGAATGGTCACCTCGACGCGCGGGCGCGGCCGGTCGGCCACGGCCTCCACGGCGTTGTCGATCAGGTTCCCGAGGATGGTCACCAGGTCTCGGGTGTCGAGGTGCTCCAGCGCGGCGTCGTCGACCTCGGTGTCCTCGCTGAGCACGACCTCGACGCCCCGCTCCCCGGCCTCCGCGCTCTTGCCCAGCAGCAGCGCGGCCAGCACCGGTTCGCCGACGGCGCCGACGACCTGGTCGGTGAGCCGCTGCGCGAGGTCCAGCTCGGAGGTGGCGAACCCGACGGCCTCCTCGGTGCGGCCGAGTTCGATCAGCGAGACGACGGTGTGCAGCCGGTTCGCGGACTCGTGGGCCTGGGAGCGCAGCGATTCGGCGAAGCCGCGCATCGAGTCGAGCTCACCGCTGAGCGCCTGCAGCTCGGTGTGGTCCCGCAGCGTGACGACGCTGCCCAGGTCGCGGCCGCCGCTGCGCACCGCGGAGACGTTGACCAGCAGCACCCGGTCATCGGTCAGGTGCACCTCGTCGCGGACCGCGCGGCGGCCGAGGGCGTCCACAAGGGACGGCGGCAGGTCCAGCTCGGACACCTGCTCACCTTCGACCTCGGCGGACTCCAGCGAAAGCAGCACAGCGGCACCATCGTTGCACAAGGTCACGTGCCCGTCCGGCGCCACCAGCAGCAGACCCTCGCGCACCGCGTGCAGGATCGCGTCGTGGTACTCGTACATCCGGGACAGCTCCGCCGGTCGCATGCCGTGGGTGTGCCGCCGGATCCGCGCGTTCACCAGGTACGTCAGCACCCCGCCGAGCAGCAGCGCGCCGCCCGCGACCAGCACCAGCACGAACACCTGCCTGCGGATCTCGTCGGTGAGCACGCGCACGGCGATGCCGTCGGCCACGAGTCCCACCATCTGGGAACCGCGGTGCACCGGGACGACCGCCCGAACCGACGGCCCCAGCGTCCCGGTGTAGGTCTCGACGAGCGTCCGCGTGGGGTCGATGTTGCCGCGGAAGGGCTTGCCGATGCGGGACGGGTCGGGGTGGGTGTAGCGGATGCCCTGCGGCGACATGATCGTGATGAAGTCGACCCCGGTGTCGGCCCTGACCCGCTCGGCCAGCGGCTGCAGCGTCGCGGTGGGATCCGGCGAAGCCATGGCGTCGGCCACGCCCGGCTGGGCGGCCAGGGTCCGGGCCACCGCCACGACCTGGTCGCGCGCGGCCTCCTCGGTCCGGCGGTCGGCGTCGTACCAGGCCAACGCGGCTCCGGCGAGCACGACGACGGCCACGACGATGACCTGCAGCACGAACAGCTGTCGCGCGAGGCTCCAACGCGGGCGGAGCTGGTTTCGGTACCTGGACATCACTTACTCATGTCGACGACGTGAACACAATGAACGAAAGCGAGACGGGGTCGGTGCAAAGCTCGCATAGTCTCCGTCCAGATCTTCCCGTGACCTGGGACACGCACGGTGAATCGTATGTGACCCGGAGAAACCGGCCCCGCAAGGAGTTCAACTGTGGCTAGCAATGATGCTGCGCCGACGAAACGTCGGGACAGAACGCATTACCTCTACATCGCGGTGATCGTCGCCGTGGTGGCGGGCATCGCCGTCGGATTCGTGGCCCCCGACGTCGGCAAGGCGCTCAAACCGCTGGGCACCGGCTTCGTGAACCTGATCAAGATGATGATCTCGCCCATCATCTTCTGCACGATCGTCCTCGGCGTCGGCAGCGTCCGCAAGGCCGCCAAGGTCGGCCGAGTCGGCGGTCTGGCGCTCGGCTACTTCATGATCATGTCGGTGGTCGCGCTGGTCATCGGACTGATGGTCGGCAACGTGCTGCACCCCGGCGAGGGATTGCAGATCACCGAGGAGCTGCGCGGCTCGGGCGCCGAGCAGGCCGGTGAAGAAGCGCAGAGCACCACCGAGTTCCTGATCGGGATCATCCCGACGACGCTGATCTCGGCGTTGACCGAGGGCGAAGTGCTGCAGACGCTCCTGGTGGCGCTGCTCGCCGGTTTCGCGCTGCAGGGCATGGGCGAGAAGGGCCAGCCCATCCTGCGCGGCATCGAGCACGTCCAGCGCCTGGTGTTCAAGATCCTGGCGATGGTCATGTGGGTCGCCCCGATCGGCGCGTTCGGCGCGATCGCGGCCGTGGTCGGCGCCACCGGCGTGGACGCCCTCAAGGGCCTCGCGGTGATCATGCTCGGCTTCTACACGACCTGCGCGGTGTTCATCTTCGTCGTGCTGGGCGCGGTGCTGTGGCTGTTCGCGCGGGTGAACATCTTCTCGCTGCTGCGCTACCTGGGTCGCGAGTTCCTGCTGATCCTGTCGACGTCCTCGTCGGAGGCGGCGCTGCCGCGGCTGATCGCGAAGATGGAGCACCTGGGCGTGAGCAAGCCGGTCGTGGGCATCACGGTTCCCACCGGCTACTCGTTCAACCTCGACGGCACGATGATCTACCTGACGATGTCGTCGCTGTTCATCGCGAGCGCCCTGGGCGACCCGCTGTCGATCGGCGAGCAGGTCGGTCTGCTGCTGTTCATGATGGTCGCGTCGAAGGGCGCGGCGGGCGTCAGCGGCGCCGGCCTGGCCACCCTGGCCGGCGGTCTGCAGTCGCACCGCCCGGAGCTGCTCGACGGCGTCGGCCTGATCGTGGGCATCGACCGGTTCATGTCGGAGGCCCGCGCGCTGACCAACTTCGCGGGCAACGCGGTGGCCACCGTCCTCATCGGATCGTGGACCAAGGAGCTCGACCGCGGCCAGATGGCGCAGGTCTTCGCCGGCGACTCGCCGTTCAACGAGCAGACCTTCGTCGACGACGGAGGTGTCACCGAGGAGAAGACCCAGACCCCCGAGAAGGTCTGATCCTCGACGCGAAACCGCCCTTCGCCTTGCGCGAGGGGCGGTTTCGCGTATCCCGAGGACCACTAGGCGACGCCCGGCTCGGCTTCGCCGACGATCCTGCGGTGGAAGGTCTCGTCCTCGGCAGCGGTGACCTCCAGGTCGTAGTGGCCGTGCGGGGCGGGCCAGATGAGCGGCACGGCTCCGCCCGCCGCGACCCGGATGCGCTTCTCGTGCTCGGAGTGGGCGAGGGCGCGCAGGTCGAGCACGACCTCGTGCGGGCCGTTGTTGCGGAGCTCGAGCGTGAGGCCGCGCTCGGTGTGGCGGGCCTGGACGTCGACCGCGGCGGCGTGGCCGCGCAGCGAACCGCTGAGCTCCATCCGGATGTCACCGGGGCCTTCGATCGTGAACTGGTAGTGCGCGGTGACCGGGACGGCCACGAACTTCTCGCCGAGGACGTCCACGTGGCTCGGCTCGGCCGGCTCGCTGTGGCGGTTGCGGATCGCGAAGCGCGCGAAGTCTGGGCCGATGTAGCCCAAGCGCAGCGAGACGGCTTCCCCGTCCACGACTCCGCCGACCTGAGGCTGGGACGTCGCGCCCACGCCGAGCCGCTCCGTCACCGGGGTTTCGGAACGGGAGGAAGCGCGCACACGCCCGATCGTCACCCCGTCAAGGCACCGGAAGGCGGACTCCCGATGCCCACGAGGTGAACCAGACCTCGCCGCGAAGCGACATGACCCTCCGTCGAAACCCGACTACCTGCGGTGCTGCCCTGGGGGATTCCAATTTCGCGCGAAATTCGAAGCCCGAAGTTCCGACTCAAATTTCGCGCGAAATTCGAAGAGGGCCCCGCCCGGGTGACGCTCGTGGTGGGTGGTCGTTACAGGGCGCCCTTGGTGGAGGGGACCACTCCGGCGAAGCGGGGGTCGGGTTCCACGGCCGCGCGCAGGGCTCGGGCGATGGCCTTGTACTCGGCCTCGGCGATGTGGTGCGGGTCGCGGCCGTGGATAACCCGGGTGTGCAGGTTGATCTGGGAGTGGAAGGCCAGCGACTCGAACACGTGCCGGTTGAGCACGAACGGGTAGTTCCCGCCGATGGTGAAGGAGTTGTACTCCTCCGGCTCACCGGTCATCACGCAGTAGGAGCGGCCCGAGACGTCCACGGCGGCGTGCGCGAGGGTCTCGTCCATCGGGATCCACGCGTCGCCGAAGCGGCGGATGCCCTTCTTGTCGCCCAGCGCCTGGCGCAGCGCCTGGCCGAGCACGATCGCGGTGTCCTCGACGGTGTGGTGGGCGTCGATGTGGATGTCGCCGGTGGACTTGACCTTCAGGTCGAAGGCCGCGTGCGTGCCCAGCGCGGTGAGCATGTGGTCGTAGAACGGGACCGTGGTGTCGATGTCGACCTGCCCGGTGCCGTCGAGGTCGAGCTCGACCAGCACCGACGACTCCTTGGTGGTGCGCTCGACGCGACCGACCCGCGTGCCTGGCTGAAAACTCACCGTTCGATCTCCTCAATGACTGCCTTGCTCGCCGCCAGGAACGCGTCGTTCTCGGCGGGCGTGCCGATGGTGACCCGCAGGTGGCCGGGGATGCCGACGTCGCGGATCAGCACGTCGGAGTCCAGGTAGCGCTCCCACGCGCGGTGCGCGTCGGTGAAGCGTCCGAACAGCACGAAGTTGGCGTCGCTGGGGGCCGGGGTGAACCCGAGCTCCCGCAGCGCGGCCACGACCCGCTCGCGCTCGTCGATCAGCGCGCGCACCGAACCCAGCGTGGCGTCGGCGTGCCGCAGCGCCGCGCGGGCGGCGGCCTGGGTGACCGCCGAGAGGTGGTACGGCAGCCTGACCAGCAGCAATGCCTCGATCATCGCGGGGGCCGCTGCCAGGTAGCCCAGCCGACCGCCCGCGAAGGCGAAGGCCTTGCTCATGGTGCGGCTGACGATGACCTTCGCCGGGTAGCGCTCGATCAGCTCGACCGCGCTGGGCTGCGCGGAGAACTCGGCGTAGGCCTCGTCGACCACGACCACGCCGGGCGCGGCGTCGAGGACGGCCAGCAGGTCGTCCGGCGAGATGGACGCGCCGGTGGGGTTGTTCGGGCTGGTCACGAACACCACGTCGGGCTGCTTCTCGGCGACCAGGCGGGCCGCTTCGGCACCGTCGAGGCTGAAGTCCGGGCGGCGCGGCGCGGGCAGCCAGTCGGTGCGGGTGCCGGCGGACAGGATCGGGTGCATCGAGTACGAGGGCTCGAAGCCCAGCGCGCTGCGTCCGGGGCCGCCGAACGCCTGCAGGATCTGCTGGAGGACCTCGTTCGAGCCGTTGGCGGCCCACACGTTGTCCGTCGCGAGCCCGACACCGGTCGCGGTGGTCAGGTAGGCGGCGAGGTCGCCGCGCAGCTCCCTGGCGTCGCGGTCCGGGTACCGGTGCAGGTCAACCGCCGCTTCCTGGACCGCTGCGGTCACGTCGGCGACGAGTTCCGGCGGCGGCGGGTAGGGGTTCTCGTTGGTGTTCAGCCGGACCGAGACGTCCAGCTGCGGCGCCCCGTAGGGGCTGCGGCCGCGCAGGTCGTCCCGCAGCGGCAGGTCGGCCAGCGTCGTGTCGGCGCCGAGCACGTCACTCATGGGTGTCCTTCATCGTCTTGTCGCCACCTCGGCGGCCGGCACGGCCGGAGGCTCCTACCTGCGTCGTCGCGGCGGCCGAGGTCTGCATCGTCTCTAGAAGCGGGCGGTCACGGCTTGGCCGTGGGCGGGCAGGTCCTCGGCGTCGGCGAGGGCGACGACCTGGTCCGCGACGTCGCGGAGCGCCTGCTCGCTGTAGGAGATGACGTGGATGCCGCGCAGGAAGCTCTGCACGCTCAGGCCCGAGGAGTGCCGGGCGCAGCCACCGGTGGGCAGCACGTGGTTCGAGCCGGCGCAGTAGTCGCCGAGCGAGACCGGCGCGTACGGGCCGACGAAGATCGCGCCCGCGTTGCGCACCCGCGCGGCGACCGCGTCGGCGTCGGCGGTCTGGATCTCCAGGTGCTCGGCGGCGTAGGCGTTGACCACCCGCACGCCGTCGTCGATGTCCGAGACCAGGATGCAGCCGGACTGCTGCCCGGTCAGGGCCGTGCGGATGCGCTCGACGTGCTTGGTCCGGCCGACCTGGCGCTCCAGCTCGGCGTCGACGGCGTCGGCCAGCTCGGGCGAGGTCGTGACCAGCACGCTGGCGGCCAGCGTGTCGTGCTCGGCCTGGCTGATCAGGTCGGCGGCGACGTGGACCGCGTCGGCGGTGCCGTCGGCCAGCACCGCGATCTCGGTGGGCCCGGCCTCCGAGTCGATGCCGATGAGGCTGCGCAGGTGGCGCTTGGCGGCGGTGACGTAGACGTTGCCGGGGCCGGTGACCATGTCGGCGGGCAGCAGCTCACCGTCGTCGGTGTCGCGACCGCCGTAGGCCAGCAGCGCGACGGCCTGCGCACCGCCGACCGCCCACACCTCCTCGACGCCCAGCAGCTGCGCGGCGGCCAGGATCGTCGGGTGCGGCAGGCCACCGAACTCGGCCTGCGGCGGGCTGCACACCACCAGCGATTCGACACCGGCGGTCTGGGCCGGGACTACGTTCATGACCACGCTCGACGGGTAGACGGCGAGACCGCCCGGCGCGTAGAGGCCGACGCGCTCGACCGGCACCCAGCGCTCGGTGACGGTGCCGCCGGGCACGACCTGGGTGGTGCTGTCGGTGCGCCGCTGGTCGGCGTGGACGCGGCGAGCTCGGGCGATGGACTCCTCCAGCGCGGAGCGCACGGCCGGGTCGAGCTCGTCGAGCGCGCGGCTGAGCTCCGCGGCGGGCACCCTCACCCGTTCGGGGCGAATTCCGTCGAACTTGTCGGTGTAGTCGAGCACGGCGTCGACACCGCGGTCGCGGATGTCCTCGATCACCGGACGGACCCGATGCAGCACGTGCTCGACGTCCATCTCGGCGCGCGGCAGCGTGGCGCGCAGCGTAGCGGTGGACGGAACACGACCGCGCAGGTCGGTACGGGTGAGCATGAGCATCCTTCCAACACCTCGGGACTACACCCACCAGGGTAATCGCAGCCCACCCCACCCGTCCGAGAACCCAGCCCAGGGTCACAGAAGCAGAAGAACAAGCAACCAACGTCAGGCAAGCGCCGAAGGTGCTTCATCAGTGCCCCACCTGAGCAACCGGCACCGCCGCGGGTTCTGACACGTCTTCTGGGGAGGACAGCCGTAGCGCCGTGTATTGGCATACATCAGTCTCGGATCCCGGAGCCAGAAGGCGTGTCAGGTTCCGCTACCCGCACCGCCACGCAAGAAGACCACTGAGTAGTTGCAGAGCCCCCGGAACGACACACGGACGAATCGCGGACCACCGATGCGAACCGGGAAAATGTTCAACTCCGACCAGAGTTCGCCAGACAGTTGCTAACGGTCACAACCTCCTGGACTCTGCCAACGTCACCTCCAGTGATCGATCGGAGATCCGATGTTCAGTTCACGGCGCAAGGCAGCACTGGTGGCCGCGGCCACCGGTCTGGTCCTGCTGGCACCGGTTCAGGCGGGCCTGGCCGCAGAACCGACCGGTGCGTCCGCGCAGGGCAGTGCGATCTACACGGTCCCCAACACCGACAGCGCATCCCGCACGGAGATCAACCGCAGCGGCGCGGAGGTCCTCGGCGTCACCAAGGACCGGGTCGCCAGCGTGGAGGCGACGGCAGCGGAGGCCGAGCAGCTGCGCGCTCGCGGCTTCCAGCTCACCGAGCAGACGAAGACCGCCGACGCGCTGCAGCGCCGCAACGGCGCGCAGCCGAAGGCTCCGGGCGACTTCCCGCCCGGCGACGAGGCGTACCACAACTACGACGAGATGGTCGCCGAGCTCGACAAGACCGTCGCCGACCACCCGGACATCGCGGCGAAGGTCAGCGCGGGCAAGTCGTTCGAGGGCCGCGACATCCCGGTGCTCAAGGTCAGCGACAACGTGGCGACCGACGAGGACGAGCCGGAGGTCCTCTTCGACTGCAACCAGCACGCCCGTGAGCACCTGACCACGGAGATGTGCCTGCACGTCGCCCAGCGGTTCACCGACAACTACGCGGACCCGGCCGTGAAGGACTCGGTCGACAACCGCGAGATCTGGATCATCCCGTCGGTCAACCCGGACGGCTCGTCCTTCGACGTGGAGTCGGGCGAGTACCAGGGCTGGCGCAAGAACCGCCAGGACCAGGGCACCGACACCAACCGCAACTGGGGCCACAAGTGGGGCTGCTGCGGTGGTTCCAGCGATGACCCGGCCGACGAGACCTACCGGGGCACCGCAGCGTGGTCCTCGCCGGAGGCGGCGGCGATGCGCGACTTCATCGACTCGCGCGTGGTGGGCGGCACCCAGCAGATCAAGGCCGCGGTGGACTTCCACACCTATTCCGAGCTGGTCCTGTGGCCGTTCGGTCACACCCCGGACAACGTCACCGAGGGCATGACCCAGCAGGAGTACGACCGGTTCGCGAAGGTCGGCACCGAGATGGCGCAGACCAACGGCTACACGCCGCAGCAGTCCAGCGACCTGTACGTCACCGACGGCGACAGCCTCGACTGGATGTGGGGCCAGCACAAGATCCTGGCGTTCACCTTCGAGATGTACCCGTCGAGCA
Organism: Saccharopolyspora sp. NPDC049357; assembly: GCF_040677225.1. Taxonomy (NCBI): domain Bacteria; kingdom Bacillati; phylum Actinomycetota; class Actinomycetes; order Pseudonocardiales; family Pseudonocardiaceae; genus Saccharopolyspora; species Saccharopolyspora sp. NPDC049357. Next base: position 95,355 of record NZ_JBFAQJ010000017.1, on the reverse strand, counting down.
GCGGTGGTCTCGACGGCTTCTACCCGCCGGGCGACGTGATCGAGCGGGAGACGGCCCGCAACGACGCGGCGGTGGACATCCTGCTGCGCGAGGCGGGTGCCTGACCAGTCCAGGAGGGGGATCGGAAGGGCCCGGGGTGTGCGCACCCCGGGCCCTTCCTCTCGCGATAATGAGGCCATGAGCACCGCGACGACGATTCATCCGCCCGCGCTGGTGCGCCGGGGTTCGTGGATCTACTGCCCGCTGCTCGGTGCGGTGGCGGGGTTCCTGCTGCGGATCGTCGCCGCGTGGGTGGCGGGCCTGCAGTGGGCCCCGTTCCAGGGCGTGTTCGAGCTGGCCGCGTCCGGGGCGGATCCGTGGGGGATGCTGGTGGCGATCGCGCTGGGCCTGATCATCGGCCTGGGGTTCGCGGGGTTGTTCGCGCAGGAGCGGCTGACGGTGACGGTCGGGCCTGAGCAGGTGGTGCTGGCGACCGGCCGCAACGCGCACGAGATCGCCGGTGACGAGGTGGACGCGGTGTTCACCGAGCGCGGGCACCTGGTGCTGCTGGACGACACCGGCGCCGAGCTGGCCCGCCGCAAGTCGGGGCTGGACCGCCTGGCGCTGCGCGACGCGTTCCGCGAGCACGGCTACGCCTGGCGCGATTCCGATCCCTACGCGGGCCGGTACGTGCTCTGGACCGAGGACACCGGTGAGCTCTCGCTGCGGGTCAACGCGCTGATGACCGAGCGCGACCGAGCGTTGCGCAGGCGCGACCACAAGGAGGCCGCGCTGCTGCGAACCCAACTGGCACAACGAGGAATCGTCCTCAGGGACGGCCACCGCAAGCAGTACTGGCGCCGCGTGGACTGAGAAGTCAGCCACCGTCAGGCAGGACACGCTCAGACGTCAGGCAAGTACCGAAGGTGCTTTCTCACTACCCCCACAAAGCAACCGGCACCGCCGCGGGTTCTGAGCGGCTCTCTGGTGAGGACAGCCGTAGCGCCGTGTAATTGGACATGCACAAGTCTCGGATCCCGGAGCCAGAGAGCCGCTCAGGTTCCGCTACCCGCACCGCTACGCAGCAATACCACTGAGTAGTTGAGAAGAATTACGAGAGCATCAGCACGATCGAGCCGATGACGATGCCCGCGACCACTACGGCCGCTGCGACGATCATCAGCATGCGCATCTGGGGGCGGTCGTCGGCGACCTCGCTCTGCGCGCGCTCTCGCCACTGGACGAACGTGGTGCCTTCTTGCTCGCTCACTTCAGCTCCTGAGAGTCGTTCGTACGTCTTCGAAGCGGCTCCCCGAGTACCGCATTGCGCCACAATGTCATATCAACTCGGATACGTGAACCACACGGTGCGCCCAGCGGGCCAGCAGGGCCTCGTCGTGGCTGATGGCCAGGACTCCGGTGTCGTTCTCCCGGGTTCGCCGGTCGACGACGCGCACGAGCGCGGCGGTGGTGGAGGCGTCGAGCATGGCCGTCATCTCGTCGCACACCAGGTAGCGGGGCTGCGGGGCGAGCGCGCGTGCCAGGCAGGCGCGTTGCAGCTGGCCGTCGCTGACCTCGTGCGGCCGGCGGGTGAGCAGTTCTGCCGTGAGCCCGACTTCGTCGGCCAGTTCGCTGATGTCGCCCGCTTCGCCGCGGGCGAGCAGGGGTTCGGCGATGATGTCGCGGAGCGTGAAGCGCGGGTCGACGGCGGGTCGCGGGTGCTGGAAGACGATTCCGATCGCCTTTCGCGTTTCCGGGGGTGTGCGGTGCCGAAAACCGTTGATGTCGCCGCCATCGAGGGACACCCGTCCGGACCAAGGCCGGTGCAGCAGCGCCAGAACACGTCCCAGCGTTGACTTGCCCGAACCGCTGGGACCGGCGAGACCCAGCACTTCACCTGCGGCGACGTCGATGCTCGCGCCGTCGAGGACCGGTTCGCCACGCCGGTAGCCGACGACGACGTCGGTGGCGCTCAGCACGGCGCGTGAGCGGCGATCCACCGCTCGCCCCGGGCGAGGAGTTCCGGATCTCCCGTGCAGGGCGCGAAACCGGACTGTTCCGGACGGCGTTGGCAGTACACGCAGCCCCACTCCCCTTCGATGCGGTCGAGTTCGGTCAGCGACGGCGGGTGGCCGGGGATCGGTTCGAACCCGCCCTCGGGCAGTGCGGCCAGCAGACCGGCGGTGTAGGGGTGCCAGGGATCGTTGAGCACCTCGTCGGCAGGTCCGGCCTCGACGATGCGGCTGGCGTACATCACGGCCACGTCGGTGGCCACCCGGCGGGCGGCGGCGAGGTCGTGGGTGATCAGCAGGACCGCGCGACCGTCGGTGGCGGCCTCGGCGAGCAGGTCGACGGTGCGGTGCACCAGCGGCCGGTCCAGGCCGGTTGTCGGTTCGTCGGCGAGGACGATCCGCGGGTCCCCGGCCAGCGCCAGCGCGAGCGCGACGCGTTGCGCCATGCCACCGGACAGCTCGTGCGGGTAGCGGTCGAGATCGGCCGGGTCGAGCCCGACGCGGCGAGCGAGTTCATCGGCACCGCTGGGGCCGCGCAGGGCGTCGATGGTCTCGACGAGCTGCGCGCGAGCCCTGCGCACCGGGGTCAGGTGGGTGCTCGCCGACTGCGGGACGAGGCCGATGCGACGGCCGCGAATCCGCCCTGCCAGCACCGATTCCGGAGCCGAGAGCAGGTCGGTCCCGTCGTCGAGCAGCGCGTGGCCGCGGGTTTCGGCGTTGCCGGGCAGCAGACCCAGCAGCGCGGAGGCCAGAACGGACTTGCCGCAACCGGATTCACCGACCAGCGCCAGCACGCGTCCGGGGCGCAGCCGCAGCGCGGCGTCGCTGACGGCGCGCACCAGCACTCCGCGCGGCAACCGGAAGCGGACCGAAAGGCGTTGCAGCGTCAGCAGATCGATCTCCTCTGGCGCCTTGATGTCGGTCACAGCGACAGCTCCGATCGTCGTCGAGGCACGATCCGGTCCCGCCAGGTCGCGGCCAGCCCGGACACCGCCAGCGTGGTGGCCACCAGCAGGCACGACGGGAACAGCACGATCCACCAGGCGCCGAGCAGCACGGCGTCGCGGCCGTCGCCGAGGATGTTGCCGATGCTGGCCAGGTGCGGCGGCAGCCCCAGCCCGAGGAAGCTCAGCGCGGTCTCGTGCCACACGGCGTGCGGCACCAGCAGCACCGCCGACAGCGCGGCCTGCGGCACGATCGCCGGCAGCAGGTGCCTGCGCAGCACGCGCGTCCGCGATGAACCACCGGCGATGGCGGCATCGACGTGGGGGCGCTGCCGCAGCGACAAGACCTCGGAGCGCACGACGCGCGCGACCGTCGTCCAGTGCGTCAGCGCGATCGAGCAGATCACCGCGACGAGGCTTCCCCTGTACAGCGCGACGATGACCACGCCGAGCAGCAGGTGCGGCACCGAGTTGACGGTGTCGACCAGCCGCATCAGCAACCGATCGGCCCAGCCGCCGAGCCCTCCGGCCACGACCCCCACCAGCGAACCGAGCACTGTGGACACCAGCGCGCTGAACGCGGCGACCAGCAACGACACCCGCAGTCCTGCCATCGACTGCACGAACAGGTCGCGGCCGTTGGAGTCGGTGCCGAAGGGGTGCGCGAGACCGGGTGCGAGGCGGATCTCGTCATAGCTCACGGCCTGACCGCCCAGCAGCATCGGCACGAACACCGCGCCGAGCACCAGCAGCACCAGGACCGCCAGGGACGCGCGCAGGCGGGTGCGCGGGCGCGCACGGGAAATCCCCGCGCGGCCGGCCGGTTTCCAGGTCAGCTCAGCCATCCGCGGCCACCCTCGGGTCGAGCAGGATCGCGGCGACGTCGGCCAGCAGCGAGCCCAGCAGCACCGCCGCCGTGGCCACCAGGGTCACCATCGCCAGCAGCGGGTAGTCCACGGCGGTCGCGGCGGTGACCACCGCACCCGCCAGCCCCGGCCAGGAGAAGACCTCCTCGACCAGCACCGTTCCGGTGACCAGCTCCGGGATGCGGGCGCCGATGAGCGTCACGAACGGCAGCAGCGCGGTGGGCAGGGCGTGGCGCAGCACCACGACCCGCTCGGCCAGGCCGCGCGCGCGGGCGCCGGTGACGTGGTCCTCGGCCAGCGAGCCCAGCATCGACTGCCGGACGTGCAGCACCAGCCACGGGGTCTGGGACACGCCGAGCACGAGCGCGGGCAGCGCGAGGTGTTCGGCGACCTGCCCGAAGGAGACGTCCTGCCCGGCGTCGGTCAGTCCCGCCACGGGCAGCCAGCCCAGGCCGAGCGAGAACACCGCGATGGACAGCAGCGCCAGCACGAACGGCGGGACGCCCTCCAGCGCGTGCCCGACCGCCGTGATCAGCCGGTCCACGGCGCCGCCCTGCCGCCACGCGGCGATGGTTCCGCCGATCAGCGCGAACAGGACGGCCAGGGCGAGGCCGGTGGCCGCGAGCAGCGCGGTCCAGGGCAGCCGTTCGGCGACGACCTGCGCGACGGGCTGGCGCAGCGACCGGGAGATCCCGAGGTCGCCGGTGAGCACACCGCTGAACCACTGCCAGAACTGCTCCAGCACGGGCCGGTCGAGGCCGAGCTCGGCGCGCACCCGGGCCACGTCGGCGGCCGAGGCGGTGAACAGCCGCACCCCGAAGTACTGGTCGATCGGGTCGAACGGCGAGGCCGAGGCCAGCAGGAACACGCCGAGCGCGACGATCGCCAGCACCGGGACGGCGAACGCCAGCCGCCGCAGCACCAGGCGCGAGATCGCTCGCGTCACGCGCTGGGCTTCCAGGTCTCGACGTTCCACCACGGGCCCCAGGTGATGCCGTGGGTGTGCGGTTCGACGGGCGGCTGGTAACCGCTGAAACCGCCGTCGCGCAGCACGTAGCTGTGGTCGATGAACGCCAGGTAGACCAGGCCGGGGTCGGCGACGTAGGCGCGCTGGGCCTGCCGGTAGAGCTCGGCGCGCTTGACCGGGTCCAGCTCGCGGCGTGCCGAGTCGAGGGCGGCGTCCACCTCGGCGTTGCGGTACTGGCCCGGGTTGTTGTAGGTGCCGGTGCCGATCGCCGAGGAGCTCAGGCTGGAGTAGACCTGCGGGTCGGGGTCCATCGGGTTGCCGTTGCCGAGCACGATGCCGTCGGTGGCCAGCCTCCCGGCGACCGCGGAGCGGTCCACCCCGGCGAGCTCGACCTCGATGCCGACCTTGCGGGCGTCGGAGGCGAAACCCGTTGCCAGGTCCCGGCGGAGGCTGTCGTCGGCGAAGTACATCACGGTGAACTTGGCGCGGGTCCCGTTGCGCTCGCGGATGCCGTCGGCGCCGACTCGCCAGCCCGCGTCGTCGAGGATCCGGCCCGCCCGCCGCGGGTCGTGGGCGAAGGTCGCCGCGGGCTCGTGGTGAGCGCCCATCGACGGCGGGATCGGGGCGTAGGCGGGTTTTCCGCGCCCGCCGAGCAGCGCCTTGATCATGCCTTCGCGGTCCACGGCGAGGTTCAGCGCGGTGCGCACGGCGCGATCACCGGCGACGGGGTGGGTGTTGGGCAGCGCGATGCTGCGGTAGTCGGCGGTCTCGTGGTGCACGACGCGGAACCCGTCGCGCGCGGCTCCTTCGGCGAGCACCGGGGGCAGCACGGTGCCGTCGAACTCTCCCGCCGCTAATCGCTGCGCGCGGGTGTTGTCGTCCTTGGCGAACACGACGGTGATGTCGTGCACGGTCGGTGCGCCGCCCCAGTAGTCGGGGTTGGCGGACCAGGTCATCTGGTCGCCTTGACGCCATTCGACGAGCCGGTACGGGCCTGTGCCGACGGGCCGGGTGTTGAGCGGCGAGTTCTCCTGCGAGGACGGGGTTTTCAGCGCCTCGTTCGGGACGATGCCCAGGACCATCTTGGAAGGCCAAGCGGAGTAGGGGAATTTCAGGTCGAAGCGCACGGTGTGCGGGTCGACGGCCTGGACATCGGCGAGCATGTCGTAGTCGGAGGAGACCGTGGAGGCGTAGGCGGGGTCGACGGCCGCGCGGTAGGTGGCAGCGACGTCCTCGGCGTCGAACGGTGTTCCGTCGTGGAACTTCACGCCGTCGCGGAGCTTCACGGTCCAGCTGGTGGCGTCGGCGTTGGCCTGCGGCTGCTCCACCGCCAGCGCGGGCCGCAGCTGCGCGCGCCCGTCGAAGGCCAGCAGCCCGTCGTAGAACTTCGCCGCCCCCTCGGCTCCGTACCCGAGCAGCGGGTTCAAGCTCTCCGGCTCGTACCCGTCGGCGAGCAACATCGCGCCGGAATCCCCGGGCTGCGAAGGCGCCGCGCACCCGGCGGCCACGACCCCCACCACGACCGATAACCCGACGACCAAACTCCGACGTTTCAGCACTCACGCACCATAAGGGCTATTGCAACTTCTTCTCAATAACCTGAGATCTTCCTCGCCACCTCCACCTGCACGCCCGACCGCAGGTGGGTCCCGGAACACGGCGGTATTCGGAACCCGGAAAACTCCCGCAATCGGGGGACGGAATACCGGGGTAATCCGTCCCCCGAAGCCGGGGACGCTCCGGAGGTGACCGGTCCCGGTGATCGTCAGGCGACGGGTTCCGGCATGACGTCGACCGCGTAGGTGCAGGTGATCGTGTCGTGGGTGCGGGGATCGGTGAGGTCGACGCGCCAGGTGGTGGCGAACTGGTCGACCTCGGGGGTCATCGGGATGGTGCCCGAGATCAGGATCGTGCCGGGTCGGGCCAGCCCTCGGGTGCGGAGCTCTTCGAGCCAGTAGTGCGGGGTGAGCAGGTCGGCGAGGGTGCCGTCCTGGATCTTCTCGCCGCCGGCCCAGGCCGTGAGCGTGATCTCGTCGAGGTGGTCCTCGATCTCGGCCAGCCGCCACGCCTTGCGACCGAGGACGTCCGGCCCGGCCTGCTTGCTCCAGGCCACACCGTGGACCTCCAGCTCGCGGTCGGTGTGGTCGCAGGCCGCGGTGAGCAGCACGTCGTCCTCGGTGATCACCAACGCCCACTCGGCCTCACCGGACGTCCGGCCGTGCTGCACCGGGACCACGTCGGTCTGCATGGCCAGGTAGGGCGCGACCGGGTAGAGGCAGGGCGTGCGGGTCGGAGCGGGGACGCCGAGCTCGGCCAGTTCCGCCACGTGGGCGGCGACGTCCTCCTGGCTGCGACCGGCGTATCCGGCGTTGAGCAGCGTGGTCACCGAGACCTCGACCGTCCGGCCACCGACATCGAAATGAAGTGGAAACACAACACCCTCCCGTTTGGCATACCTCTTGTATACAGTTCGTATCACACTTTGCCGGTCCACCTGGAAATCGAGGGAGTCCATGACGAACGCGACCGCGACCGCCGCAAGACCGGCGCGCAAGGACCTGATCAAGGCATTCGTGGCGAGCCTGAGCGGCACCTCACTGGAGTGGTACGACTTCGCCGCCTACTCGGTCGCCTCGGCGCTGGTGTTCGGCCAGCTGTTCTTCCCCAGCCACGACCCGCTGTCGGGAACGCTGCTGGCGTTCTCCACCTACGCCGTCGGCTACGTCTCGCGCCCGCTGGGCGGATTCGTCTTCGGCCGCCTCGGCGACGTGCTCGGCCGCAAGCAGGTCCTGGTGATCACGCTGCTGATCACCGGCATCTCCACCGTCTTCATCGGACTGCTGCCCACCCACGACCAGGTCGGCGCGCTCGGTGCGGTGCTGCTGGTGGTGCTGCGATTCGCCCAGGGCGTGGGCATCGGCGGCGAGTGGGGCGGCGCGGTCCTGCTGTCCAGCGAGTACGGCAGCGAGAAGCACCGCGGTTTCTGGGCCTCCGCCGCCCAGATCGGGCCGCCGGCCGGAAACCTGCTGGCCAACGGCGTTCTCGCGGGACTGGCCGCCGGACTGACCTCCGAGCAGTTCATGTCCTGGGGCTGGCGGATCGCGTTCCTGCTGTCGGCCGTGCTGGTGATCTTCGGGCTGTGGATCCGCGTGAAGCTGGAGGAGACCCCGGTCTTCCAGGAGATCCAGCAGAAGGGCGAGCAGGCAGGCGCCCCGGTGCGCGAGGTCCTCACCCGGGAACCGCGCGCGCTGATCGCCGGAATCCTCTCCCGCGTCGGCCCGGACGTGCTCTACGCGCTGTTCACCGTCTTCGTGCTCACCTACGCCACCCAGCAGCTGGACATGCCCAAGAGCTGGGCGGTCACCGGCGTCATGCTCGGCTCCTCGCTGCAGCTGTTCCTGATGCCGCTGGCCGGGGCGCTGTCGGACCGCTTCGGCCGCCGCCGCGTCTACGCGGTCGGTGCCGTCGGCGGTCTGGTGTGGCCGTTCGTGTTCTTCCCGCTGGTCGGGGGCGGATCCGCGGGGCTGCTGATCTTCGGCGTGATCGTCGGGCTGATCTGGCACGCCCTGATGTACGGGCCGCAGGCCGCGTTCATCGCCGAGCAGTTCAGCCCGGCGCTGCGCGCCACCGGCGCCTCGCTGGCCTACACGCTCGCCGGGATCATCGGCGGAGCTCTGGCCCCGCTGCTGTTCACCTCGCTGTACGCCTACTTCGACACCTGGGTCGCCCCCGCCTGCTACCTGGCGGCGACCTGCGTGGTGACGCTGATCGGCCTGTGGCTCAGCCGGACTGCAACACCCGCCGGGTCGCGCTGAGGTGTTCGGTGATCGCCGCGGTCGCGGCCTCCGGGTCGCCCGCGGCGAGCGCCGAGCAGATCGCCTCGTGCTCGGCCAGCACGGATTTGCGCCGCCCGTCGGACCGGAACAGCGCCTCGACACCGGCGCGGATCTGCCGGGCGCGCAGACCGTCGTAGGTCTTGGACAGCATCTCGTTGCCGACGGCGGCCACCAGCGCGGAGTGGAACCGGTGGTCGTGGTCGATGAACTCGCGGGCCTGGTCCTCGCCGAGCTCGCGCTGCTGGTCGAGCTGCTCGCGCATCTCGTCCAGCGGCACCGCGCCGAGCTCGACGGCGCGGCGGGCGGCGTAGCACTCGATCATCGTGCGGATCTCGAACAGCTCCCCGATCTCCCGGCCGCCGATCGGGGCGATGTAGGCGCCGCGCTTGGGCACCAGCTGGACCAGTTCCTCGGCGGCGAGCAGCAGCAGGGCCTCGCGGATGGGCGTGCGCGACACGCCGATCTCGTCGGCCAGGGCCTGTTCGTTGACGAACTGCCCCTGCATGCTGGGGTCGCTCAGGACGGTGTCCTTGAGGTGGGCGTAAGCGAGTTCACGTCCGGACGGCACTTTGACCCCTTGCTTGCATATCATCGGTATACAAGCATCGTATCGGTTCACGCCGCACCACTCGTTGTGCAACGCGGTGCGGGCGGGGAACCTGAGCGTGCGCCGCGCCTCAGCACGTGAGAACGCGGCGTCACGGCGCACTCGCCACGAAGCCGCGCAGAACCCCGGTAGCGCCGGCCGCGAGAGCACTCACCGAAGGAGAAAGTGGCTCCGCCACTTCGAAGCAGACTCGTCGAAGGATGGTTGTGGCTATGCGAATCGCGTTGTGCCAGATCGTGTCGGGCCCCGACCCGAAGGCCAACCTGGAACTGGTCGCCGACGGGATCCGCCGGGCCGCCGAGGAAGGCGCCGACCTCGCGGTGTTCCCCGAGGCGACGATGGCCTGCTTCGGCGTGAAGCTGGCACCGCTGGCCGAGCCGCTGGACGGCCCGTGGGCCACCGAGGTCCGCCGCCTCGCGCGGGAAGCCGGCATCGCCGTGGTCGCGGGCATGTTCACCCCCGCCGACGACGGGCGGGTCACCAACACGCTGCTGATCGCCGGTCGCGGCGTGGACGCCTCCTACGACAAGATCCACCTGTTCGACGCGTTCGGCTTCGCCGAGTCGAACACCGTCGCCCCCGGCGCGGAAACGGTCGTGATCACCCTCGACGGCGTCGGCATCGGCTTCACCACCTGCTACGACGTCCGGTTCCCCGGGCTGTTCCAGAAGCTCGCCGACGAGGGCGCGTCGGTGATCGTCACCCCCGCCTCGTGGGGTTCCGGCGAGGGCAAGCGCGAGCAGTGGGAGCTGCTGGTGCGCGCCCGCGCGCTCGACTCGACCTCCTGGATCGTGGCCTGCGGCCAGGCGGACCCGCGCAGCATCGGCCGCGAACCCTCCGGCAAGGCCCCCACCGGCATCGGCCACAGCCTCGTCGCCACTCCCCTCGGCCTGGTCCACGCGCAGCTCGGCGCCGAACCCGGCGTCGAGGTCGTCGACGTCGACCCGGACGCGGTCGAAGGAGCCCGTCAGGCCGTTCCGGTGCTCACCAACCGGCGGTTCTGAACCGCTCGGAACGCCAGCGCCGTCGCGAGAGACAGGACGACCGTCGTGATGATGCTGCCCTCGACGCCGAAGCCGCCGCCGGTGAGCAGTTCAGCGGTTCCCGGCTCGGGGTCGAGGCTCATCAGCGTGGCCTGGATGTCCATCCCGGACACCTGGATCCCGGCCACGTTGCCCTGGCACCAGTTCCACACGACGTGGAAGGCGCACACGCCCCACAGCGAACCCTCGGCCACCGCCCACAGCCCCAGCATCAGACCGACCAGCAGGACGTTGACCAGCGGCAGCACACCGACCTCGAAGTTGGCTCCGTGCAGGAGCGCGAAGACCAACGCCTGGAAGATGACCGCCGCCGTGAGCCCCCACTTCCGGTAGGCGGTCTGCAGCAGGTACCCGCGGCTGACGACCTCCTCGGTGCACGCCTGCACGGCGAACCCCACCAGCGCCAGCAGCACCGCCCCGACCTGCGCGAACCGCACGGGCCCGACCAGGTACTGCCCGCTGACCAGGTTCACCGCCACCGGCACCGCCAGCAGCACGACCGCCGCACCGGCACCGAACGCCAGGTGCGTGCCGATCCGAGAAGCCGGGAAGAACCCGAGGCTCGCCAGCGGACGCCGCTCCTTGACCAGCACCCAGAGCGCGAGCAAGCCGCTGGCTCCGAGGAAGCTCAGCAGCAGCACCAGCTGAGTCCCGATCCCCATGGGCCCGCCCACCAGGGCCAGCGCGGAAATCCCGAAGACCGGCAACAGCGCCAGCGTCACCACCGCGGGCCCCACCAGCAGGCACACGACCACCACCAGCAGTCCGAGCACCGGACCGGTGGGCCGCCGCGCCGCCGAGGCCCCGCCCAACAAAGCCGAATCCACCACGCACCTCCCGTTCCACCCGATCATGCCGCAACACGAACACCCCCACCGCCCCACACGCCTCCTGACCAGGGGCGTTCGAATTTCGCGCGAAGTTCGAACGCCGAGTTTCGGGCTCGAATTTCGCGCGAAATTCGAAAAGGGTTGCGCAGCCGGGTGAATTCGAGCACCTGGGAGGGTGATGCTGGTCCGGGTCACATGTCCAGGCCGAGGTCCAGGGACGGGGAGGAGTGGGTCAGGGCTCCCACCGCGAGGTAGTGGACGCCGGTTCGGGCGTAGGCCGCTGCCACGTCGAGGGTCAGGCCGCCGGAGGCTTCCAGCTCCGTGCCAGGCGACAGCGCCCGGGTGCGGGTCACCGCTTCGGCGCACTGGTCCGGGGTGAAGTTGTCCAGCAGGACCAGGGAGACGTTCTCCGCCAGCACCTCTTCGAGCTCGGCGAGGTCGCCGACCTCGACCTCCATCGGGAGCTCCGGGGCGTGGGCGCGGCAGGCTCGGACGGCGGCCGCCGGGGAACCCGCGGCGACCACGTGGTTGTCCTTGATCAGGATCGCGTCGCCCAAACCCATGCGGTGGTTGACCCCGCCACCACAGCGGACCGCGTACTTCTGCAGGTCGCGCAGGCCCGGGAGGGTCTTTCGGCTGTCCCGGATCCGGCATCCCGTGCCGGCCACCGCGTCCACCCACGCCGAGGTCGCGGTGGCGATGCCGGAGAGGTGGGTCAGCAGGTTGAGCGCCGTGCGCTCGGCGGTGAGCAGACCCCGGACCGGCGCCTTCACCCGCAGCGCGCAGTCGCCGGGAGCGAGCCGATCGCCGTCGGCGCGTTCGTCGAGCACCTGGTAGGCGTCGGCGCCCAGCACCTCGTCGAGCACCAGGCGCGTCACCGGAAGTCCCGCCAGCACACCGGCTTTGCGGGTGTTGAAGCCCGCCTCGGCGACCGCGTCCTCCGCGACCGTGGCCTCGGTGGTGGCGTCCGGCCCGTAGCGCAGGTCCTCGGCCAGCGCCGTGCGGACGATCTCGCGAGCGCCGTCGAAGTCGAAAGTCATGCCGCAGTCCTCGCAATTCCGGTCTCGGCGTGGATCAACCACCCCGAGGCGTCCAGCCGGAGCACCGTGCTGCGCCGCCAGCGCAGGTCGTCGGTGTCCGGGAAGTCGGTGCGCCGGTGGCAGCCGCGCGATTCCACGCGGAGCCTGGCCGCCGCCAGCAGGGCCTGCGCGGTCAGCGTCAGCGACGCGTCCTCCACCGCCTGACGCGTCCGCAGCGGACGGACGACGGAGGCGCGGTCCAGCACCGAGCACGCCTCGGTCATCCCGTCCTCGCTGCGGCCGATGCCGGCGTGCCTGCTCATGGTGCGCTGCAGCAGGTCTCGCTCGACGACCGCGAACGCGGGCGGCTCGACCTCGCCCACCGGCGTGCGCGACAGCAGGCCGCACCCGAGGTCCTTGGCCACGGCTGAGGCCGCTCGCCCGCCCACGACCAGCCCTTCCAGCAGGCTGTTGGAGGCCAGCCGGTTCGCGCCGTGCAGGCCCGTGCAGGCCACCTCTCCCGCCACGTACAGACCGGTCACCGCGGTGCGACCATCCACATCGGACACCACCCCGCCGCACGAGTAGTGCGCCGCGCTGGCCACCGGGATCGGCTCGGCCTCCGGATCGATCCCCGCCTCCCGGCACGAGGCGTGCACGGTCGGGAAGCGCTCGGCGAAACCGGGGATCCCGGTGGCGTCCAGGAAGACGTGCTGGGCACCGGTCTCCGCGGCGCGGCGGGTGATCGCCGCCGACACCACGTCGCGCGGCGCCAGGTCGCCCAGCGGATGCACCCCGTCCATCACCCGGTCGCCGCGCACGTCCAGCAGCACCGCGCCTTCGCCGCGCACCGCCTCGGTGACCAGCGGCCGACGTCCGCGCGCTTCGCCCTCGGCGTAGAGCACGGTCGGGTGGAACTGCACGAACTCCAGGTCCGCCACTCCCGCTCCGGCGCGCAGCGCCAGCGCGACACCGTCCGCAGTGGACACGTCGGGGTTCGTCGTCGCGGCGTAGAGCTGGCCGAGACCGCCGGTGGCGAGCAGCACCGCGGGCGCGTGCAGCACACCGGGTCGGCTCTCGGAGTCCATCGCCAGCGCCCCGGCGATCGCACCGCCCTCGCCGCGCAGCAGCTCGACCACGCAGTGCTGCTCCAGCACCGGGATCCCGCCACCGCGCACGGCCGACACCAGCGCCCGCTGCACCTCGGCGCCGGTGGCGTCCCCACCTGCGTGGATGACGCGGAAAGCCTGGTGCCCGCCCTCGCGGGCGCGGGCCAGCGCGCCGTCGACTGCGTCGAACTCCGCGCCCGCCGCGCGCAACCGGCCGATGGCCTGCGCACCGTCGGCGAGGATGTCGCGCACCGCCTGCGGCGAGCACAGACCGACCCCCGCGGTCAGCGTGTCCTCGACGTGCTTGTGCAGGCTGTCGCCCGGGTCGAGCTCGCCCGGCCGCACCACGGCGATGCCGCCCTGCGCCCAGCCGGTGTTGCCCGCCGCGACGGAGTCCTTGCTCAGCACCAGCACGCGCAGACCGGCTTCGCGGGCGCGCAGCGCGGCGGTCAGCCCGGCCACACCGGTGCCGACGACCAGCAGGTCGGCACCGGCCTCCCAGGTCACTCGCCACCGCCGGGCTTGCCGATGGCGATCATCCGCTCCACCGAGGCCCGAGCGCGGTCGGCGACGTCGGTGGGCACGTGCACCTCGTCGGCGCCTTCGCGCAGGCAGCGCAGCAGGGCCGCGGGGGTGATCATCTTCATGTAGCGGCAGGAGGCCCGGTCGTTGACCGCGCGGAAGTCGATCTCCGGAGCGGCCTTCCGCAGCTGGTGCAGCATGCCGACCTCGGTGGCCACCAGCACCGAGCGCGCGCCGGTGTCCCTCGCCGCGGTGAGCATGTCGCCGGTGGACAGGATCTTCACCCGTTCCGGCTCCACGGTGCCCTCGCCCGCGAGGTAGAGCGCGGAGGTCGCGCAGCCGCACTCGGGGTGGATGAACAGGTCCGCCTCCGGCGACGCGGCGGCGCGCTCGGCCAGCTCCGGCCCGTTGATCCCGGCGTGCACGTGGCACTCACCGGCCCAGATGTGCAGGTTCTCCCGGCCGGTCTCGCGCTTGACGTGCGCGCCCAGGAACTGGTCCGGGCAGAACAGCACCTCGCGGTCCTCCGGGATCGAGCGCACCACGTCGACCGCGTTGGAGGAGGTGCAGCAGATGTCGGTCTCGGCCTTCACCTCCGCGGTGGTGTTGACGTAGGAGACGACGACCGCGCCCGGGTGCTCGTCCTTCCACGCGCGCAGCTGCTCGGCGGTGATCGAGTCGGCCAGCGAGCATCCCGCCCGCTCGTCGGGGATCAGCACCGTCTTCTCCGGGCCGAGGATCTTGGCCGTCTCGGCCATGAAGTGCACGCCGCAGAAGACGATCGTGCTCGCGTCGCTGTTGGCCGCGATGCGGCTCAACGCCAGCGAGTCACCGGTGTGGTGGGCGACGTCCTGGATCTCGGGCAGCTGGTAGTTGTGCGCCAGCAGCACGGCGTCGCGCTCCTCGGCCAACCGCCGGACCTCCTCGGCCCAGGCGGCATCGGCTTCGACACCGGTGTAGCCGGCATCGGTCCGCTGCCACGTCGCAGTCGCCATGTCGTCCTCCTCGCCGGGGGCTCCGAGACGAACCGGAGACCCCGCAACTCACCCCGGATCAACGGCCCCGAGGTTTTCGCCTTATAATCGAAAACGTGCCACATCGTAACACCGCGGCCATGGCGGATGGCAGAGACGCAGCTCACGAAGTCCTCGCCGGGGTCCTGCAGATCCGCGACGAACGACTCCAGGTGATGCTGTGGCAACGCGCCAAAGAGCCCGCGCTGCACCGCTGGTCGCTCCCCCGGGGCTGGCTGGCCGCCGACGAGGACGTCGAGGCGTCGATCCGGCGGCAGCTCGCCGAGAAGGTCGACGTGCACAAGCTCTCCCACGTCGAGCAGCTCTCGGTGTTCAGCGCCCCCGGCCGGGTGCCCGACCGGCGGGTGATCGCCACCGCGTTCCTGTGCCTGGTGCCCGCCGACGTCGACCCCGAAGTGCCCGCCGACACCCGCTGGTTCCCGGTCGACGACCTGCCCGCGACGGCCTTCGACCACGAGGAGATCGTGCTCGTCGCGCGAGACCGGCTGCGCGCCAAGCTCTCCTACACCAACATCGGGTTCGCGCTGGCCCCGGCCGAGTTCACCGTCTCCGAACTGCGCGGGATCTACTCGGCCGCGCTCGGCTACCAGGTCGCCGCGACGAACCTGCAGCGCGTGCTCTCCCGGCGGGGTGTCCTGGAGCCCACCGGCCACACCGTGCCCGCCGGGCGCTCCGGGGGCAGACCGCCCGCGCTGTTCCGCTTCACCTCGCGAGACCTGCAGGTGACCGACCCGTTCGCGGTGTTCCG
Source organism: Saccharopolyspora sp. NPDC049357 (assembly GCF_040677225.1). Taxonomy (NCBI): domain Bacteria; kingdom Bacillati; phylum Actinomycetota; class Actinomycetes; order Pseudonocardiales; family Pseudonocardiaceae; genus Saccharopolyspora; species Saccharopolyspora sp. NPDC049357. The sequence continues at coordinate 79,839 of NZ_JBFAQJ010000017.1, read as the reverse complement.
CCCCCCAGCCTGAACATCGCCTGTTTCACTTGGAGCAGCCTCGTTGCGTCGATCGAAGTAGTTTGGGAGGCGTGTTGGACACGTTGCCGCTGTTCCCCCTGGGGTCCGTGCTGCTCCCGGGCGGGCACCTTCCGCTGAACATCTTCGAGCCGCGCTACCGCGACCTCGTGCAGGACCTGCTCAACGAAGCCGTGCCCGACCGCCGGTTCGGCGTGGTCACCATCCGGCAGGGATGGGAGGTCGGCGAGGACAACGTCGACTCGTTGTACGACGTCGGCTGCACGGCCGTGCTCGATGAGGCCCGGCAGCTGCCCGGCGGGCGCTACGACGTCACCGCCTTCGGCGAGCGGCGCTTCCGGCTGCTGCAGATCGACCGCGAGTCCGCGCCCTACCTGCTGGCCCGCGTGCAGTGGCTGCCCGACACCGAACCGGAGCCCGACACCCCTGGCCGCCGCGAACGGCTCACCGCGGGGGCGCGCGACGCCCACCAGCGCTACCACGCCTCGGGCATGCGCAGCGGGCCCCGCGAGGTCCCCGGCGAGGACTCCGAATCCGCCGACCTGTCGTACCTGCTGGCCGACGACTGCGTGCTGACCGCCGAGGACCGCCAGGCCCTGCTGGAGGAGACCGACCCGCTGATCCGACTGCGCACCGTGCGCAAGCTGCTGCTGCGGGAGGCCGAGTTCCTGCGCGAGCTGCGCGCGGTTCCGGCGCCGCTGGCCGAGTTCGCGCAACAACCCAGCCTGAACTAGCAGGGGCCGGTAGGGGGTCCGCCCGATCTAGGATCGGCGCATGTCCTCACCTGGTGGCCCCTGGGGGCCGCAAAGGCAGTACCGGGGCTTCGACGCCTTCCAGCAGCCGCAGCAGGGGTTCGAGCCGCCTCGCAGGAAGAAGCGCAGGTGGTTGATCTTCGCCCTCTCGCTCGGTGCCGTCGTGCTGATCGGCGCGATGGCGGCGGTGTTGGTGTTCGGCCTCCGGAGCCAGCAGGCGGGATCGCAGCCGCCCGGCCCGGCTCCGGTGCCCCCGTCCTCGGCGGAGCCCCTGGTGCCCGGGTGGCACGTGGTCGGCGTGCCCAAACGCCACGCCGCCTACGACGTGCCGCCGGACTGGGAGGTCGACCCGAACTCGGAGAACGTGCACGCCGTCGGACCTCCGGAGGACGCGGTCACGCTCACCGGGGTGTCGCACCAGCAACTGGGTTTCTGCCCGGGGGACGACAACAGCTTCCGCGCGATGGCGGGCGCCAGCGCCCGGCTCGGGCCGGACAACACCGCCGTCGCCGGCGAGGCCATCGGCAGGTTCATCGGCCACGCGTTCACCCGCGACGGCGTCGCCCCGCTCGTCGAGCAGTCACCGCCCGAGCAGCTGCGGCTCAGCGACGGGCTCCCCGCCACGCGCATCAACGCCCGGGTCACCCTGCCCGCTCCGGCGGGCTGCGACGCCCGCTCGGTCGCGGTCACGACCGTGGCCACCAACAGCGACGGCAAGAGCTCGGTGGTCTTCCTCGCCGCCGCGGACCAGGACGTCCCGGGCGCGGTCACGCCCGAGACGCTGAACGCGATCGGCGGATCGCTGCGTCCGCGGTGAGGGCGGTGGTCTTGGTCCGAACCGACCGGACAAAGCGGACTTGATCATGGGTCAGTTCGGGTTAAACCCGCCCCTACTTCAGACGTCTTCCCAGGTCGTCGAAGCCGTTCCAGGACGTCGCGATGCCGTAGCCGAGGGAGAGCGCCAACGGCATGGCGACCAGCACCCACATCGTGGTGATCTCCGGGGCGACCGTGATCAGGTCGCCGAGCTGCGGGTTCGGCGGCATCGGGTAGAGCCCGGCCGCGAGCGAGCCGCCCATCTGGATCCCCAGCCAGGACGCCACCAGCGAGCCCAGCACACCGCCGATGAGCAGGACCGGGCCGCGCCTGCCGCGAATCCGCCACAGCACCGCGGCGGTGAGCAGACCGGCGGCGAAGGCCAGCAGCGTGAAGATCGCGATGCCGTCGAACTCGTGGTAGCTCTCCACCAGCAGCGGGCTCACCGTGCCGCCACGCCCCAGCACGCTCTCCTGCGGAGGTGCCAGCCGCGACCACAACCAGCCCATCGGCAACCCCAGCAACGCGATCAGCGAGATCGCGCTGATCGCCGGCAGCAGGTCGGCCTTGACCACCACCTTCGGACTGGGTGGCGTCAGGACCGAGAGCAGCGCGGCCTCCTCGGGCTCGATCCGCTCCGGGAGAGCACGCGTCGTGCCCGGATCGTCCACTGGGCTGTCGGACACCCGCCGACCTCCTCCTCGCGTTCGCCGCCACCGGCCCGGCTTGCGAAATTTTCCGGTCACCATAGCGTTTCTTCGCACCCCTCCCAGTCACCCGATGGACGGGCGCGGTGCGCACATCAACTATTCTGCGCGAGCCCTCATGTCGGCTACGCCGAAGGACGAGTGAAGTGGTGGGAATCCTGCCGTCTCCCCAGTTGACCGGACCGAGCCCGATCGACGAGCCGCGGCAGAACTCGGCCGTCCGGCTCCCGCTGCGCAACACCGTAGCCGAACTGGTCGCCGGTTCCGCGGTCGCCGCAGTGGTGAGCTTGGTGCTGCAGTTCGCCGCCGCGCGGCTGAGCATCAGCGAACCCAGCTACGCGCCCGAGGCGCTGACCATGCTCAGCAGCGGTCTGGTCCTGGCAGCCCTGTTCGCGCTGCTGGCGTTCGGATACCGCGCCACGCGCATCGGCCGCTGGGGCAAGCTCGCCGCGACCTGGGTCGCGCTGAGCGCCTTCAGCACGTTGTCGCTGGCCATCCCGTTGCAGTCCTCGCGCTTCTACTACGGCGGATCGTCCACCGACAACGGCTTCCGCATGCAGTTGATGACGCGCATGGCCTCGACGCTGGGCCTGGCCGACATGAACTACGCGGAGACCGCTCCCTACTACCCGAGCGGCTGGTTCTGGCTCGGCGGCCGCTTCGCCAACCTCCTGGGCTGGGAGGGCTGGGCGGCCTACAAGCTCTACGCGCTGTGCTGGGTCGCGGTGACTGCTGTCGTGGCGTTCACGCTCTGGAGCGTGGTGCTGCGTCGCCGGCTCGCGCTGCTGGCCGCCGTCGTGACCGCGCTGTCGGGCATGCTGCACGGCATCGTGGAGCCCTACGCCTGGCCGTCGGCCGCGTGGCTGGTGCCGGTCGCCGTGCTGGCCTGGCGCTCGCTGCGGACGACCGAGGGCACACCGCGCTGGACGCTGATCTGCATCGGCGGTTACGTCGGGTTCGCCGCGATCACCTACACGCTGCACTTCGGCTTCGCCGTCGTGATGATCATGCTGATGGCGCTGATCACCGGCGTGCGCCGGGTCCGCCAGGGCGCAGGCGTGGGACCGGTGGTCAAGCAGCTGTTCCTGCGGCTGCTGCCGATCGGCGTGGTCAGCCTGCTGATCGCGCTGATCGTGTGGCTGCCCTACGTGCTGTCCACCGGCTTCCTGCTCAACAACCCGCGCAGCGCCGCGCAGCACTACCTGCCCGAGGACGGCGCGCTCCTGCCGGTGCCGATGACCGAGGCGACCGCGTTCGGCGGACTGTGCCTGGCGGGCTTCGTGTGGTTGTTGCTGCGCTGCCGCCACAGCGAGATCGCCGCTTCGATGCTGGCGATCGTGCTGGCGATCTACGGCTGGTTCGCCCTGTCCACGCTCGCCCTGCTGGCCAAGACGACGCTGCTGGCGTTCCGGCTCAACGTCGTCCTGGACCTGACGCTCGCGGTCGCCGGCGTGCTCGGGCTGCTGGAGCTCATCGGCTACCTGCGGCGCAGGATCGACCCGCGGTACGCGGTGCAGATCAGTCTCGTCGCCTGCGCGCTCGGCCTGGTCGGCGCGGTGAGCGTCACCCAGGAGGCGATCAGCGACAAGCTCCTCGCCAACACCGAGCAGGCCTACACCGACTACTACCCGACCGGCGACAACGCCAAGGGCAACGAGGATCCCGGGCAGCGCGGTTCCTGGTTCGACGACGAGATCCGCGCGATCGCCTCGCTCACCGGCCGCGAGCCCGACCAGAACGTGCTGCTGAGCACCGACTACAAGCTCATGTCCTTCCAGCCGTACTGGGGTTTCCAGCAGGAGACGCCGCACTACGCCAACCCGCTGGCCGACTACGACGACCGGGCGGCCGAGATCGAGCGCTGGACCGAGGCCAAGAGCAGCGACGAGCTGCTGCGGATGGTGCGCGGCTCGAAGTTCAAGAGCCCCAACGTGTTCATCCTCGACAACCCGCAGAGCCGCTACTCCGACGTGGAGGCCCCGCCGGAGCACGAGGGCGATCTCGCCCTGCAGCTCAAGGGAGACTCGTTCCCGCAGAACCCGAACGTGCGCGACTACCACGTCTACTTCGACCGCGAGCTCTTCGACTCCCCGGCCTTCGTCAAGCGCGACGTCGGCCCGTACACGATCATCGCGCTGCGCTGATCCGGCGGCCGGGCACGGCCTTTCGAGGACGTTCATCGGACGACCTCCACCGCGGACCGTGCCCGGCGGAACCGGTAGTGCATCGCGGCGGCGGCGAGCGCGACCGACCACAGCGGCCACAGCACGATCGGCAGCCAGACCAGCGGGTGGTTCGGGATACCGGGGCTGTCGGCGAGCACCTGCAGCACCAGCAGCCTGCTGCCCGCCAGCATCAGCACGGCGACGAACAGCGCGGGCAGCACCGCCATCCGCACCGGTACCGGCCTGCCCGCCAGCCCGACCATCCAGCGCGGGAAGCGCTCGCCCCACGGGCGGATCAGCCCCCAGGTCAGGACGGCACCGCCCGCAGCGGCCGCCGCGAGCCCGAGACCACCTGCGGCGCTGGTGTTCTCCATCGACAGGCCGGGGAACCCGGTCGCCATCAGCACCCGGCTCACGGCGTACGCCAGCGGCACGGCGATGGCGATCCACGTCCACAGCCGCCCTCGGCCCGACCTCGTCGCTCCGCCGCCGCACGCCGCCTGCTCGATCCAGGTCCACAGCATCGTCACCACCAGCGCGACGACGACCAGCTGGAGCACCAGCGCCACCGACAGGTACTTCCGCAGCGGATCGGGGTCTCCCGCCAGCGCCGAGACGAGCAGGAACGGTAAGTACCCGACAGCGGCCAGCACGCCGGGGCCGAGCAGCACCAGCAGGCCGACGATCGAGGCCGTCCGCAGCGGGACGGCAGCGCGGCCCGCGGACACCAGCGCGGTCGCCGCGGTCACCGCACCGATCACCGCGACCACCAGGTTCGCGGCCGGCTGCGGCAGCAGGGTCAACGCGGAGGCGAAGAGGTCGGACGGGTCTGCCATCGGGCTGACCGCACCGGTGATCGCGCACACCGACGCGACCAGCACCAGCAGAGCACCACCGACGAGGACGAAACCTCGTGCGAACTTCCGTTGTTCAGTCATGACGGCAATGGTCGTGATTCCGGCGGCGCGCGACCTCCACCACGACGAAGAGACCTTCTCCTCCTCGCGGAGGAGATTTCGGAGACCTCGCGGACGATCCGCGAGGAGCCCTCAGACGACGCCGTTGTCGTAGGCCCAGATGACCGCGTGCAGCCGGTCGCGGACGTCCAGCTTGCGCAGGATGGCCGCGACGTGGGTCTTCACCGTCGTCTCCGCCAGGTGCAGCTCGGCGCCGATCTCGGCGTTGGACGACCCGCGCGCCAGGGCCGCGAGCACGTCCCGCTCCCGGCCGGTCAGCGAGTCCCAGCGCGGATCGGGACCGCGCGGCGCCGCCCGCCGGGCCACCTCCAGCAGGGTGCGAGTGGCGCGCGGCGAGACGATCGAATGTCCCTTGTGGACTTCCCGCACGGCGGCCGCGACCTCCTCCCCCGGCGTGTCCTTGGTGAGGAAACCGCCCGCGCCCGCCCGCAGCGCGGCGAAGAGGTTCTCGTCCAGGTCGAAGGTGGTCAGGATCAGCACCCGGGTCTCCGGCTGCTCGGCGCTGATCAGCTCGGTCGCGGCGATGCCGTCCATCCCGGGCATCCGGATGTCCATCAGCACCACGTCGACCCGGTGCCTCCGGCAGGCCTCCACCGCCGCCGAACCCGAATCCACCTCGGCCACGACCTCGATGTCCTCGTGCAGGCCGAGCACGATCCCGAGCGCGGAGCGGATCAGCTCCTGGTCGTCGGCGACGACCACGCGGATCGCGGTCACCGCTCCCCCAACTCGAACTCCGCCCGCACCGTCGTGCCCGCACCGGGCTCGCTGCGCACCACGAATCGCCCTCCGATCTGCCGCATCCGCTCGGCCATCCCGACCAGGCCGTACCCACCGCGCGCGGTGAGGTCGTCGGTGGTCCCGGGGCCGTCGTCCGTCACGATCACGGTAAGCCGCTGCGGTTCCCAGACCAGGCAGATCCGGCACCTCACCTCCGGGCCGACGTGCTTGAGGGCGTTGGTGACCGACTCCTGGACCACCCGGTACACCGCGTGCCGCTCGGCGGTTCCGAGATCGTGCCTGGTCCCGGAGCTGCGCAGCTCCACGTCCGTCCCGGCCTGGCGGAAGGAACCGATCAGCGAATCGAGATCGCGGTCCTGGTCCCCACTCACCGGGTCGTCACCCGAACGCAGGACTCCGAGCATCCCGCGCATCTCCTGCATCGCGTCGCGCCCGACCTCCAGCGCGGTCGAGAGCATCTCCCGCGCGCGTTCGGGATCGCGGTCGAACAGCACGCGCGCGGTGTCGGCCTGGGTGAGCACGACCGCCAGCGAGTGCGCCGCCACGTCGTGGATCTCGCGGGCGATCAACCGCCGCTCCGCCGCGATCGCCGCGCGCACCTGCTCCTGCCGCAGCTGCTCGGCGCGCTCGGCGTTCTCCTCCAGCGCGCGCACGTAGGACACGCGGATCCGCCGGTACCGCCCGAGCGCCCACGCCGAGAGCACCGAGGCGACCGCGACGGCCCCGAGCACGACCGGCGGCGCTCCGGTTCCCGGGAAGCTCACCACCGTGCGGGCCACCACGAGCGCCGAGCCGATCAGCCCGCAGGCCACGGGAAGCACCTGGTGGTCGGTGTGGGCGATCACCGAGTACAGCAGCACGGGGTAGATCGCCGTGAACGGCAGCAGCACGGGCGGGACGCCACCGGGCAGGTCCGGCAGGACGACGAGCGCGAGCATGCAGGCGCTGGCCGGCGGCAGCGTCGCGAAGGGCCGGATCCTGCGCAGCGCCACGCACACCGCGAGACCGATCAGCGCGATCACCGAGGCGATCCACAGCCACGGTGCCGCACCCCGAAGCGCGCTCAGCGACGCGCCGGCGGCGAGGACCAGCACGAGCGCGGCCGCGACGCCGTCGAGCGCCAACCGCTGGTCGAGCCGCCACGAGGTGAGCATCGGCCCACCGTAGGCGCGTGGGGACGAGCCCCACCTCCTCCTCACGGATGAGAAGCCGGGCGGACCGGGAGCGCGCGGAGCCCGTGGATGAGGCTGGAGTTGCGGCGGCCGAGCTTCTCCGGCGAGGTGGCCGGCGTCAGGTCCGGGAAGTGCGCGACCAGGCCGCGCAGCGCGATCTGCGCCTCCATCCGGGCCAGCGGGGCGCCGAGGCAGAAGTGGATGCCGTGCCCGAAGGCCAGGTGCCCCTGGGCGTCCCGGGAGATGTCGAACGAGTCGGCGTCCGGGAAGCGGTCCGGGTCGCGGTTGGCGGCGGCCAGTCCCGCCCAGACGAATTCGCCTGCGGGGATCTCGGTTCCGCCGATCGTGATCGGCTCGGTCGTGAAGCGGAACGTGGTGTGCATGAGCGGGCCGTCGAAGCGCAGCATCTCCTCCACCGCGCCTTCCACCAGGTCCGGGTTCGCGCGCAGCGCGGCGAACTGGTCCGGGTTGGTCAGCAGCGCCAGGACGCCGTTGCCGATCAGGTTCACCGTCGTCTCGTGACCTGCCACCAGCAGCAGGAACACCATCGAGATCAGCTCGGGCTCGCTGAGCCGGTCCTCATCCTCCGACACCTCGATCAACGCCGTGAGCAGGTCGTCACCGGGGTTCTCGCGCTTGGCGGCGAGCAGTTCGGTCAGGTACTTCGACATCTCGCCTGCGGCCTGCACGGATGCCTCCGCGTCGAGGTCGTCGAGCAGCCGGTTGGTCCAGAGCCGGAAGTCGTCGCGGCGGCTCTCGTCGACGCCCAGCAGCTCGCAGATCACCCGGATCGGCAGCGGGAACGCGAACGCGTCCAGGACGTCCACTTCGGACCGACCGGCCATCGCGGCCAGCAGTTCCTCGGTGATCTGCTCGATCCGCGGTCGCAACGACTCGATCCGGCGGGCGGTGAACGCCTTGACCACCAGCTTCCGCAGCCGCGTGTGGTCCGGCGGGTCCATGTTGAGCATGTGCATGTCGAACCCGCCGCCGGCGAACCTGCCGTCCTCCGACTCCGACGGGTCCGGCCGCTCGGCGCCGGGCGCGATGCGGTCCATGACCAGCCGGAAGATGGTCTGCGCGTCCTTGCCCAGCCGAGGATCGGCCAGCAGCGCGCGGGCGTCGTCGTACCGGGTCACCACCCAGACCGGCAGGCCGCTCTCGTTGACCAGCCGGTGCACCGGTCCGGCGGCTCGCAGCTCCGCGTAGCGGGCGTGCAGGTCCTGCGCGAACCCGGCGTCGAAGGGAATCGGGTCGGTGTGCGCCGTCATGGAACCCCCATCCGTGATTTGTGAGAGCGCGTTCCTGAACCGCGTGCGAGCCGCGAGCCGCGAAGGCCACACGCAGAACGAGTCCGGGAACGGGTTCTGCGACCAGTAAACCGCGCGCGCACCGACCCTCGCCGGGCAAACGGGGAACTACGCCAACCGGACCGGCAGCCGCTGCAGGCCGTGGATCAGCGTGGAGAACCGCCATTCGACGTCGTCGAGCTCCCCGGCCGCGCTCAGCCCGGGGAAGCGCTCGGCGAGCTGGCGCAGCGCGATCTGCGCCTCCATGCGGGCGAGCTGCGCGCCCAGGCAGAAGTGGATGCCGTGCCCGAACGACAGGTGCCCGTGCGGGTCGCGGCCGATGTCGAACCGCTCCGGCTCCGGGAACTTCTCCGGGTCGTGGTTGGCCGAAGCCAGGCCCACCCACACGATCTCGCCGGCCGGGATCTCCACGTCACCGATCAGCACGGCTTCGGTGGTGTGCCGGAAGGTCCCGTGCATCACCGGGCCGTCGAAGCGCAGCACCTCCTCCACCGCGCCGGTCACCAGGCTCGTGTCGGCGACCAGCGCCGCCCACTGCTCGGGGTTGCGCAGCAGCGCCAGCACACCGTTGCCGATCAGGTTCACCGTGGTCTCGTGACCTGCCACCAGCAGCAGGAAGACCATCGAGATCAGCTCGCCCTCGCTGAGCCGGTCCTCGTCCTCCGACACCTCGATCAACGCAGTGAGCAGGTCATCGGCCGGGTTCTGGCGCTTGGCGGCGACGAGCTCGACCAGGTAGGCGGCCATCGCGGTGCCTGCCTGCTCCCGCGATTCGTCGTCGGAGGCGTCCAGCAGGGTGTTGGTCCACTGCCGGAAGTCGTCGCGGCGGCTCTCGTCGACGCCCAGCAGCTCGCAGATCACCCGGATCGGCAGCGGGAACGCCAGCGCGTCGAGCAGTTCGACCTCTGTGGACCCGGCCATCGCGTCCAGCAGTTCGGCGGTGATCTCCTCCACGCGAGGCCGCAGCGACTCGATCCGGCGAGCGGTGAACGCCTTGACCACCAGCTTCCGCAGCCGCGTGTGGTCCGGCGGGTCCAGGTTGAGCATCTGCTCGCTGAGGTCGTCGCTGTTGAAGGGCCGACCGGTTCCGCCGGCCTTGGCCAGGATCACCTCGCGACTTCGGCGGAAGTCCTTGGCCAGCCGCGAATCCGTCAGCGCCGCCTTGACGTCGTCGTGTCGCGTGATCGTCCAGACCGGCAGGCCGTGCGGGGTGATCATGCGCTGAACCGGTGTGGCGGAACGGATTTCGCCGTATCGGTCGTACAGGTTCGAGACGAATGCGCTGTCGAACGGCACGGCGTCGAGGTGCGCCTCAGTGGTGGACATGGAGTTTCCTTCGGGTAGGCGGGGAGAACCCTCAAATCCAGTGAACACCGTTCACAACGGCTTGTCACACCGGACTGAGGGCGCTCTCAGCGCAAACCCGACGAATCACGCGACTTCGAAGCAACCCGCCCCGAGCAGCCCCTTGAGCTCGCCCTGCAAGCCGTTCTCCGTCGACACGAAGAAGTCGCTCGACAGCGCCAGACGCGTCGTCCCGCGCGGGCTCTGCAGCTTCAGGTGCACCGGAGTCGTCCCGGAATGCGCCTGCAGGGTCCGCTTGAGCTCGTTGACCAGCGACTGGTCCACCCTGCCCACCGGCACCTTGATCACGAACGCCGAATCGCCGCCCTGATCGGTCTCGGCCGCCGAGATGTCCACCGGGACCGCGTCGGAGGCGAAGATGCTGATCGTGCCCTCGCGCTCGTTGATGCGGCCCTTGACCGCCAGCGCGGTGTCCTCCACCAGGCAGTCGGCGAACATCTCGTAGGACTTCGGGAAGAACAGCACCTCGACCGAGGCGTCCAGGTCCTCCAGCGTCACGATCGCCCACGGGTGGCCGCTCTTGTTGATGCGGCGCTGGATCCCCGAGATCATCCCCGCGATCTTGATCTGCTCCTTGCCGCCGGACTCCCGCTCACCGCCGACGAGCTCGGCGATCCCGGTGTCCTGGTACGGCGCCAGCAACCGCTGCGCACCGTCGAGCGGGTGCGCCGAGACGTAGAGGCCCAGCATCTCGCGCTCGTAGGCGAGCAGCTGCTTGCGCGGCCACTCCTCGTCGGTGAACTGCAGGTGTGCCAGTGGTGATGAGGATTGAGCGGTCTCGGCGTCGTTCTCCGCGCCGAACAGGTCGAACTGGCCCATCGCCTGCTGCCGCTTGAGCCCGATCACCGCGTCCACCGCGGCTTCGTGGTGCTGCGACAGCGACATCCGGGTGTGCTGCAGCGAGTCGAACGCGCCCGCCTTGATCAGCGATTCGATGACCCGCTTGTTGCACGCCAGGATCTCCGACTTGTCCAGGAAGTCGGTGAACGAGGTGTAGCGCCCCTGCTCCTCGCGGCTCTTGACGATCGAGGCCACCACGTTCGAACCGACGTTGCGGATCGCGCTCATGCCGAAGCGGATGTTGCCGGAGACGGCCGCGAAGGTCTCCTTCGACTCGTTGACGTCCGGGGACAGCACCTGCACGCCCATCCGGCGGCATTCCGCCAGGTAGACGGCCATCTTGTCCTTGTTGTCACCGTTGGAGGTCAGCAGCGCGGCCATGTACTCGGCCGGGTGGTTGGCCTTGAGGTAGGCCGTCCAGTACGCCACCAAGGCGTAACCGGCCGCGTGCGACTTGTTGAACGCGTAGCCGGCGAACGGCAGGACCGTCGCCCACAGCTTGTCGATGGCCTCGTCGGAGAAGCCCTGGTCGCGCATCCCGGCCTGGAAGCCCTCGAACTCCTGGTCCAGGACCTCCTTCTTCTTCTTGCCCATCGCGCGACGCAGGATGTCCGCTCGACCGAGGCTGTACCCGGCGACCCGCTGCGCGATCGCCATGATCTGCTCCTGGTAGACGATCAGACCGTAGGTCTCGGCCAGGATGTCCTTCAGCGGCTCGTCGAGCTCCGGGTGGATCGGCTCGACCGGCTTCTTGCCGTTCTTGCGGTCGGCGTAGTCCAGGTGGGCGTTGACCTCCATCGGGCCCGGCCGGTACAGCGCGTTCGCCGCCACCACGTCGCCGAACTCGGTGGGCTGCATGCGCTTGAGCAGCTCGCGCATGCCGCCGCCTTCGAGCTGGAACACGCCCAGGCTCTCACCGCGCGCCAGCAGCTCGTAGGTCTTGGCGTCGTCGAGCGCGAGCTTGGAGAGGTCGATCTCCAGGTCGTGGTTCTCCTTCACCATCTCCAGCGCGTCGCCGAGGATGGTGAGGTTGGACAGACCCAGGAAGTCCATCTTCAGCAGGCCGATGGCCTCGCACGACGGGTAGTCCCAGCCGGTGATGATCGAACCGTCGTCGCGCGCCCACAGCGGCACCGTGCCCATCAGCGGCTGCGAGGACAGGATCACCGCGCAGGCGTGCACACCGGCGTTGCGGATCAGGCCCTCCAGCCCGCGCGCGGTGTCGAAGATCTGCGACACCGACGGGTCGGTCTCGATCAGCGCGCGGACCTCGGCCGCCTCGGTGTAGCGCTCGTGCTGCGGGTCGACGATGCCCGACAGCGGGATGTCCTTGGCCGCGATCGGCGGCGGCAGCGCCTTGGAGATCTTGTCGGCGATCGCGAAGCCCGGCTGTCCGTGGTGGACGCGGGCGGCGTCCTTGATCGCCGCCTTCGTCTTGATCTTGCCGAAGGTGATGACCTGGGCGACCTTGTCACGGCCGTACTTGTTGATCGCGTACTGCAGCACCTCGTCGCGACGGCGGTCGTCGAAGTCGAGGTCGATGTCGGGCGGGGAGTCGCGCTCCGGGTTCAGGAACCGCTCGAAGATCAGGCCGTGCTCCAGCGGGTCCAGGTTGGTGATGTGCAGGATGTAGGCCAGCAGCGATCCCGCGGCCGAACCACGCCCCGGTCCGACGTGGATGCCCTGCGACTTCGCCCACCGGGTCAGGTCCCCGACCACCAGGAAGTACGCGCAGTAGCCCTTGGTGTCGAGGACGTCGAGCTCGGTCTTGATCCGGTCCAGGCACTCCTGGCTCGCGCCGTCCGGGTAGCGCGTCGGCAGGTACTGCTCGACCTCGGCCTCCAGCAGCTCCCGCTCGGACTTGCCGCTGCCGTCGGTGACGCGCGGCATCCGGTCCTGGAAGGACCAGACGTCCTCGTAGGACTCCACCATCTCGGCGACCAGCAGCGTGTTGTCCGCCGCGCCCGGGACCTCGGCGTCCCAGTACGCGCGCATCTCCTCGGCGGACTTGAGGTAGTAGCCGTCGCCGTCGAACTTGAACCGGCTGTCGTCGGACAGCGTCTTGCCCGACTGCACGCACAGCAGCGCGCCGTGCGAATCGGCCTGGTCGACGGTCACGTAGTGGCTGTCGTTGGTGGCCAGCGGTTTGAGATCGAGCTCCTGGGCGATCTTCAAGAGCCCCTCGCGCACGGACCGCTCGATCGGCAGCCCGTGGTCCATCAGCTCCAGGAAGAAGTGGTCCTTGCCGAAGATGTCCCGGTAGTCGGCCGCGGCCTGCAACGCCTGGTCGTACTGCCGCAGGCGCAACCGCGTCTGCACCTCGCCGGACGGGCACCCGGTGGTCGCGATGATCCCCTCGGCGTGCTCGCTGATCAGCTCCCGGTCCATGCGCGGCTTGCGGTACATGCCCTCGAAGCTCGCGCGGCTGGACAACGTGAACAGGTTGCGCAGGCCGGTGGCGTTGCGGGCGAACATCGTCATGTGCGTGTAGGCGCCCGCGCCCGAGACGTCACCGCCCTCGCCGAACTCGTCGGTGCCGCGCTGCTTGGCCTCGCCCCAGAACACCGGCTTCTTGTGGAATCGGTTGTGCGGCGCCAGGTACGCCTCGATGCCGATGATCGGCTTGATGCCGGTCCTGCGCGCCTGCTGGTAGAACTCGTCCGCGCCGAACATGTTGCCGTGGTCGGTCATCGCGACCGCGGGCATCCCGAGCCGCTGCGCCTCCGCGAACAGCGCACCCACCTTCGCCGCACCGTCGAGCATGGAGTACTCGGTGTGCACGTGCAGGTGAACGAAGGGGTCGACAGACACGGAGAAGTCCTCCTTCGCGGCGGTGTTCGAGAGCTGCCAGCCTAACTCCGGGCACCGACGTCACCGCCGATTCGCCGTGGCGTTGCGCGGAGTTCCACGCACCCGGCGTGTCGCAGATCATGCGCAGGTCGGCGTCGGTGTCGCAGAACTCGCGCCTCACCACCACGCGCCAGCCCGACCGGGTAGCGTGGGACGACGTGACTGGCCCTGATCCCGTGGATGTGCGCCTGCTGAGCGTCGTGGCAGAGATGGGCCGAGCGGCGGTCCCGGACATCGCCGGGCGGCTCGGCATGGACGTGCGCGACGTCGCGGCGCGACTCGCCGCGCTGTCGACCACCGGGCTGCCCCTGATCGTCGGGGTCGAATGCGATCAGCAGGGCATCCGCAACGCCGTCGCCGCAGCTCAGCAGTGGGCTGCGCAGAACGCGGCCAGCGGTCCGCATCCGGTGGCGCCCGGTCAGTACACCGGCCCGCACCCGATGTCCGGCCCGTACCAGGTCTCGGGCCCGCACCAGGTGTCCGGCCCGTATCCAGTCTCCGGTCCGTACCCGGTCTCCGGGCCCTACCAGGTCTCAGGGCAGCACCAGGTCTCCGGTCCACATCAGATGCCCCACCCGCAGCAGCCGGTCGCGCCGACGCCGCCGATGAGCACGTGGGGGCCTCCCGGCTCGGCCGCGTGGGCTCGCGGTGATCAGCCGGCCGCTCCGGCACCCGCCCCGACCGGCAAGGTCGGCACCAAGCTGGACGTCCAGGGCGTGTCCGGCGAGCAGATCAGCATCCAGCTCATCGAGGTCGTCGACCCGGCGGACTTCCTGTTCACCGCAGCGGGGTACGAGCTCCAGCCCGGTGAGCGCTCCGTCGTGGTGCACACCGAGTTGACCAACAAGGGCCAGGTCCCGTTCGCGTCGCTGCCCGACATGTACCTGGAACTGGTCACCAAGGACGGCTCTCCGGTGGCCAAGGCCCCGGTGTCGATGTCGTCCCGCCCACCGCACCGGATGGGCGTGCAGCCCGGCGAAACAGCCGGTGGTCACACGGTTTACGTGCTCCCGGAGTCCACCGAGCTCTCGGCGGTCCGCTGGACCCCGCAACCGGGCGACCAGCAGCGCACGCTGCTCTGGGACATCACCGACCTCTAGGGACCGTGCGAGGAGCGCGGCGCAGCCGCTGCTTCAGGCGAGAACCGCTGCGCTCTCCCCTTCGCACCGCCGAGCGGAGCGAGTGCGAATCAGGAGTCGCGGCGGAAGAAGTCCAGCGGGTTGCGCCTGGACTTCTCGGGACGCTGCTTGCTGCGGTACTGCAGCGTCGGCCAGTCGCCGGCGTCGTTCTTGGGGAGTTCGGGCTCGGGCTCGCCGATCACCGAGGGCGTGGCCGGGCCGACGTCCTGGGCGCTGATCACCTCGCCGAGGCTGTTCAACCCCTCCGGCGGGGTGTCCAGATCGGCCTGCGGGTCGATCACCGGCATGCCGCGTGGCGGGGTCGGCGTGTCCGATCCCTGAAATTCCTGAGCCATCGGACCCCCTTCGTCGCACGATCCGATCACCACGGTACCTGGTTCACGAGCTGTTCTCGCGGAGGAACCGCTGTTTCAGGTGCAGGTCTCAGCCGGCACCGCCACGGGTTCTCCAGCCGCTTCGTCAGCGGAGCGACCAATTCCTAGCCGTCCTGATCGCGCAACTCGTCCAGCGCGCTCTGCAAGTCTTCCGGGTACTCGCTCTCGAACTGCACCCAGCCTCCCGACGGGTGCTCGAAGGACAGGCTCCGCGCGTGCAGCCACTGCCTGGTCATGGCCAGGCGCCGGGCCAGCACCGGGTCGGCGCCGTAGGTGAGGTCGCCGACGCAGGGGTGCTTGATCGCCGAGAAGTGCACCCGGATCTGGTGGGTGCGGCCGGTTTCCAGCTTGACGTCGATCAGCGAGGCGGCGCGGAACGCCTCCACCGTCTGGTAGTGGGTGATGCTCGGCTTGCCGCCGGTGACCACCGCGAACTTGTAGTCGTGCCGGGGGTGCCGGTCGATCGGGGCGTCGATGGTGCCCCGGCTCGGGTCGGGCAGGCCCTGCACGACCGCGTGGTAGCGCTTCTCGACGGTGCGCTCCTTGAACGCGCGCTTGAGCACCGTGTAGGCGTGCTCGCTCTTGGCCACCACCATCACGCCGGTCGTTCCCGCGTCGAGGCGGTGCACCACCCCCTGGCGCTCGGCCGCGCCCGAGGTGGCGATCTGCACGCCCGCCGCCGCCAGGCCGCCGACGACGGTCGGGCCTTCCCAGCCGGGGCTGGGGTGCACGGCGACGCCGATCGGCTTGTCGATCACGACGATGTCGTCGTCCTGGTGGAGGATCTTCATGCCCTCGACCGGCACGGCCACCACCTGCAGCGGCTGCTCGGCGGCCGGCAGGGTGATCTCCAGCCAGGAACCGGCCATCAGCCGGTCGGACTTGCCCGCCGGGCTGCCGTCGACCAGCACGTCACCGGCCTCGGCGAGTCCGGCCACGGCGTTGCGGGACAGGCCGAGCAGCTTGGACAGGCCCGCGTCGATCCGCATGCCTTCCAAGCCCTCCGGCACGGGGAGGTTTCGGAGTTCGCTCACGACTTGCCGGCCTTCTGCTTGCGGTGGACCGTTCCGTCGAAGTCGCGGCCCAGCAGCGACAGCAGCACCACGAGGATGCCGCCGCAGGTGATGCAGCTGTCGGCGACGTTGAACACCGGGAACACCTGGCCGCCGGGCGCCAGGAAGGACAGGAAGTCCACCACGTGCCCCTGCAGCGGGCCGGGCGCCCGGAACAGCCGGTCGCCGAGGTTGCCGCAGGCACCGCCGAGCACCAGGCCGAGGCCCACGGCCCAGCCCGGCGAGCGCAGCTTCGGCGCCAGCCACACGATCACGCCGACCACGGCGATGGCGAGCAGGGCGAGCAGCCAGGTCAGGCCGGTGGCCATCGAGAACGCGGCACCGGGGTTGCGCAGCACGTCGAGGTAGAACAGGCCGCCGAGCACCTTCACCGGCGGGTTGCCCTCCAGGTTCGCGACCACGGCGATCTTGGTCACCACGTCCAGGGCCAGCCCCACCGCCGCCACTCCGAACAGCAGCGCCAGCAGCTTCCCCGACCCGCCCTTGCGGGCGCCGGAGGCCGGGTTCGACTCGGCGGACTCCGACGCGGAGGCCGCCTGCTCAGGAGGTGGGTGCTCGGTGCTCACCCCGTCATTGTCCCCGACCCGGACGACCACCGGTGCACCAGGACCACCGGTCGAATTTCGCGCGAAGTTCGACTCCCGAAGTTCGAACTCGAATTTCGCGCGAAATTCGAATCCCGCACCCTCGTTCAGGGCAGGAACGGCGGGAGGGGGCGGTGGTCCTCGGTGGGCTCCCAGCGGCCGTCCACCTGCCGGTAGGTCGCTGCGGGACCGTCGCTGACCAGGGATTTCAGGGCCTCGACGAGGTGGTCGACGTGTTCGGTGGTGGTGCCGAGGCCGATGCTGACGCGCAGCGCGCGTTCGGCGTCCGCGCCCGCTCGGGCCAGCAGGTTCTTGGTGCCCAGGTGAGCGCAGAACAGTCCGTCGCGGACTCCGATGGCGTGCTCGGCCGACAGCGCGGCCGCGATCAGGCCCGGGTCCTGCCCGTCGATGGTGAAGCTGACGACGCCGACCCGGTCGTGCCCGGTGCCGAACAGGCTCAGCTCGCGCAGCCCGGGGATCTCGGCCAGCCCCGCGCGCAGGCGCCCGAGCAGCGACGACTCGTGCTCGACGACGCCCTCCCAGCGGGTGGCGAAGGTGCGGCAGGCGGTGGCCAGGGCGTGCACGCCGACGGTGTTGGGCGAGCCGGCCTCGTGCCGCTCGGGTCCGGTGGTCCAGCTGACCGCGCGCTCGTTGACCGCGCGAGTCGCGCCGCCCCCGGCGAGGTGGGGTTCTGCGGCGTTGAGCCAGTCGGCGCGGCCGATCAGGGCTCCGGCGCCGAAGGGGGCGTAGAGCTTGTGACCGGACAGGGCGGCGTAGTCGACGTCGAGCTCGGCGAGGCGGATCGGGCGGTGCGGCGCGAGCTGCGCGGCGTCCAGCACGGTCCGGGCTCCCCTGCGGCGCGCCACGCGGGCGAGCTCGGCGACCGGCCACAGCTCGCCGGTGACGTTGCAGGCCCCGGTCAGCACGGCCAGCCGCGGACCCTCCGGGCACTCGGCCAGCGCCGCGTCCAGGGCGGCGACCGCGTCGGCGGGCGTCTCGGGGGCGGGGATGCGGCGGACGTTGCGCCAGGGCAGCAGCGCGGCGTGGTGCACGGTGTCGAACACGACCACCGAGGTGCCGCGCGGCACGGCGGAGGCCAGCAGGTTCAGCGCGTCGGTGGTGTTGCGGGTGAACACGACCTCGTCGCCCTGGCGGGCCCCGACGAAGTCCAGCAGCACCTGGCGCGCGCCCTCGTAGACCCGGGTGCACACCTGCGAGGCGAACCCGGCGCCCCGGTGCACGCTGGCGTAGTACGGCAGCAGTTCGTCCACGGCGTCGCGCACGGCCGACAGGCAGGGGGCGCTGGCGGCGTGGTCGAGGTTGGCGTAGTTCGCGGTTCCGCCGGTGACCAGGGGAACCCGCAGTCCGGATCCGACAACGCCGGGAACGGCGACGGACTGGCTCGGAACATCGATGACGGCTGAAGACATCGCGACCCTCCCGGGGCCTCGAGGGCCCTCGGCGGGCCCGCGCTTGCCGAGCCGCACTGCGCGATCGGCCAGGTCTTCACCCGGGGCACCCCACCGCGGTAGGAGGGTTGCCGGCCAGCAAGCCGGGGCTTGACGCTGGCACTCATGACCTTCGCGGTGAAGGCTAGCGCCTCGCCGCGCTCGACGACAACGCCGTCCCACTTGGTGGGCACGGCGTGCGAACGAGGCCCCGGGAGCGGACTCCCGGGGCCTCGACGCGCGAAAGCGGGGTCAGACGCGGGAGACCGCGACCTTGACCTCCACACCGTCGCCGACGGTGCCGGTGGCGGCCTCGGCCGCGTCGCCGGGGTTGACCGCGTCGGCCAGGGTCTCGCCCGCGATGAACTCGCGGTGAGCCTCGACCGCCTCGACCACCTCGGCCGGGGCCTCGACGACGACCGTGATGCGGTCCGAGACCTCGAAACCGGCGTCCTTGCGGGCGTTCTGGATCACCCGGACGACGTCGCGGGCCAGGCCCTCGGCCGCCAGCTCCGGCGTGACGTCGGTGTCGAGCACGACCAGCCCGTCACCGCCCGGCAGCGCCGCCGCGGCACCGGAGTCGGTCGAGACCAGCCGCTCGGTGAACTCGCCCTCCTGCAGCTCGATGCCCGCGGCGACCACTGCGGACCCGCGGTGCTGCCAATCACCGGCCTTGACGGCCTTGATCACGGTCTGCACGTCCTTGCCCAGGCGCGGACCGGCCGCGCGGGCGTTGACCGCGATCTCGAAGTGACCGTGCGCGGCCACGTCGGTGCTCAGCTCCAGACCCTTGACGTTGACCTCGTCGCTGATCAGGTCGGCGAACGGGCGCAGCGCCTCGGCCTCCGGCGTGGCCACCACCAGCTTGGCCAGCGGCAGCCGGACCCGCAGCTTGTTGGACTTGCGCAGGGCCAGCGCCGAGGAGCACACCTGCCGCACCTGGTCCATCGCCGACACCAGCGCGGCATCGGCGGGCAGCTCGTCGACGAGCGGCCAGTCGGTCAGGTGCACCGAGCGGCCACCGGTGAGCCCGCGCCACACCGCCTCGGCGGTGAGCGGCAGCAGCGGGGCCACCACCCGGCAGGTCACCTCCAGCACGGTGTGCAGCGTGTCGATCGCGTCCTTGTCGCCCGCCCAGAACCGGTCCCGGGAGCGGCGCACGTACCAGTTGGTCAGCACCTCCAGGAACTCCCGCACGTTCGCGGTCGCGGTCGCCAGGTCCAGCGAGTCCATCGAGGACTGCACGTCGCCGACCAGCTCGTGGGTCTTGGCCAGCACGTAGCGGTCGAGCACGTGCTGGCTGTCGGTGCGGAACTCCCCGCTGACGCCCTCCGCGTTGGCGTAGAGCGCGAGGAAGTACCAGGAGTTCCACAGCGGCAGCACCGCCTGGCGCACCGCGTCCCGGATGCCCCGCTCGGTGACGACCAGGTCGCCGCCGCGCAGGATCGGGCTCGACATCAGGAACCAGCGCATCGCGTCGGAACCGTCGCGGTCGAAGACC
Source organism: Saccharopolyspora sp. NPDC049357 (assembly GCF_040677225.1). NCBI lineage: Bacteria > Bacillati > Actinomycetota > Actinomycetes > Pseudonocardiales > Pseudonocardiaceae > Saccharopolyspora > Saccharopolyspora sp. NPDC049357. The sequence goes on along the minus strand of NZ_JBFAQJ010000017.1, from coordinate 60,007 downwards.
TCGTTGACGTCCGGGTAGTTCTTCTTGGACTTCGACATCTTCAGCCCGTCGTGGCCCAGCACGATGCCGTGCGCCACCACGTTGCTGAACGCCGGCCGGTCGAACAGCGCCGTGGCCAGCACGTGCAGCGTGTAGAACCAGCCGCGGGTCTGCCCGTGGTACTCGACGATGAAGTCACCCGGGAAGTGGTGCTCGAACCACTCGGCGTTCTCCATCGGGTAGTGGACCTGCGCGAACGGCATCGAGCCCGACTCGAACCAGCAGTCCAGCACCTCCGGAACCCGGCGCATCGTCGACTTGCCGGTCGGGTCGTCCGGGTTGGGCCGGGTCAGCTCGTCGATCTCCGGGCGGTGCAGGTTCGCCGGACGCACCCCGAAGTCGCGTTCGAGCTCGTCCAACGAACCGTAGACGTCGGTGCGCGGGTGCTCGGGGTCGTCGGAGACCCACACCGGGATCGGTGAACCCCAGTACCGGTTGCGGGAGATGTTCCAGTCGCGGGCGTTCTCCAGCCACTTGCCGAACTGGCCGTCCCGGATGTGCGAGGGAACCCAGTTGATCTGCTTGTTGAGCTCGACCATCCGGTCCTTGAACTGGCTCACGGCCACGAACCAGGACGACACCGCCCGCTGGATCAGCGCGTTGTCGCAGCGCCAGCAGTGCGGGTACTGGTGATCGTAGGTCTCGTGGCGCAGCAGCAGTCCGCGTTCCTTGAGGTCGCGGGCGATGTGCTTGTTGGCGTCGAAGACCTGCACGCCCTCGTACGGCGGCACCTCGGCGGTGAACTTGCCGTGCGAGTCGACCGGCACCACCGGCACGATGTCGGCGGCGTCGGTGACGAGCTTGTCGTCCTCACCGAAAGCCGGTGCGATGTGCACGATCCCGGTGCCGTCGTCGGTGGTGACGTAGTCGGCGGCCAGCACCTGGTGGGCGTTCTCCCGGCCGGCGAAGAAGTCGAACGGCGGCTCGTAGCGGGTGCCCAGCAGGTCGGAACCCTTGTACCGGGCCACCACGCGGTCGGCGACGTCCTCGCCGAGCTCGCGGGCGTAGGCCGACAGGCGGGCTTCGGCGAGCAGGTAGCGCTCGGTGCTCTCGGCGGGCGCGACCAGCGCGTAGTCCACGTCGGGGTGCACGGCGGCGGCCAGGTTGGACGGCAGGGTCCACGGCGTCGTCGTCCACACCAGCGCGAGCGCGCCGTCGAGGTCCTTCCCCGGCGCGGTCAGGCGCAGGCCCACCGTCACCGCGGGGTCCTGGCGCGGCCGGTAGCCGTCGTCCATGCGGGTCTCGGTGTTGGACAGCGGCGTCTCGCAGCGCCAGCAGTACCAGAGGACCCGGTACCCCTCGTAGACCAGACCCTTGTCCCACAGGGTCTTGAACGCCCACATGACGCTTTCCATGTAGTCCAGGTCGAGCGTCTTGTAGTCGTTCTCGAAGTCCACCCAGCGCGCCTGGCGGGTGACGTAGTCCTCCCAGTCCGCGGTGTAGCGCAGCACCGAGGTCTTGCACGCCTCGTTGAACGCGGCGATGCCCATGTTGTCGATCTCGGCCTTCGAGGTGATGCCGAGCTGCTTCTCCGCCTCGACCTCGGCGGGCAGGCCGTGGGTGTCCCAGCCGAACCGGCGCTCGACCCGCCTGCCGCGCATCGTCTGGTAGCGCGGAACCGCGTCCTTGACGTAGCCGGTGAGCAGGTGGCCGTAGTGCGGCAGGCCGTTGGCGAACGGCGGGCCGTCGTAGAAGACGTACTCGTTGGAGCCGTTGTGGCCCGCCTCGCGCGCGTCGATGGAGGCGCGGAAGGTCTTGTCGTCGGCCCAGAAGTCCAGCACCTGGCGTTCGATCGCCGGGAACGCGGGCTGGGCCGCCACGCCGCGCTCGTCGGACGCGCCGAAGGAAACCTTGGGGTATGCCATCGCGGAGCTGCTCCTCGCAATGTGTCGTTGCCGCCCTGGAGGACGGGGACGACGTCCCGGACTCACCGGGCACCGCGGTACCACCCCGCTTGCCGATGGCGCGAACGCCGACGGCCACTCGATTGCCGGCTGTGACGGGCCGGACCCGTCCGGTTCTACTGAGGCGCCCGCGGGCGCCCGTTCTTCCGGAGGCTCCCCGGTGATGGCCGGATCAACGCCTGGTCTTCACAGAGTACCGGGATCTCGCCAGTTGTTTTCACCGGCTCCGGCCGGACTCCGCCGCGATCGTCGCGTTGGGCGCGCACCGGGCGCACGGCGTGAAGCCGAGCTCCCGAGCCTCCCCGAGCTCCAGCGGCAGCGTCTCCGCTTCACCGAGCCACTCGCAGGTCCGCACGTGGTAGCGCGGACGTTCGTCGACCACCACGACCTCGGCGTCCGGATCGGCCGCCTCGGCCGCGTTGCTGCGTTCCTCACCCGGCTCCGAGCCCAACGGCCGGGCCCGGGTGGTCTTCCTGCCCTTCCGGCGGATCCTGATCCGGTCGGCGATCAGCAGCGCCGCCCCGAGGGCGCTGGCCAGGACCGAGATCCACGCGAGGCCGGAGCCTCCGCCGAGCACGGCCGCCACCAACGTCGCGGCGGCCACCAGGACCAGCAGCAGAACGACCAGCAGCACTAGCTTTCCCGTCTCTCGCCGTTCCCCTCTCGACAGACACCGGCGGTGACGGGCCATGACCCATCACCGCCGGTGTGCCAAGTCTTGAACGGGGAATCAGCCCGCTTCGGCCGCCCTGGCCCCGAAGCTGTAGCTGGTGGCCTGCTGACCGGAACGGCTTCCGCTGCTGCTGCTCTCCGCTGGCGCGGCAGAGCCTCGGTCCTGCAGTTCGCGAAGCTGAGACTCCAGGTAGGTCTGCAGTCGAGTGCGGTACTCGCGCTCGAACGTGCGGAGAGTCTCGATCTTCTTCTCGAGGGCGTTCTTCTCGTTGGTGATGTTGCCCATCACCTCAGCGTGCTTGCGCTGCGCATCGCGTTCCAGGCTGGCGGCCTTGTCGCGCGCCTGCCGCTCAAGCGTTTCCGCCCGGGTTCGGGCGTCGTTGAGCATCGTCTCGGCTCGGGTCCGAGATTCGTTGACCATGCTGTCGGACTTCGAACGAGCCTCCGACAGCAGCTGCTCCGACTTCGTCCGGGCCTCGGACAACATGCCGTCGGCCTCGGCCTTGGCCTCACCGGTCAGCCGGTCGGCCATCTCCTGCGCGAGGCCCAGAACCTTGGCGGCCTGCACGTGGTGATCACCGCCCGGAGAGGTCTGCTCGGCAGCGGTCGGCGCCGGGACCGGGGTGAGCCGGCGCGGTTCCTCCGGTGGGGCGGCTGGGGTCGAGGCAGCAGCGGACGCAGCCTGGCTACGGGCGTCGTCCAGGTCGACCTGGGCCGACTGCAGCTGGGACTCCAGCTGCTCCACCTGGCCACGCAGGTCGTTGTTCTCCTCAACCAGCCGGGCAAGCTCGGCTTCAACCAGGTCGAGGAATGCATCCACCTCGTCCTCGTTGTAGCCCCGCTTGCCGATCGGAGGTTTGCTGAACGCGACGTTATGCACGTCGGCGGGGGTCAGGCCCACAAGATCACCTCACGCACTCCTTCGGCAGCTGCGGGTCGGTCGGGTTCCCCGTCACCCGGCCGGTTGCACCAGTCGCATCAGTATGAACACGACCAGCAGCAGCACCATAATCGATAGGTCCAGTCCGACGCCGCCGATCCGGACTGTCGGAATCACCCGACGCACCAACTTTACGGGTGGGTCGGTCACTGTGTAGATGCTCTCCAACGCGATTGCAACCCCCCCAACGGGTCGCCAATCGCGGGCGAACACTCTCACGAGTTCCACCACGATACGCGCCGTGAGCAGGAGCCAGAAGAAGAACAGAACGTAGAACAGGACGATCTGCACCGGGTTCACACCTTCAACTGTGCCACCACTCACCCGTAGTTGAAAAAGGCCCCCTCTGCTAGCCGTCGCTTGTCCTCCGCCGCGACGTCGACGTTCGGCGGTGAGAGCAAGAACACCCGGTTGGTGACCTTCTCGATCGAACCCCGCATCGCGAACGCCAGACCTGCGGCGAAGTCGACCAGACGCTTCGCGTCGGCCTCCTCCATCTCGGTCAGGTTCATGATCACCGGCGTGCCGTCTCGGTACTGCTCGCCGATGGTCCGCGCTTCGCTGTAGCTGCGCGGATGCAGAGTTGTGATCTTGCTCAAGTTGAACTGGGTGCCCGTGTCGGTCACCGCCCGCAGACGCGAAACGCTGTCACTTCGCGGCTGATCGTTGGGCAGAGTGCTGCGCGACGGCGTCTCGGACGCCCACTGCCGCCGCGGTCGCGGCGGCTCCCGGAACTCCTCGGCGTAGGACTCGGTCTCCGCGTCGGCTTGGAATCCGCCGCGGGTGCCCGCCGACCTGCGCCGGGGCACTGCCCGGTCGTCGTCGTACGCGCCCCGGTCGCCGTAGGTCGGACGGGAGTCGTACGCAGGACGATCATCGTCGTACCGCTCGCGGTAGGCGATCTCGTCCTCGTACTCGTCCACCTCGTCGGCCGGGACCATGCCGAAGTAGGCCTTCAACTTGTGCAGAGCGCTCATCGGCATGCCCTTCCTCTGCGGCTCCCTGACACCGAGCACGAGGTGGCCGGCCTTCGACCCCCTTTTGACGGCTACGGCGAGGTTAACCGCCGCCCACCGAGCAGCGCGGTTCCGACACGCACCCTGGTCGAGCCGTGGGCAACGGCACTTTCCAGGTCACCGGACATCCCCGCCGACACATCCACAGCTTCGGGGTGATCAATGCGCAAGCGCTCGGAGATCGACAAAAGTGTGTCGAACGACACAGCAGCGTCGCCACCGAGCGGAGCCACCGCCATCACTCCTCGCAACCGAAGACCGCTCGTTCGCGTGATCATGTCGGCGAGTCGGTGCACGTCCTCCGGCGCGCAGCCGCCCCTGCCAGTGGTTCCGTCCAAGCTGACCTGCACCAACACGTCCAAAGGGCGCTCCCGCTCGCCCGTTTCGAGGGCGTTGGCGGTCGCGCGGGAGAGAGCTTCGGCGAGCCGTTCGCTGTCGACCGACTCGACCACGTCCGCCCAGCGGGCCACCGCGCGAGCCTTGTTCCGCTGCAACTGGCCGACCATGTGCCAGCGCCGCGGGGCCTGCGGCCGAAGCTCGGCGAACTCCGCCACCTTGCCGCGCGCCTCCTGCTCCCGGTTCTCCGCGAAGGCCGACAGCCCGAGATCGGAGAGAAGAGCCACATCGGATGCGGGGAAGGTTTTGGTCACAGCGAGCAGCTCGACCTCTTCCGGAGACCGACCGGCGGCGCGGCACGCCTCCGCCAAGCGCTCCCGGACCTCCGCCAGCGACTCGGCCAGCTCCGCGCGACGTTCTTCGGGCGTCACGACTGCTCGTCCATCCAGATCACCGAGGCGAAGCGCCCGGTCTTGCCGTTGTCGCGGCGGTGGCTGAACAGCTCCCGGGTCTCCATGGTGCAGCGCGGGTCGACGCCGATCTTGGCGATGCCGATCTGCGCGAGCTGCTCGAACAACCCCGCCCGCAGATCGAGCCCGGTGGTGCCCTTGCGGGTCTTGCAGGCGCTGCCCGGCAGGTGCTCCTCCACGTCGGCCTGCATCTCCGGCGGCACCTCGTAGCAGGCACCGCAGGCCGCGGGCCCGATCAGCGCTTCCACCCTGTCGAGCCGGGCACCGGCCTCGCGCATCGACTTCAGCGCCGCGGGCAGGACTCCCACGCGCGCGCCCACGCGCCCGGCGTGCACCGCGGAGATCACCCCGGCCTCGGGGTCGCCCAGCAGCACCGGAACGCAGTCGGCGGTCAGGGCGACCAGCGCGAGCCCGGGCTGAGCCGTCACCAGCGCGTCGGAGGCCTCCACCGCCGCCGGCTGCGGGCCGTCCACGATGGTCGCGGTGCGGCCGTGGATCTGCTCCATCCACACGAGGTGGTCCTCGGGCAGGCCGATTCCCTCCGCGAGCTTGCGCGTGTTGGCCGCGAGCGCCTCCGGCGCGTCGCCGACCCTGCCGCCGAGGTTGAAGGAGTCGAACGGCGCCTTGGAGCTACCGCCCTCCCGCGTGGTGGTCACGCGCCGAATCCGCACTTGCCCAGCCTCCTGAAAAGAAAAATCGACACCGGGAACCCGCGGTCCCCGGTGTCGATTCTCGCTCATGCGTCAGCGCCGCATGAACGGCGGAATGTCGACGTCGTCGTCGGTGTCGTCACCCACCGGCACGGCCCGGTTCGGCAGCCCACCGGGGCGCGAGGCGCCGGTGGAGTGCGTCGGGTAGCCGCTGCTGGGGCGGCCGGGCACCGACGCGCCCTGCTGCCCGGTGGTCGAACCGTCTCCGCCGTAGGACCGCGGCTGCGGGCTCTGCTGCGGGCTCTGCTGCTGGCTCTGCTGCTGAAAACCGGTCTGCTGCGGCGTGGTCGGCTGCTGCGGAGCCGGGGGCTGCTGCTCTGTCTGCGGAGCCTCCGGAGCCGGTGCGGGCGCCGACTGCTGGACCGGCTGAGCCGGTGCCGGAGCCGGTGCCGGCTGCGCGGGCGCCGGAGCGCTCGGCTGCGCCGGGGCCTGCTGGGTCTCGGTGCTCTCAGGCGCAGCGGGCTTCTCGGTCCTCGGCGCGGGAGCCTCCGCCTCCTCGCTGCGACCGCCGACGCGCGTCGGTTCGAGCTTCTTGTGCGTCGGCGTACCGGAGTCGAACCCGGCGGCGATCACGGTGACTCGGACCTCGTCGCCGAGCGAGTCGTCGATGACCGTACCGAAGATGATGTTGGCCTCGGGGTGCGCGGACTCCTGCACCAGCGACGCCGACTCGTTGATCTCGAACAGACCGAGATCCGAACCGCCCGCTATGGCCAGCAGCACTCCGTGGGCGCCTTCCATCGACGCCTCCAGCAGCGGCGAGTTGATCGCCTTCTGCGCGGCTTCGACGGCTCTGCCATCACCCCTCGCCGAGCCGATGCCCATCAAGGCGCTGCCCGCTCCGGACATGACGCTCTTGACGTCGGCGAAGTCGAGGTTGATCAGACCCGGCGTGGTGATCAGGTCGGTGATGCCCTGGACACCGGAGAGCAGCACCTCGTCGGCCGAGCGGAAGGCGTCCATCAGGCTCACGCCGATGTCGCCGAGCTGCAGCAGCCGGTCGTTCGGGATGACGATCAGGGTGTCGCAGCAGTCGCGCAGCTCCTTGATGCCCTGTTCGGCCTGGGACGCGCGGCGCTTGCCCTCGAAGGAGAACGGCCGGGTGACCACACCGATGGTCAGCGCACCGAGCTTGCGCGCGATGTTGGCGACCACCGGGGCGCCACCGGTTCCGGTGCCACCGCCTTCACCGGCGGTCACGAACACCATGTCGGCGCCCTTGAGGACCTCTTCGATCTCCTCGGCGTGATCCTCGGCGGCCTTGTGACCGACCTCCGGCGCCGCGCCGGCACCGAGACCGCGAGTGAGCTCGCGCCCGATGTCGAGCTTGACGTCGGCGTCGGACATCAGCAGGGCCTGCGCGTCGGTGTTCACCGCGATGAACTCAACACCTTTGAGCCCGACCTCGATCATGCGGTTCACGGCGTTGACGCCGCCGCCACCGATGCCGACGACTTTGATCACCGCGAGATAGTTGTGCGGGGGCGTCATCGGATCCGCCTTCCTGATCGTGGCTGGTGTGCTCTCTGCATCGACCGCCGGGACGGCCGCTGAGCCGGTGCCGCCGATGCGGCTCCCCCTGGTCGTCGGCGCGGGATTCGACGTGCATCCGACCCCGTGCCCGGTCCGGACCGTAGGCGCGATCGCACCCTTGCGTCCAGCAGCCACGCCGGTTTCGGTAGCAGCAGTTCTGTGCTGTGCACCTCGTCGTTTCCGCCCGACGTCGTCCGTGTAGCTCAGCGGGTCCGCCCGTTGCCGCAGCGAGCCCAGTTTCTCGTTCCTCCCCTTGCGATGAACGCGTCCGCGAACGTGATCACCACAACGAACACCGTACCTGGCCACCCGCTCACCCGGTTGAGGCAGTCGAGATTCGACAACGGGCTTCTTCGCAGCGGACAGCGCCGGGGAATCCGGACTGCAGGTGTCTGGATTGGCTGCGACCGTCTCCGTTCTCAGGGAACGAGACGTCAGGAAGGAAGCCATGGCAGCGGATCTGCGAGACAGGGTCGTGTTGGTCGCCGGGGCGACGCGGGGAGCCGGACGCGGGATCGCGGTGGAGCTCGGCGCGGCGGGCGCGACGGTGTACTGCACCGGGCGCACGACCCGGACCCAGCGCTCGGACTACGACCGCCCGGAGACCATTGAGGACACCGCCGAGATGGTCACGCGCGCGGGCGGGACGGGCATCGCGGTCCGGGTCGACCACACCGTCCCGGACGAGGTCCGGGACCTTGTGCGGCGCGTGGAGTCCGAGCAGGGGCGGCTGGACGTCCTGGTCAACGACCTCGGCGGTGAGCACCTGATGGACTGGAACAAGCCGATCTGGGAGCAGGACCTGACCAAGGGCCTGCAACGGCTGCGCACCGGCATCGAGGCGCACATGATCACCAGCCACTTCGCGCTCGCCCTGCTGAGCAGGCGCTCGGGCGGACTGGTCGTGGAGCTCACCGACGGCACGGCCGAGGTGAACGAGCGGTTCTACCGCAACGAGTGCGGCGCGTTCTTCGACGTCGCCAAGACGGCGTTGCACCGGCTGGCCCGCGCGCAGGGCGAGGAGCTGGCGCCGCTGGGCGGCACCGCGGTCTCGCTGACGCCCGGCTGGTTGCGCTCGGAGATGATGCTGGAGCACTACGGGGTCACCGAGGAGAACTGGCGCGAGTCCACCATCGCCCCACCGGGTTTCGCTATCGCCGAATCCCCCGCCTTCGTGGGCCGCGCGGTGGTGGCGTTGGCGAACGACCCGGACGTGGCGCGCTGGAACACCCGGTCGCTGTCCAGCGGATTCCTGGCCAAGGAGTACGGATTCACCGACACCGACGGCTCGCAGCCGGACTGCTGGCGGTTCGCGCTGGAGGTCGAGTGGGTCGGCGGGCAGGGAGACGCGGCCGACTACCGGTAGAGCGCGGCGAAGCGCTCGGCGGCGCTCGCGAGGTCCTGGCGCAGCGGTTCCGGTGCCAGGACCTCTGCTTCGGGTCCGAGCGCGAGGATCTGGGAGAACGCGACCTGCAGCGATTCGGCCCGGAACGTGGTGCGCACCCAGCCGTGCTCGTCGGGTTCTCCGGCGGCGGCCTCGGCTTCGGCAGCGGCCGGGCCGTCGACGGTGCCGCGCAGCCGGCGGAGCCCGGTGGGGCTGAGCCGGACCTCGACGTCGAGGGTGAGCAGCGAGCGGGAGAACTCCTCGGCGGTGCGGTCCCAGAACGCGGCGAGGTCGAAGGTCTCGTCGCGGACGAACTCCTCCCCCTCGTCGACCTCGCGGAACCGGTCGACCCGGTAGGTCCGGAACCGCCCGTCGCAGCGCGCGGCCAGGTACCAGACACCGGCCTTGAGGACGAGACCGTGCGGTTCGAGCTCGCGCCGGACGAGGCGTTCACCGCGCTGGTAGCCGACGGTGATCCGCAGGTCGCGCCACACCGCGCGGCCGATTTCCGCCAGCAGGGCGGGTGTTTCGGCTTCCCGGAACCAGCGGGGAGCGTCGAGGTGGAACCGCTGCCCGACCCGCTGCGGCGCGTCCTGGAACGGCGGCGCCAGCGCCGCGGCCGCCTTCAGGCGGGCGGCCTCGACCGCCTCGCCCAGCCCCATGTCGATCGCGGCTCCCGGCACCCCGGACAGGAACAGCGCCTCGGCTTCCTCGCGGTGCAGACCGTTGAGCTTCGACCGGTAGCCGCCGAGCAACCGGTACCCGCCACCGCGCCCGCGCTCGGCGTAGACCGGCACCCCGGCCTCGGCCAGCGCCAGCACGTCGCGCGCCACCGTCCGCTCGGAGACCTCCAGCTCGCGCGCCAGCTCAGGCCCGTTCATCGACCCCCGGACCTGCAACAAGCACAACAACGACACCAACCGAGCAGCCCGCACCCCCGGAGCCTACGACCGCACCCCGACAACCCGACCGCGCCGCGACTCGTGGACCCGGATTACCGCCGTGATCAGGCCACCGAATACCGCGGCAATCCGGGTCCCTGCTACCGGGGTGTTCCGGCTGTTGAACCTCCGGGCCAACGGCGCCTGCTGACCAGGATTCGGGTACGAGCGGAACTTGTACCGGAGCTTCATGCATCAATCGGATCGATGTTCTGTTGCAGGAAAACCACTTTCGCTACACACCGCACGAAAGTGATTTCACTGCAAATCCACAACGCTCAGTCAGCAAGATGAACCCAGAGCCCCTGCGATCACCGTTCTGCGTCACCCACTCCGGTCGCAACTGCGCAGGCCAATGAAGAACCCTTCATACCTGCGCTGAAACCCGGCGGCTCAGGCGAAGTGGGGTGGGCCTCCGGTGAGGGCGCGTTGGGTGGCCTCGTCGTCGGCGTAGTAGTTCGGGCCCGGGGCTTCCTCGTCGTAGTAGCGGTGGAAGACCGGGGTCTGGGCGCCCGACATCGGCGGGACGATCCACGACCAGTCGACCGGGCACTTGCGCCCCGCCGACTCCTCCCTCTCCAGGTGGGTCAGGAAGCGGTGCGATTCGGTGTGGTGATCGGTGATCGTCACGCCGGCCCGCTGGTAGGAGTGCAGGACGGCGCGGTTGAGCTCGACCAGCGCGCGGTCCCGCCACAGGGTGTCCTCGCGCGAGGTGTCCAGGCCCAGGCGCTCGGCGACGACCGGGACGAGGTTGTAGCGGTCGGTGTCGGCGAAGTTGCGGGCGCCGATCTCGGTGCCCATGTACCAGCCGTTGAACGGCGCGGCCGGGTACGAGACGCCGCCGATGCTCAGCCGCATGTTGCTGATGACCGGAACCGCGTGCCAGCGCAGCCCGAGCTCGGCGAACCACGGCAGCTCGGGATGGGTCATCGGGACCTCGTGCACCACGTCCGGGGGCAGCGCGAACATGTGCGCCCCCTCCTCGCGGGTCTCCACCACCAGCGGCAGCGGATCGAACCCCGTGCGGCGGGCCGGTGCCCGCCAGCCGAAACCGGTGACGGTCTCGGTGAACCGGGCGTAGCGCGGGTCGCCGAGCACCTTGCCGTCCTGGTCGCGGTAACCGGCGTAGCGGATGAGCTGCTCGTTCCAGATCCGCGGCGCGGGCCGCTGCGGGGTTTCCGGCGGGAAGACGCTGATCACCGGGCGGATCTTGCCGCCGTTGGTGGCCATCCGCAGGTGCTCGACGCAGTGCGCGGCCACCCCGGAGACCGTGTGCACGTCGCGCAGGTCGCGGACCTTGAGGCTGCGCCAGTACAACCGGCCGATGCAGCGGGCGCTGTTGCGCCAGGCGACCTTCGCGCCGTAGGAGAGCTCGTCGGGGGTGTGCCGGTAGGTGCCGGTCGTCTCGACCTCGTAGCGCATCCGCGCCAGCCGCTGCTGGATCGGGGCCTCGACGCGGTTCTCGGCGTGGAACAGCCGCAGGAACTCCTCGGCCTCGGCGAGGTCGATCGCGGGTGCTCTGGGCGCGGGTGGCGGTGGGACGGGTCGTAATCGGCGGGTCCGTTCCGCCGCACCGGATCCCCCGGAGAAGACCGCCTCCGGCGCTTCACCACTCACCCTGAACACGCCGCCACGTTAGCGCGACGGAAACGATCTTGATCCGGTGCCGTTCGTTGACGGCCGTTCAGGCGACCGTGGGCAGCGCGGGTGTCGTAACGTCGTAGACCTTGCCGGGGCGGGTCAGCAGCGGCGTCAGGATCAGCGCCTTGCGCTGGGTGTCCTTCAACGAACCCCAGTCGACGGTGCGACCGCCGGTGAGCTCCAGCCGCACGTCGCTCGGGCTGCCCGCCACCACCGCGGTCACCTCGCCCCGCACCGGGACCGGCAGTGCCACCAGCACCGACAGCGCGGCTCGGGTGGTGGGGTCGTCGGCGGCGGCCTTCGGCGCGCGCAGTTCCGGCACACCGGCGGGCGGTTGGGCGACCGTCTCGAACGGCACCCCTGCCAGGTCGAGCACCCGGATCCCGTCGGTGGCGCGGAAGTACGCCGCCGGGGTCCGCTCGGTGACCTGGATGATCACGGTCGACGGCCAGTCCAGCACCGCCGTCGCGTCGGCGACCTTCGGCAAGCCGCGCAGGTGCTCCCGGATCTGCCCCGGATCCACCCGCAGCATCGGCGTGCCCTCGGCGACCCCGGCGGCCTGGACCACCGCGTCGGAGGGCAGACCCTCGTTGCCCTCCACGCGCACCGCGCGCACGCCCAGCAGCGGCGAGAAGTAGACGACCAGGAAACCGATGGTCGCCACCGCCAGCACGCCCGGCAGCAGGAAGCGCCGCCAGGCCGGAGCGGGCGGCGCGCTCCGGCGCACCGGACGGCGCCGCGCTCGCTCCGCCGCGCTCCGGTCCGTCACCCGTGGTCCTCCCCGTTGCCGTTGCCGCCGGAAGCGAGGGCCCGGTCGAGCTCGCCGAGGATCTCCGGACCGAGCATCGTCACGTCACCCGCACCCATGGTCAGCACCAGGTCGCCGGGACGCACCAGGCCCGCGACGCGCGGGCCCGCGTCGGTGAAGGACGGCTCGAAGTGCACGTTCTCGGCGGACAGCGGGATCGCGTCGGAGATCAGCTTGCCGGTCACGCCCGGCTGCGGGTCCTCCCGCGCGCCGTAGACGTCGAGCACGACGACCTCGTCGGCCATGCCCAGGGCCTCGGCGAACTCGGCGGCGAACGTCGCGGTCCGGGAGAACAGGTGCGGCTGGAACACCACGATCAACCGGCCCGCACCGACGACCGGGCGGGCCGCGCGCAGCTGTGCGGCGACCTCGGTCGGGTGGTGCGCGTAGTCGTCGTAGACGCGAATGCCGTTGACCCGGCCCTTGAACTCGAAGCGGCGCCGCACACCGCCGAACGCGGCCAGACCTTCCAGCATCCCCTCCAGCGGGGCGCCGAGCTCCAGACCGGCCAGCAGGGCCGCGACGGCGTTGCCCGCCATGTGCTCGCCGGGGACGGCGACCTGCACGTCGACCAGCTCGCCGGACACGCCCACCAGCTCCACCGACACCACGCCGATGCCCTGGGTGGCGCGGTAGCCGGCCAGCCGGGCGTCGCCGCCGGCGGTCGCGTTCGCGCCGTAGCGGCGGACCCGCACGCCGGCGGATTCCGCCTGCACCGCAAGGGCTTCCGCGCCGGGGTCGTCGGAGCAGGCGATGAGCACGCCGCCCGGTTCGATGCGGCCGATGAAGTCCTCGAAGACCTTGGTGTAGGCCTCGGCGGTGCCGTGGTGGTCCAGGTGGTCGGGTTCGACGTTGGTCACCACCGCCACCGACGGCGCGAACACCAGGAACGATCCGTCGCTCTCGTCGGCCTCGGCGACGAAGACCCCGCCGTCGCCGTGGTGGGCGTTGGCGCCGGACTCGTTGAGGTCGCCGCCGATGGCGAACGACGGGTCGATCCGGCAGTGCTGCAACGCCACGGTGAGCATCGAGGTGGTCGAGGTCTTGCCGTGCGTGCCCGCGACGCAGGCGACGCGGTGGTCGGACATCAGCCCGGCCAGCGCTTCGGCCCGCCGCAGCACGGTGATGCCGCGTTCCTGCGCGGCGACCAGCTCGGCGTTGTCCGGGCGGATCGCGGTGGAGACCACCACGGCCGTCGGCTCCTGGTCGAGCAGGTCGAGGTTCTCGGCGTGGTGCCCGATCCCGATGCTCGCGCCCTGGGCGCGCAGCGCCATGACGGTGCGCGAGTCGCGCGCGTCCGAGCCGGAGACCTGGCGGCCGCGGGCGAGCAGGATGCGGGCGATGCCGCTCATCCCGGCCCCACCGATGCCCACCAGGTGAACCCGATCGAGCAGTCGGTCCATGTCGGCGGTCATTGACCCGCCACCTCCATCACGATGCGGGCGAGCACCTGGTCGGCCTCGCGGTGGCCGCTGCCCATGGTGGCCTGGCTCATCATCTGCAGGCGCTGCGCGTCCAGCGCCATCGGGATGATCTCGTCGATGACCCGCTGCGGCGTCAGCTCTGCGTCGGCGACCAGCCGGGCTCCCCCGGCGCTGACCACCGGCTGAGCGTTGAGCGCCTGTTCACCGTTGCCGTGCGGCAGCGGCACGAACACGGCGGGCAGGCCGACGGCCGAGACCTCGGCGACGGTCATCGCACCGGACCGGCACACGACCAGGTCGGCGGCGGCGTAGGCGAGGTCCATCTTCTCCAGGTACGGCACGGTCCGGTAGATCGGCGCGCCCATGACCTGCTGGATGGCGACGCTGTTCTTGGGTCCGTGCGCGTGCAGCACGCCGATGCCGGCGCGGCCGAGCGCCTGCGCGGCACCGGAGAAGGCGGTGTTGAGCGTCTGCGCGCCCTGCGAACCGCCGAAGACCAGGATCGTCGGGGCGTGCGGGTGCAGCCCGAAGTGCTGGCGGGCCTGCATCCGCAGCTTCCAGCGGTCCAGCCGGGTGATCGATTCGCGCAGCGGGATGCCGATGGCCTGGGCACCGGGCAGGCCGCTGTCCGGCGTCGCCGCCAGCACCCGGGCGGCGAGCTTGGCGCCGACCTTGTTGGCGAGTCCGGCGCGGGCGTTGGCCTCGTGCACCACGATCGGCACCCGGCCGCGGGCGGCCAGGTAGGCGGGCAGCGAGACGTAGCCGCCGAAGCCGACGACGACGTGAGCGCCGACCTTGTCGAGCACGTCGCGGGTCTGGTGCACCGATTCGCGCACCTTCAGCGGCAGCTTGAGCAGGTCGGCGTTGGGCTTGCGGGGCATGGGCACCGGCGGGATCAGCTCCAGCGGATATCCGCGAGCCGGGACCAGCCGGTTCTCCAGTCCTCGTTCGGTGCCCAACGCGGTGATCTGGGCGTCGGGGCGGATGCGTCGTACCGCGTCGGCCAGCGCCAGGGCCGGTTCGATGTGCCCCGCAGTGCCGCCTCCGGCGACCACCACCGACAGCCGGCGCATGCCCATCGCAGCGCCCTGCGGTCCGCCCAGGTGCTGGATGCGGACCGTCTCGTCCCCGCTCAACGGTGTCCTCCTCGTGTCTGAGCCCGGGAGCCGGGCCCGCTGCGCGCACCTCGTGCGCGGGGTTCTGCTCCGCTCCGGCGCGTTCCGGACGCGCCGGAGCTCTTGGCGCCGGGCCGGGTCCGGGGAACGGGCCGGGAAGTCTTCCGCCTCGCCGGCGGGCGGTAGGGCGCCGGGGTGGGCAGTCGCAGCAGCTTGCCGACCCGTCCCGGTCCCAGAGACCGTAGCGCGGCGATGGCTTCGGGTTCGTGCCGGGCGAAGTTCGCGAGCAGGCCGAACACCAGCATGCTGGTCACCACCGAGGACCCGCCCGAGGAGATCAGCGGCAGCGGCAGGCCGGTGGTGGGCAGCAGGCCGACCACGTAGCCGATGTTGATCACGGCCTGGCCGACCAGCCAGGTGGTCAGGGTCGCCGCGACCAGCCGGATGAAGGGGTCGGTGTTGCGGAAGGCGATGCGCATGCCCACGTAGGCCGTGGTGGCGTACAGCATCAGCACTATGGCGCAGCCGATGAACCCGAGCTCCTCGCCGATGACCGCGAAGATGTAGTCGTTGTGCACGTTGGGCAGGTACTGCCACTTCGACCAGCCCTGGCCGAGGCCGCGGCCCACCAGTCCGCCATCGGCCAGCGCGAACAGCGCCTGCATGGCCTGGTAGCCGTTGCCGGAGGGGTCCGATGCCGGGTCGAGGAAGGACGTCAGCCGCGCCATCCGGTATTCGGCGATCATCGCCAGCACGATGCCGCCGGTGACCGCGCCCAGCGCCATCACGAGGAACAGGCGCAGCGGCGCTCCGGCGAACCACAGCAGCGCCAGCAGCACGACGAACAGCGTGATCGTCGAGCCGAGGTCGGGCTGCATCATCACGAGCGTGAACATCAGCAGCGCGGCGGGCACCACGGGGACCAGCAGGTGGCGGTACTGGGTCATCAGGCCGCGCTTGGTGACCAGCACGTGCCCGCCCCACAGCGCGAAGGCGATCTTGGCGAACTCGACGGGCTGGAACGACACGCCGGCGACGAAGAACCAGCTCCGGGCGCCGTTGAGCTCGGTGCCCACGCCGGGGATCAGCACGAGCACCAGGAGTCCGAGGCAGAAGGCCAGGATGCCGAGGCTGTAGCGGCGCAGCAGGCGCACCGGGGCGCGTAGCGCGACGTAGAACAGCACGAGCCCCGCGCCGCAGTACATGACCTGCTTGACGAACACGCTGTAGGACGAGCCGTCCCGGTTGAACGAGTCGACGCTGGACGCCGAGAGCACCATCACCAGGCCGAACACCGTGAGCAGGCCGAAGACGGCCAGCAGCAGGTGGAACGAGGCCAGCGGGCGGGTCAGCCAGGCGGTCAGCGTGGACAGCACCGTCACCCCGGCTCGCCTGCGTGGATCTCGCGCGGCAGCGCCCTTCGTCGCAGCGGTGGTCACCGGATCACCCACCGCGCGTCGTCGCCGCCGGGGTTTCGGACAGCACGTCGCGCACCGCGTCGGCGAAAGCCCTGCCGCGGTGGGCGTAGTCGGTGAACATGTCCATCGACGCTGCCGCGGGGGCGAGCAGCACCACCGAGCCGGGCCGCGCGCTGTCGTGCGCCAGGCGAACCGCTTCGAGCATGCCCGCATCGTCCCCCGATGCGACCTCGTGCACGGGCACATCCGGGGCGTGTCGGCCGAGTGCGGCGGAGAACTCGCCCTGGTCCCGGCCGATCAGCACCGCGGTCGCGAGCCGTCCGGCGTTGGCGCGGACCAGCTCGTCGACGTCGGCGCCCTTGAGCAGGCCACCCGCGATCCACACGACGGAGTCGTGGGCGCGCAGGGCGGCGTCGGCGGCGTGCGGGTTGGTGGCCTTGGAGTCGTCCACATAGGACACACCGTCGGCTTCGGCGATGAGCACCGAGCGGTGCGCTCCGGGCTCGAAGTCGCGCAGGCCCGCCGCGACGGCCGCCGGTTCGACGCCGTGCGCGCGGGCCAGCGCCGCCGCGGCCAGCGCGTTCGCCACGTTGTGCGGGCCCGCCGGGCGGACCTCGGACAGCCGGGCGAGTTCCACGTCATCACCGAAAGCGCGGTCGACCAGCCGGTCCTCGTCGACGCCGAGCTGACCGGCCTGCGGGACACCGAGGGTGAACGACACGCGCCGTCCCCCGGCGGCCTCGACGAGCCGGGGGGACCACTCGTCGTCGGCGTTGAACACCGCGACGTCGTTGCCCGCGAACACCTTCGCCTTCGCCTCGCCGTAGGACTCCAGCGAGCCGTGCCAGTCGAGGTGGTCGTCGGCGAGGTTGAGCACCGCACCGGCCTTCGGGCGCAGCGCCCGCTGCCAGTGCAGCTGGAAGCTGGAGAGCTCCACCGCCAGCACCCGGTGCCCAGCGCGGACCGCGTCCACCACGGGCAGCCCGACGTTCCCGCAGGCCACGACGTCGGCACCGGCGGCGCGCAGGATCGACTCCAGCATGCTCACCGTGGTCGTCTTGCCGTTCGTGCCGGTCACCGCGAGCCACGTCGCGGGGCCCTCGGGCCGCTCCTGGTCCAGCCACCAGGCGAGCTCGACCTCACCGATCACCTCGATCCCGCCGGCGGCGGCCGCGGCGGGCAGCGGTGCGTCGGGCCGCCAGCCGGGGCTGGTGACCACCAGGTCGGTTCCCTCCGGCGGGGTGTTGAGCCCGGGAACGAGCCGCGCGCCCTGGGATTCCAGCGAGGCGAGCGCGGCGAGCCGGTCCGCCGAACCGTCGGTGACCGTCACCTCGGCACCCGCCGCCAGCAGCGCCTCCGCCGCCGACCGCCCGGACACCCCGGCACCGGCGACCAGCACCCGCAACCCTCGGTACCGGCTCACGGCCCGCCTCCCTGCCTCGTCGTCGTGCGATTCATCGTCTTCGAGCGGCGAAGCCGCTCAGCCCACCCTAGGCACCGGCACCGCCGCGGGTCCTGAGCGGCTTCGTGGCGAGGACGGCCACTCCGCCGTGCGTGGGACAGCGGCGCCCGCGGTCCGCGGAGCCCTCAGGTTTCCGCCACGCGGAGATCCCTACCGCGCCAGCGCCAGCCAGTCGGCGTAGAAGAGCCCCACGCCGAACATGCAGCTGATGCCCGCCAGCACCCAGAACCGGATGATGACCGTGGTCTCGGCCCAGCCCGCCAGCTCGAAGTGGTGGTGGAACGGGGCCATCCGGAACAGGCGGCGGCGAGTCGTGCGGAACACCACGATCTGCAGCACCACCGACAGCGCCTCGACGACGAACACGCCACCGATGATGATCATCAGCAGTTCGGTGCGGGTCGCCATCGACAGGCCCGCCAGCAGACCGCCCAGCGCCAGCGAGCCGGTGTCACCCATGAAGATCTTCGCGGGCGCGGCGTTCCACCACAGGAACCCGACGCAGGCGGCCATCGCCGCCGCCGCGACCACCGCGATGTCCAGCGGGTCGCGCACCGTGTAGCAGCCCGGGGCCGGGCCGGCGCCGAAGCAGTCGTTGCGCAGCTGCCAGAACGCGATGAGCACGTAGGTCGCCAGCACCATCGCCGCCGTGCCGCCGGCAAGGCCGTCCATGCCGTCGGTGAAGTTGACCGCGTTGGACCAGCCGCTGATCGCGATGTAGGCGAAGATCACGAACCCGACCGCGCCGAACGAGATCACCGTGATGTCCCGCAGGAACGACAGGTCCACCGACGCCGGGGTGACGTCGTTCTGGTTCGGGAACTGGATCGCCAGGATCGCGAAAAGCACCGAGGCGACCAGCTGGCCGACCAGCTTCGCGGTCTTGTTCAGACCCAGGTTGCGCTGCTTGCGGATCTTGATGAAGTCGTCGAGGAACCCGACGATGCCCAGCGCCGTGGTCAGCCCCAGCACCAGCAGCCCGGTGGCGGTGGGCGGCTCGCCCATCACCAGGTGGGTGACCAGGTAGCCGCACCACATCGCGACCAGGATGGCCATGCCGCCCATCGTCGGCGTGCCGCGCTTGGCGGCGTGCTGGCCCTGCACCTCTTCGCGGATCTCCTGACCGAAGCCCTGCCGGGAGAACACCCGGATCAGGTAGGGCGTGAACAGGATCGAGACCACCAGCGCCACCGCGGCGGAAATCAGAATCGGCTTCACTGCTGCTGCTCTCCATTACCGCCATCGGCGAACAAGGCTTCCGCGACTCGCCACAGCCCGGCCGAGTTGGACGCCTTGGTCAAGACCACATCACCCGGACGCAGCTCGGCGCGCAGCAGCGCGACGGCCTCGTCGATGTCCGCAACGAGCACCGATTCCTCTCCCCACGACCCTTCCAGCGATGCGGCCTGGTGCATCGCCTGGGCCTGTTCGCCGACCACCACGAGCCGGTCGATGTTCAGCCGGACGGCCAGCCGCCCGATCTCGTCATGCGCCTCCACGTCGGCGTCGCCGAGCTCGGCCATCGGCCCGAGCACGGCCCACGCCCGCGCGGGGCGGCCCCTGGTCATCGCGGCCAGCGTCTTCAGCGCGGCGCGCACCGACTCGGGGTTGGCGTTGTAGGCGTCGTTGACCACGGTGACGCCGTTCGGGGTCTCGGCGACCTCCATGCGTCGCGCGGAGACCCGCTGGATGGAGCCCAGCCGTTCGGCGACCTGCGGCAGCGTCGCGCCCAGCTCAAGCGCCACGGCCGCGGCCGACAGGGCGTTGCCGACGTGGTGCTCGCCGAACAGCGGCAGCGTCACGCGCGCCGTGGTCCGCCCGGCCGGGGTTCCCTCTCCGGTGACCAGCGTGAACGTCGGCCGCGCGAGCTCGTCGACCTCGACGTCCTCGGCGCGCACGTGGGCTTTCGGGGACTCGCCTACGAAGACCACCCGCGCCCGGGTGCGCTCGGCCATCGCCGCCACCAGCGGGTCGTCGGCGTTGAGCACCGCGACTCCGTCGGCGGGCAGCGACTCCACGAGCTCGCCCTTGGCCTGCGCGACCGCCTCCTGCGAGCCGAACTCGCCCAGGTGGGCGTGACCGACGTTGAGGACCACGCCGATGCGCGGCGGGGCGACCTCGCAGAGGCTCGCGATGTGGCCGACACCGCGAGCCGACAGCTCCAGCACGAGGTGCCGGGTCTGCTCGTCGGCGCGCAGCACCGTCCACGGGTGGCCGAGCTCGTTGTTGAACGAGCCGGGCGGCGCGACCGTCGGCCCCATCGGGGCCAGCAGCTGCGCGATCAGGTCCTTGGTGGACGTCTTGCCGGACGAGCCGGTCACGCCGACGACGGCGAGCTCCGGCAGCCGGTCCACGACGTGGCGGGCCAGCTTCGCCAGCCCGGCCAGCACGGCCGCTCCGGTGCCGTCGGTGTCGCCGGCCAGCGCCATGGCGCTGGAGCGCTCCTCGACCGGCACCGTCGGCACCAGCACTGCGGGGGCGTCCACCTCGCGCGCGGCGAGCACGCCGGTCGCGCCGTCGGTGATGGACTGCGCGGCGAAGTCGTGCCCGTCGACGCGTTCTCCCGGCACGGCCACGAAAAGCCCGCCGTCGGTGATCTTGCGCGAGTCGAACTCGACCCCGGCGCTGACGATCTCCGAACCTTCCGCACGGTGAAGCCTGCCGTCCACCGCCGAAGCGATGTCAGCAAGGCTGAGCCGGATCAACCTGCCTCCTCGGTGTTCTTGCGGGACATCCGCGTCCGGCAGGCCGGGTTGTCACCCGGCCTCCTGATCTGCTGCTTCGCCAGCGTTTCGGCGCTCACGCGCCCGCTGTCGTGTCCCGCCCCCGACGATCTTGGGTTTCTTCGTTGTGGCCAAGCCTATGGCGCAGCGCGGCGGCCAGCTCCTCCCGGTCCGAGAAGGGGTGCACCACGCCCGCCACATCCTGTCCTGTCTCGTGGCCCTTGCCCGCGACGACCACGATGTCGCCGGGCTTGGCACGTTCGACCGCCGCGATGATGGCCGCTCGGCGGTCGCCGATCTCGATCACCTCACCACGCTCGCCGGTGGGCACCTCCTGGGCCCCCGCCAGCATCGCGGCCCGGATGTCGGCCGGGTCCTCGCTCCGCGGATTGTCGTCGGTGACGATCAGCAGTTCCGACCGCCGTGCGGCGGCCTCGCCCATCAGCGGGCGCTTGGCGGTGTCCCGGTCACCTCCGCAGCCGAGCACGACGACGACGTCGCCGTCGACCTGCGCTCGCGCGGCGTCCAGCACGGCCGAAACCGCACCAGGTTTGTGCGAGTAGTCCACCACAGCGGTGAAGTCCTGCCCCAGCGCGACACGCTCCATCCGACCGGGCACGTCGACCTCGGCGAGGCCCTTCTCGATCGCGACCAGCGGGACGTCGGCGGCGTGCAGCACACCGATCGCCAGCAGCGCGTTCGCGACGTTGAACGGGCCGGGAAGGCGCAGCCGGATCGGCATCTCGATGCCGCCGGGACCGTGCGCGGTGAAGGTCTGCTCACCGGTCGGGTAGGCGGTGACGTCGGTGGCGGTCCAGTCGGCGCCGGTGCTCTCGGTGGAGACGGTGACCGTGCCGGCGGTGACCAGCCTGCGACCCCAGTCGCCGTCCACGCAGACCACCTCGCGCTCGGCGCGCCCGTCGAACAGCAGCGCCTTGGCCTGGAAGTAGTCCTCCAGGTCGCGGTGGAAGTCCAGGTGGTCCTGGGAGAGGTTGCTGAAGGCCCCGACGGCGAAGCGGGTGCCCGACACGCGGCCCATGGCCAGCGCGTGGCTGGAGACCTCCATGGCGACCGTGGTCACGTCGTGCTCGACCATCACCGCCAGCAGCGCCTGCAGGTCGGGGGCCTCGGGCGTGGTGAACGCGCTGTCCAGGCGCTCACCGGCGATCCGGGTCTCCACCGTGCCGATCTGGCCGGTGGTGAGGCCGGCGGCGTTGAGCGCGGATTCCAGCAGGTAGCTGGTGGTCGTCTTGCCGGAGGTGCCGGTGACGCCGAGGATCTTCAGCTTGCTGGACGGGTCCCCGTAGATCAGCGCCGACGCCCTGCCCAGGACGCCGCGCGGGTCGTCGTGCTCCAGCAGCACCACGCGGCCCGCGCGGACCGCGGGATGCTCGGTCAGGTTCGCGCGGAGGATTCCGTCGGCGTCGGTGAGCACCGCGTGCGCGCCCGCGTCGAGCGCCTGCTCGGCGAAGTCGGCGCCGTGCACGCGGATGCCGGGTAGGGCGGCGAAGAGGTCGCCGGGACGCACGTGTTGAGCGCGGAGTGTGGCACCGGTGACCGCCGTTTCGAAGGCGGGATGACCAGGTACGCGCACCACGCGCGCGCCGATTTCATCGGCGAGCTTGTTGATCTGCACCGGCTCGACGCGGGTGGGTCGAGGCGGGGCAGTCGCGACCGCGGAAGGCACGTCGCGCAAGGCTACCGGTAGCACTGTCGGCCGCATCTCCATGGTCGCCCACCCGTTCGGCGGCACGACCGTTGCGCTGAACCGAGCAGTGGCGCTCCGGGCGCTGCGCGGTTCGGGACGCGCGTTTCGACGCCCCGTGCACGCCCGTTCCGAAGCGTGACGGACGCCGGGCAGGTTGTCCGCTTTCAGGCTCGGCAGGCGCCGTGGCGAGAAGTGGACGCACCCCTGGCTCACGACATTCCGGACCTATAACGTTCCGATGCCCGTTGGAGATTCACCAGTCTCTGGAGGAAGTCGTGAGAAACCATCGTCCCGGCCGCGTGGCCGCCACCGGTCTCGCCGCCGCACTGCTCCTCGCTCCGCTGACCGCCCAGAGCGCGTCGGCCGCGCCCGCGCCGACCGCCGAACCCGCCGCCACCGCACCGGCCGCCGTCACCCCGCTCGACGCCGGCGACGGCACCGCCCAGGGCGCCGTCGAGTGGTACGAGGCCCACGCGGGAGACACCTCCTACGAGGGCATGTGCGAGATGGCCGCCGAGAACGCCTGGGGCGTCACCGGCGTCTGGCCCTCCGCCATCGACCACTGGAACGGCGCGGTCGCCGCGGGCAAGGCCCACACCGACGGCTCCACTCCCCCGGCCGGCGCCTTCGTCTACTGGAACATCAGCGAGTACGGCCACGTCGGCATCGCCGACGGCAACGGCGGCTTCCACAGCAGCAGCGTCAACGGCGCCATCGGCCACGCCGACAGCACCTCCTACTTCAGCGACTACCTCGGCTGGAGCGACCCGCAGGTCCCCGCCGGCCTCTGACACCACCAGCCCCTTCGAATTTCGCGCGAAATTCGAACGCCGAAGTTCCGACTCAAATTTCGCGCGAAATTCGTAAGGCACCCCTCCTGACCACGCACTTCCCGCCGAGACGGAGGCGCGCTGGGACTTCGCGCGGACGTCCGGGCGACCGGAGGATTTGAACTTCGCCCGAAATTCGGGGGCTGAAGTTCGGACTCGAAATTCGCGCGAAATTCGAACGCCACGCGCCTGACCGCGCTGAGCGTCCGGGTAGGTCGCTCAGCGCGGTTCGTCGCTCGGTCAGTGGCCGTCGCGGGGGACGTAGCTGCCGGACTTGCCGACGAGGAAGTCCAGGTCGGCACCGTCGGACGCCTGCAGGACGTGGTCGTAGTAGAGCCGCTGCCAACCGCGCTCGTAGGGGTTGTCCGGGTCCTTCCACTCGGCCTGGCGGCGCTGGAGCTCCTCGTCCGGGATCTCCAGGTCCAGCCGCCGGTTGGGCACGTCGATGCTGATGGTGTCGCCGGTGCGGACGAAGGCCAGCGGTCCTCCGGCCGCGGCCTCGGGCGTGACGTGCAGGACGACGGTGCCGTAGGCGGTACCGCTCATCCGGCCGTCGGAGATGCGGACGATGTCGTCGAACCCGGCGTCCTGCACCTTCTTCGGCACCGGGACGTTGGCGACCTCGGGCATCCCCGGGTAGCCCTTCGGCCCGGCGTTGCGGACCACCAGCACGGTGTTCTCGTCGACGTCGAGATCGTCGTCCTTGCACACCGCGTAGTACTCGTCGACGTCCTCGAACACCATCGCCGTGCCCCGGTGCACCAGCAGCCGGGGCGAGGCTGCGGACTGCTTGATCACGGCACCACCGGGCGCGAGCGATCCGCGCAGCACCGCGGTGCCGGTGCCCACGGCCTGGAACGGCTCGTCGAAGGAGGTGATGACCTCGCGGTTGTGCACCTCGGCGTCGGCGATGTTCTCGCCCATCGTCTTGCCGTTGACGGTGATCGCCTCGCGATCCACCAGTCCGCCGAGCTCCTTGAGGACGGCGGGCAGCCCGCCCGCGTAGCAGAAGTCCTCCATCAGGAACTTGCCGCTGGGCTGCAGGTTCACCAGCGTCGGCACCTCGCGGGTGTCGAGGTCGAAGTCGTCGACGGTGAGCTCCACGCCGACCCGCTTGGCGATCGCGATCAGGTGCACCACGGCGTTGGTGGAGCCGCCGATGGCGGCGTTGGCGCGGATGGCGTTGCGGAACGCCTCGCGGGTGAGGATGTCGGAGGGCTTGAGGTCCTCGGAAACCATCTCCACGATCCGCTGCCCGGTCTGCTGGGCGGTGGCGTAGCGGCGGGCGTCCACGGCGGGCCAGGACGCGGCGTAGGGCAGCTGCATGCCCAGCGCCTCGACGACGCAGGCCATGGTCGAGGCGGTGCCCATCGTCATGCAGTGCCCGTTGGAGCGGGACATGCAGCCCTCGATGAAGTAGCACTCCTCCTGGTCGATGCGACCCGCGACCAGGTCGGCCTCGGCCTGCCACACGGCGGTGCCGGAGCCGATGTCGGTTCCCCGGTACTTGCCGTTGAGCATCGGTCCGCCGGTGAGCATCACGGCGGGCAGGTCGACGCTGGAGGCCGCCATCAGCAGCCCCGGAGTGGTCTTGTCGCAACCGGACAGCAGCACCAGGCCGTCGAGCGGGTTGGCGCGGATGGTCTCCTCGGCCTGCATGGCCAGCAGGTTGCGGTAGAGCATGGTGGTCGGCCGCATCAGCGTCTCGCCGAGCGCCATGTTGGGGAATTCCAGGGGGAATCCACCCGCCTGCCACACCCCGCGCTTCACCGATTCGGCGATGCGCTGCTGGTGGGCGTTGCACGGGGCCAGCTCCGACCAGGTCGTGCCGATGCCGATGACCGGCCGCCCGTCGAACACCTCGTCGCTGTAGCCCTGGTTCTTCACCCAGGAACGAGCGGTCATGCCTGCTCGCCCGTAGGCCCCGAACCAGCTGGCGCTGCGCCGCGGCGTGCTCATCGCGTCCTCCCGAGCTGTGGTTTCCAGCGGATGGAAGGGACGTAACCAGCTCGTGCGGCAGCGCGCAATAGCCCATCCGCAATACCGAACAGTGGTTGCCATTTCGAACGGGACCGTTGACGCCGCCGAGCGGCGCTCCTACGCTCGTGATCCAAATCACGAACAACGTTCGACATACCGAACCTCGACGAGGAGGCACGGTGCGATCCGACGCCCCGGCGCTGCGCGCAGCGGTACGGCGAGTCATGGTCCGACTGATCCCGTTCCTGTTCCTGATGTACGTCATCGCGTTCCTGGACCGCGTCAACATCGGCTTCGCCAAGGAGGAGTTCCAGGCGCACGCCGGCATCTCCGAGGCCGCGTACGCGCTCGGCGCGGGCCTGTTCTTCATCGGCTACGCGCTGTTCGAAGTCCCCAGCAACCTGATCATGACGCGGGTGGGTGCCCGCTGGTGGATGTGCCGGATCATGGTCACCTGGGGACTCATCTCGGCGGCGATGTCGCTGGTCAACAGCGAGTTCCTGTTCTACCTGCTGCGCTTCCTGCTCGGCGTGGCCGAAGCCGGGTTCTTCCCTGGCGTGATCCTCTACATCACCTACTGGGTTCCGCACGCCTACCGCGCCCGCTGCAACGCGCTGTTCTACTTCGGCATCCCGCTGGCCTCCGTGCTCGGCGCACCGCTGTCGGGCGCACTGCTGGAGCTCGACGGCGCGGCCGGGTTCCTGGGCTGGCAGTGGATGTTCGCCGTCGAGGGCCTGATCGCCTGCGTCGTGGGCGTGTGGGCGTTCTTCTACCTCGACGACTCCCCCGCCCACGCCAAGTGGCTCACCGAGGAGCAGCGCACCACCCTGCAAGCCGCGCTGGACGCCGAGGACGAGGCGAAGCGAGGACCGCACCGGCTGCTCTCGGCCCTGGTGGACCTCCGGGTGCTGTACTTCTGCCTGATCTACTTCCTGATCCAGTGCAGCGTCTACGGCATGACCTTCTACCTGCCGACGCAGGTGTCCGAAGCCGTGGGCAGCGAGGTCGGACTGCTGGTCGGGCTGGTCACGGCGATCCCGTGGACCGTGGCGCTGGTGGTCAACATCGTGGTCAACACGGCCGCGGACCGCCTGGCCCAGCCGAAGAAGCGCTTCGTCGCGGCCGCCTGCGTCGCCGTCGGCTCGGTCGGCATCGCGGCCTCCGCGGCCTTCAGCAACCCGGTCCTGGCCATCGCGGGCCTGTCGGTGGCCGCGGCCGGCTACATCACAGTTCAGCCGGTCTTCTGGACCTTCCCGGCCGCCTACCTGACGGGAACCGCCGCGGCGGCCGGCATCGGCCTCATCAACTCGCTGGGCAACCTGGGCGGCTTCGTCGCCCCGGTCGCCAAGACCTGGGTCGAATCCACCCTCGACTCCGACGCGGCAGGCCTCTACCTCCTCGCCCTCTGCGGTTTCGCCGCAGCAGCCCTCTTCCTCACCCTCACCAAGTCCGAAGACCCCACCACGACGAGGTCCACGACCCCGCAGAACGCCCGAAGCCCGAAGAACCTCGAGCCGAACTGACCCGCGGTGGGCGGTTCTGGTCCGAACTGACCGTGCACAGCAGACATGATCATGTGTCGGTTCGGACCAAAACTGCCCCCTGCCAACACACCACACCACCGAACCGCCCTCCCCGAAGGGGGAGAGCCGGTTGGAGGTTCACTCAGGGAGCTGGAGCGTCTGCATCGGGGCCTGCTCCTTGGACAGCGGGATCTGGTAGCGCTGGGTGAGGGAACTGGCGATGGTGTTGAACAGCGGTGCCGCCGAGCTGGATTCGCGGGAACCGGACGGGGCGTCGAGCATCAGACCGACCACGAACCGCGGATCGTCCGCCGGAACCATGCCTGCGAACGTGATCCAGTACTTGGACTGGCTGTAGCAGCGGCACGCGGGATCGATCTGCTGCGCCGTACCGGTCTTGCCCGACACCTGGTAGCCCGGCATCGCGGCGGCGGGGCCGGTGCCGTCGTCGGCGCTGCCAGGACCGTTCTGCACCACCGAGCGCAGCATGTCCTTGACGGTGTGCGCGGTCTGCGGGCTCACGACCCGGACCGGTTCCGGACGCGGCCGTTCGATCCTCGTTCCGTCCGGACCGATCTCGGCCTCGATGATGCGCGGCGGCATGCGGACGCCGTCGTTGGCGATCGCCTGGTACATGCCCGCCATCTGCAGCACGGTCATCGAGAGCCCCTGCCCGATGGGCAGGTTCGCGAAGGTCGAGCCCGACCACTTCTCGCGCGGGAGCAGGCTGCCCCCGCTCTCGCCGGGCAGGCCGATGCCGGTCAGCTTGCCGAGCCCGAACGCCTTGGCCAGGTCGTACCACCGCTGCTCGCCGAGCTGCTGGGCGACCATCAGCGTCCCCACGTTGGAGGACTTGCCGAGCACGCCGGCGAAGGTCAGCCCGATGGTGCCGTGCTCCCACGCGTCACCCACCGTGCGGTCGGCGACCTCGATGCTGCCCGGCACCTGCAGCACCGTCTCGGGCTTGACCACGCCCTGCTCGATCGCGCCCGCCGCGGTGATCAGCTTGTTGACCGAGCCGGGCTCGAAGGGCGTGGTGACCGCCGGGTTGCCGAGGTTGCCGACCCACGGGCCGCGCGGGTCGAAGGTCTTGTCGTTGGCCAGCGCGTAGACCTCACCGGTCTTGGCGTCGAGGACCACCGCGCTCGCGCTCTTGGCACCCGCGCGGACGGCGTAGTCGGAGACCGCCTGCTGCACCATGTGCTGCAGGTCGGAGTCCAGCGTCAACTGCACGTCCGAACCGGGGGTGGCCGGTTCCAGCTCTCGCTCGGTGCCGGGGATGACCAGGCTCGACCCCATCGCGGTGTCGGAGACCTTGGTGCCGTTGCGACCGGCGAGGACCTTGTTCATCGCCAGTTCCAGGCCGATCTGGCCCTGGACCTTGCGCTCGTCCATCCGCCAGTTCGCCGCGCCTATGACGTTGGCCGCCAGGTTGCCCGCCGGGTACTCGCGGGTGGCGCGGTACTCGGCGCCGATGTGCGGGTACTTCTCGGTGATCAGGTTGGCTTGGCTGGGATCGATCTCGGGGCCGAAGTAGGTGAACGCGGCGTCCTTGAACAGCGCGTCCAGCACCTCCTGCTCGGTGATCTGGCCGGGCAACGTCTTGGCGATGAACCGGGCGATGTCCTGCTTGTGCTGCACCGAGGTCGGCTTGCTCGGATCCTTGGCGTGCTGCTCGTCGAAAGCCTGCGTGAGCTGGCGCGGGTTGGCGTAGAGCTGGCGCGCTTCGCTGGAGAAGGCGAGCACGTTGGAGTTGCGGTCCACGATGGACCCGCGTTCGGCGGGGATCGCGTCCTTGGTGATCCGCTGCTTCTCGGCCTGGCTGGACAGCTCACCGGCTTCCACGCCCTGCACCTGGACCAGCTTGGCCCCGGTGACCAGCAACGCGATCACCATGAGCAACCGCCCGACCAACAACCGCCGGTTGCTTCCGGCGACGTTGGTGCGGGCGGTGCGACCTCGTGCTTGGGGCCTGCGCGGCATCAGCGCCCCATCGCCTGCGCTTGGGCCGGGTCGTTCTGCGGCGCGGTCTGCGGGGCCGCCGGCGGAACCGGCTGACCGGGCACGACCGCCTGACCCTGCGCGGCCGGCGGCGCGGGCGGGGCGGGCGGCGGCGGTGCGGTGGCCTTCTCCGGCTCACCGACGACCACGACCGAACCGTCCGGCTGCGGCACCAGGTGCGCCGGCGCCGGGGCCTTGACCATGCCGAGCTCCTGCTCGGCGCGGCGCTGGATCTCCGGCGTCGAACCCATCGTGCTGACGTCGCGCTGCAGCTGCTCCTTGCGCTCGTTGAGCGCGTTGACCCGGGATTCGCCCTCCTGCAGCTGGTAGCTGCCGCTGACCGCCGAGATCGACAGCCACAGCGTCGCCGCCAGGCCGGTGGCCAGCACGACCATCACGACCACGACCAGCGGCAGCCGGGCCAGCGTCGAGACCCGGTCGTGCACCAGCTGCTTGGCGCGCGGCATGGCCGCGACGGGACGTCGTTCCTCGATGCCCTGCCGGACCTGGCGCGGACGCCGGGCCGACTGCTCGCGGCGCTCCTCGCGACGCGCGTAGGCGCGCTCGGCGGCGGCCGAGCGGGTGCGGCGCTTGTCAGCCTTCTTGGGCGGCGGCTTCAGCCCCGTCGGCTGAGGTGCCGTGCGGGTCTTCTCGACGGTCTCGGCCTGGGCGCTGTCGGTCCGTGAAGCCGCGTTGGCACGTGCAGGTGCAGTCATGTCGCCTCCTCGCCGTTGCCCCCGCGGATCCGCTCGGCGGCGCGCAGCCGCACCGAAGCCGCCCTGGGGTTGGTTTCTCTCTCGTCCTCACCGGCCTGCTCGGAACCCCGGGTGAGCAGCCGGAATTCCGGCCCGTGCCCGGGGAGTTCGACCGGCAGGTCGACCGGGGTGCGGGACTTCACGCGATCGGCGAGCTCCCGCTTGGTGATCTTGTCCTCCAGCGAGTGGTAGGACATGACCGCGATCCGACCGCCCACGGCCAGCGACTCCAGAGCCGCGGGCAGCGCCCGCTCCAGCACGTCGAGCTCGGCGTTGACCTCGATGCGCAGCGCCTGGAAGGTGCGCTTGGCCGGGTGCCCTCCGGTGCGCCGGCTGGCGGCCGGGACCGCGTTGTAGAGCAGCTCGACCAGCCGTGCGCTGTTGCTGAACGGTTCCTTGTCGCGCTCGCGCAGGATCGCCGAGGCGATCTTGCCCGCGAACTTCTCCTCGCCGTAGACCCGCAGCACCCGCGCCAGGTCCTCGTGCGCGTAGGTGTTGAGGACGTCGGCGGCGGTGCGCGGCGCACCGGGATCCATCCGCATGTCCAGGGGCGCGTCCTGCGAGTAGGCGAAACCGCGGTCGGCCTCGTCCAGCTGCAACGAGGACACGCCCAGGTCGAACAGCGCAGCGTCCACAGCGGACAGTCCGAGCTCGTCGAGCACCCGGTCCCACTCGTCGTAGACCGCGTGCATTAGGTGGATCCGGTCGGCGTACGGCGCCAGCCGCTCGCCCGCCAGGCGCAGCGCGTCCGGGTCGCGGTCGAGCCCGACCAGCGTCAACCCCGGGTGCGCGGCGAGCATCGCCTCGGAGTGCCCGCCCATGCCCAGCGTGGCGTCGACGACCACCGCCCCGTCCCGGGACAGCGCAGGCGCGAGCAGCTCCAGCGTGCGCTCCAACAGCACCGGCACGTGCCTGTCGCGGGCGGAACCGCCCGTCTCATGCGGCTTGTCGGCCACTGCGGTCCCTCCCTCCCGCGTGCCGTTCTTGCTCATAACCAGCGATCGGCGCGCACTCAGCAGTGCGCACCGACCGTCGCAGCGTTGATCCCCCTCTTGCGCCGGATCCCGTCAGGTCCCCGCCCGCCCGTCGCTTCCTGGTACCGGGGAAGATGCACCAGGAGGCGAAAGCCGAGCGGACCGAGGCCTCACGAAACCCGACCGTCGCGCTCAGAACACGCCGGGCAGCACCTCCTCGCGAGCCTGGGCGTAGCCCTCCTCGTGCTCGTCGAGGTAGCTCTGCCACCTCTCCGCCTCCCAGATCTCCAGGCGGGTGATCGCGCCGATGACCACGCACTCCTTGTTCAGCTCCGCGTAGCGCCGCAGCTCCGGCGCGATGGAGATCCGCCCCTGCCCGTCGGGCCGCTGCTCGTCGGTTCCGGCGAACAGGTACCGCTGGTAGGCGCGAACCGCCTCGTTGGTGAACGGAGCCTCGGCGACCTTGCGCGCCATCTGCTCGAACTCGTCGCGCGGGAAGACGTAGAGGCAGTGGTCCTGACCTTTGGTGACCATCAGACCCCCAGCCAGTGCGTCCCGGAACTTCGCCGGCAGCGTCAAGCGCCCCTTGTCGTCGAGCTTGGGGTGATGGGTGCCGAGAAACATCCCGGTCCACCTCCCCCGGCCCGGATCGCCCCTGCCGACGACTGGTCCCCACGCCGATCCGACGCGGAGTCAACTGCCGACGAAGGCAGCAGGACCCCCTTTTGCCCCACCGCGCCCCACAGTACCCCACTTCGCTCCACCGTCAACACGAAACGCCCCCTTCACCCTGGCGAGGTCGCGACTGTTTTCGCAGGTAGCACGCCGTGGGGGCGGAGTGGGGGAAAACGGGGGCGCCGCTGTGCCCCCACCCCACCACGCACCACCGCCGGTCCACCAGCCACGATGAGTGGGAAATTCGCGAAAACCGCCGGTCAGCACGCGTGTAGATCAACTAGTCGGGCAGGCGGTTATGCTCAGGTCCGTTCGATGTTCGGCAGCCGCCGGGCATCGGTGGTGGGGTGAAGTGGGGGCAGTGCCGCCTCCCGCTCCGCCAGCCCGGTCCGGGTGTCCTCCCGGCACCCCCGGTCTGCGGGCCAGACATGACCGGGAGGGCGCAATCCAGGAGGTGGCGTGACGCCGAAAACCCAGCTGACCGGTGCCGTCGGACCAACGACCGATGGGCCCGTCGCCGCCGCGCCCGGCATCGATCACGTGCACGGGACCATCCAGCGCATCGCCGCCAACGTCGAGCAGGTCCTCGTCGGCAAGCCCGAGGTGGTCCGGATCGCGCTGGTCACCATGCTCGCCGAGGGCCACCTGCTGGTCGAGGACGTCCCCGGGGTGGGCAAGACCTCGCTGGCCAAGGCCCTCGCGCGCTCGATCGACTGCACCGTCAGCCGCATCCAGTTCACCCCGGACCTGTTGCCCAGCGACATCACCGGCGTGTCCATCTACAACCGGCAGACCGAGAGCTTCGAGTTTCGGCCGGGCCCGGTGTTCGCCAACATCGTGGTGGGCGACGAGATCAACCGCGCCTCGCCGAAGACCCAGTCGGCGCTGCTGGAGTGCATGGAGGAGCAGCAGGTCACCGTCGACGGCGACACCTACGCGCTCGGCTCGCCGTTCATGGTCATCGCGACGCAGAACCCGGTCGAGATGGAGGGCACCTACGCCCTCCCGGAAGCCCAGCGCGACCGGTTCACCGCGCGGGTGTCGATCGGCTACCCCGACGCCAAGGCCGAGCTGGCGATGGTCGACGAGCACTCCGGGCACGACCCGCTGAGCCAGCTGCGCCCGGCCGCCGACGCCGCAGAGGTGCAGGAGCTGCTGCGCGTGGTCTCCCAGGTGCACACCTCCACCGACATCCGCCGCTACGCGATCGAGCTGGTCACCGCGACCCGCAACCTCGCCGAGCTGCGGCTGGGCGCCTCGCCGCGCTCGACGCTGCAACTCGTGCGGGCCGCCCGCGCGCAGGCCGCGCTGGCCGGCCGCGACTTCGTCATCCCCGACGACCTGCAGGCCGTGGCCGTCCCGGTCCTGGCGCACCGGCTGGTGCTGACGAGCGAAGCCCGCGCCGCCCGCCGCTCGGCGACCGACCTGGTGCGGCAGCTGCTGGAGCGCATCCCGGTGCCGCGCGGCGACACGCACGACGAACGAGGCTGACATGCTTTCCGGGCTGACCATCCGCGGTCGCTGCCTGCTGGCCGCGGGCGTGGCAGCCGGGATCTGCGCGCTGGTCCTCGACGAGCGGGACCTGCTGCGGGTCTCGGCGTTCGTGATCGCCTTGCCGCTGCTGGCCCTGGCGCTGTCCGGCCAGGTCAGGTTCGGGGTGGCGGCCCGGCGGGTGATCGATCCACCGCGCGTGGAGGTCGGATCGCGGGCTGACGTGCAGCTGCACATCAGCGGCAGCGGCCGGTTGCCCGCCGACGGGCTGGTCCTGGAGGACGGCACCCCGCACGCGCTGGGCGGCCGCCCCCGGTTCCGGCTGCCGATCGTGCCCCGCCACGGCGGCCAGGTGCTGACCTACTCGGTGATCCCGGCGCTGCGCGGCATCCACCACATCGGACCGCTGCGCACCTGGATCGGCGATCCGTTCGGACTGGCCCTGTTCGACCGCGAGCTGGCAGGGCGCTCCCGGCTGGTGGCCACGCCGCAGGTCGTCCAGCTGGCCGGGCTGCCCGCCGGATCCGGGCTGGGCACCGGCGAGGACGGCACCGCGCGGCTGCGCGCCGGGCACGGCGAGGACGACGCGATGGTCCGCCAGTACCGGCAGGGCGACGACATCCGCCGGGTGCACTGGAAGTCGACCGCGCGACGCGACGAGCTCATGGTGCGGGTGGAGGAACGACCCTGGCACGGTGGCGTCACGGTGCTGCTGGACCGGCGTTCGGCCGCGCACCGGGGCAACGGCGCGGGCAACAGCGTCGAGTGGGCGATCTCCGCGGTCGCCAGCATCTGCCTGCACCTGGCCCAGCACGGCCAGCAGGTCCGGCTGGTCACCGAGGACGGGCATCCGCTGACCCGCAACATCGGCGGCGACGACGGCGGGCGGGACGAAGCGCTGCTGGACTCGCTGGCCGCCGTGCGCCCGTCCCCGCAACGCGATCTGGAGTGCAGCCGCGACCCCGGCGACGGGCACGAGCTCATCGCGGTGCTCGGCGAGACCACCACCGCCGCCGTCGCGGAGCTGACCAAGCTGCGCCCGCAGGAGACCCGCAGCATCGCGGTGCTGCTCGCGGTCCGGTCGTGGAACGGCGACGGCGCGGGCAACGACGTGGACGACGCCGCGCGCAGGCTGCGCGCGGCGGGCTGGACCGTCGTGGTGGCCGACGGCCCGCGCACGCCGATCAGCGAGGTGTGGCGGGAGCTGTGCGGGCAGACCAAGGCAGGCGACACCGCGGGAATGATGCAGTGAGCACCGACGAGACCGGTTCCCTCGACACCTCGCTGGTCGCCGCTGCGGCGGGAGCGGTGGCCGTCATGTGCGCCTCGGCGGCGTTCGCCGGGGTGCTCGCGGACCTGCGCTGGCTGCTGCCCGCGCTGATCACGGTCGCGGCCGTCGTGGGCGCCGGCGTGCTGGGCAGGCACCTGAGCTGGCCGAACGTGGGCATCGCGGCCGGGCAGCTGACCGTGCTGCTGGTGACGTTGACCGTTCTGTTCGCGGGGTCCAGCGCGTTCCTCGGGGTGCTGCCGGGACCCGCCGCGCTCGGCGAGCTGGCCCGGCTGCTGGGCGGCACCAGGGAGCTGATCAGCACCGGGGTGCCGCCGGTGGCGGCCGAACCGCCGCTGCAGGCGCTGGTGTGCCTCGGCCTGGGCGTGGTGGCGCTGCTGGTGGATCTGATCGCGGTGGGCATCGGCACGCCCGCGGTGACGGGCCTGGTGCTGCTGTGCGTGTTCGCGATCCCGGCGTCGTTGTCGGACCGGATGCTGCCGTGGTGGTCGTTCGCGCTGGGCGGTGCCGGATACGCGCTGCTGCTCGCCTCCGGTGGCCATCACCGCAGGTGGCGGCGTTACGAGGAGCCGGACCGGGTCGCCTACGCGCTGTTCGGCCGGACCACCTCCGTGGTCGCGGGCACGGCCGGGGTGATCGCGGTGCTGGCCGGTTCGGTGTTCACCGGGGTCGGCACCGAGGGCCGGCTGCCGGGTTCGGTCCCCGAGGAGTTCGGCGGGACCGACGGGATCGGGCTGCAGCCGTTCACCTCGCTGCGCGGACAGCTCAACCGCGACCAGGTGGTCGAGCTCTTCCGCGTCCGGGGGTTGCAGCAGGACAGCTACCTGCGCGCGATGACGCTGCGCAAGTTCGACCCGCGTTCCGGCTGGCAGCTCGACGGCCTGACGCAGGGCGTCGACGCGAACGCCCCGCTGCCGCTGCCGGAGGGCACCACCATCGGACGCGGCAGGCCCGAGCGGATCGAGGTGCAGCCGATCGGATACCGCGACCCGTGGCTACCGGTGTTCGGCACGCCGGTCGCGGTGTCGGGCATGGGCCGGAACTGGCGGTACGACCCGGCCGCGGGGATCGTGTTCACCCAGACCAACCAGGAGACCCGGCCCTACACGCAGCAGGTGATCGTCCCGGATCCCTCGCCGGAGGAGCTGCGCGCCGCGCGCGGGCCGATGCCGATCGACCCCACCTACGTCGACGCCTCGGGCATCGCGCCGGGGGTCGCCGATCTCGCGCGGCGGCTGACCGAGAACGCGCCCACCGAGTTCGACAAGGCCGTGGCGGTCAACCGGTACTTCACCGACCCCGCCAACGGGTTTCGCTACGACCTGACCACGGCCCCCGCGACCGGGCAGGACGCGCTGAGCGACTTCCTGTTCCGGGGCAAGCGCGGGTTCTGCGAGCAGTACGCCTCGTCGATGGCGGTGCTGCTGCGCTCGATCGGCATCCCGTCGCGCGTGGCGGTCGGCTTCACCGCCGGCTACCAGGACGGCACCGAGCAGGTCATCACCACCGAGGACGCGCACGCCTGGGTGGAGGCGTACTTCCCCGGCTGGGGCTGGCAGACCTTCGACCCGACGCCGCTCAGCGACGGCCGCACCGCGCTGCCGCAGTTCCTCGACACCGCGCTGCACCCGCCGCAGGCGCCCGCCCCGCTGCCCGGTCAGCCGCAGCCCGCCCCCGAACAGGGAGCACCGGTTCCGCCCGCGGCCGGGCCGCAGCCCGACCAGCCCGACGCCCGCGACGTGCCCGAGCAGCGCCGCGAGCCGGCCGATCGCAGCTGGTCGGTGGTGGTGCTGGTGCTGATCGCGCTGGGGGCCTGCGCGGGCGCGGCGACGCCGTTGGCGGTGCGCGAGATCCGCCGCGGCCAGCGC
The DNA here is from genome assembly GCF_040677225.1 of Saccharopolyspora sp. NPDC049357. Taxonomy (NCBI): domain Bacteria; kingdom Bacillati; phylum Actinomycetota; class Actinomycetes; order Pseudonocardiales; family Pseudonocardiaceae; genus Saccharopolyspora; species Saccharopolyspora sp. NPDC049357. The sequence goes on along the minus strand of NZ_JBFAQJ010000017.1, from coordinate 24,378 downwards.
CTCCAGGCGATCACCGAGGGCCGCGCGGGTGCGGCGGACACCGCGTGGCGGGAGGTGCTGGACGAGTTCCGGGATCGCGGCTACCAGCCGCGCGACACGCACACGGCCCGGCAGCTCGCCGACCGGCTGGCCAAGGACCACGACCTGGACGCGACGGGGGCCGACGCGCTGAAACAGCTGGTCAAGGCCGTCGAGCGGGAGTGGTACGCGCCCGCCTCCCAGGCGGACGGCACCCTGCCGGAGACGCTGAAGGCGATCAGCGCGAGCCTCCGGCAGAACGCTCCCCTGGACCTGCGCTCCCGCCTCTTCCCGCGCTCGGCGCTGCCCCCGTGGCGCACCTCCTGAGGGCCGGCCGGAACCGCTGCCCGCACGCACGAAGATCGCCGCCGGGTCCTCATGGGGCCCGGCGGCGATCGTCGATGTGGGGTTCTACTGCTCGAAGCGCTTGCGGAAGCGCTCCTCCATGCGTTGGGCCAGCGATCCGCGCCCGGAGGCACGGCCGGAACCACGCTTCGGCTTGTCCCCGCCGCCGCTCTTGTCATCCGTGGCCTCGGCGTCATCGCCGCCACCGCGCAACGCGGACAGGACGATCACGGCTCCGCCGAACATCACGAGGAAGCCGACCACGCTCAACACCGGGATCTCCGCCGGTCGGAGGGCGGGGATCACCGCGCCGACGACCAGCAGAGCAAGGCCCAGCACGAAGACGGCGATGCCCTGCAAACGCCGACGTCGGGATGGGCGTTGTAGCCGTCCTCCGCGCACGGTGGAGGCGAACTTGGGGTCCTCGGCGTAGAGCGCGCGCTCGATCTGCTCGAGCTGTCGCTGCTCGTGCTCGGAGAGTGGCATGACTCCTCCTCCGGCACAGGTTCTCGGTGGCGCCGGGCTTGCCGACCGGCGAACGCTTGGGGGCGTCACCACTGAGGATACGGTTCCAGAGACGCGACGACTACCCGGTCCGGCCACCGGAAACCTGCGACATTGCGGACATCGTCGGTTCGGGGCTGTGATCGACATCTTCCACGAGGTCAACGACCAGCGGTAATCAGCCGAGGCACCCAGGGTAGTCGCGGTCAGTGATCATTTTGTCACCTGTACGGCCGATCTTCGAAATTTCCGAAACCGCACGGTCCGCCCTGGTCTCAGCCGGGCTTCCGAGCGATCGCGTGCAGCCGGGTGGCGATGTCGCGCAGCGGCGAGCGGGTGGCCGCGGCCTGCTCCAGCTCCGCGACGGCGTCGGCGGTGCGCGGGTTGTCGTCGGTGACCGAGCCCGGCACGAGGTCGCTCAGCGCCCCCTGGCCCTGGACGAGCTCGACGGTGAACCCGCCTGCGCTCAGCGACCGCTGGAGCCCGTCGGTGTCGAACCGGCGCTGCAGGGTCTCCGATCCGGCGTCCAGGACGCCGTCGGCATCGTTGAGCAGCCGCAGCGCCTCCCCGACGCGGCCCGCCAGCGCCCGGCCGAGGACCGCCGCGTAGCGGTTGGCGACCAGCACCGACACCGCTCCGCCGGGGGCGGTGGAGGAGGCCAGCGCCGCGATGGCGGCGTCGACGTCGTCGACGACCTCCAGCAGACCGTGGGCGAGGACGAGGTCCGCACCACCGTCGGGGCTGAGCGCGGCGAGGGCTTCGGTGTCCCCTTGCAGCGGGGTGACGCGATCGGCGACCCCGGCGTCCTCGGCGCGGCGCTGCAGAGTCGCCAGAGCGTTGGGGCTGGGATCGATGACGGTCACCGCGCAGCCCGCTTCGGCCAGCGGCACCGCCCACACGCCGCTGCCGCCGCCGACGTCGAGCACGCGCGGTCGGCGGCCGAGCCGCTGCGCCGCGTCGGCGATCTCGGTTTCCAGCACCTGGTGGACGGCGTCCGATCTCATGCCAAAAGCGTAATGCCGGGCGAGCCGAGATCCGCAACGGCGTGCCGCACCAGGACCGCCTGGGCAAAACACGGCCAGCACTGCTCATGTCGACGTCGGTTCCGTAGGCTGACCGCGTGCAGACGGTTGCGGTGCTGAGTCTCAAGGGTGGCGTGGGCAAGACGACCGTGGTGCTCGGGCTTGCCTCGGCCGCCATGCGGCGCGGGGTTCGGACGCTGGTGGTCGATCTCGACCCGCAGTGCAACGCCACGGCCGCCCTGGAACCGGAGAAGACCGCGAAGGGTCTGAGCGATGTCCTCGCCGATCCCGGCCCGGAGGTGTTGCGGGCCGCGGTGACCGGCAGTTCGTGGGGCGACGAGGTCGACGTGCTGGTGGGTTCGGAGGACGCCGAGAGCCTCAACGGGCACGCCGACGGCGACCACCTGTCCCGGCTCGACGACGCGCTGTCCGAATTGGACGATCTGATCGCCGAGGGCGAGCTCCCCTACCAGCTGGTGCTGCTGGACTGCCCGCCGTCGCTGGGCCGGCTGACCCGGTCCGCGCTGGTGGCGGCCGACCGAGCGCTGCTGGTGACCGAGCCGACGATCTTCGCGGTGTCCGGTGTTCAGCGCGCTTTCGAGGCGGTCCAGGCCGAGCGCGCCACCAACCCGGACCTCCAGCCGCTGGGCGTGGTGGTCAACCGGGTGCGGCCGAGGTCGCACGAGCACCAGTACCGCATCGACGAGCTCCGGGACATCTTCGGCCCGCTGGTGATGCCGGTCGCGCTGCCGGACCGGCTCGCGGTTCAGCAGGCCCAGGGCGCGTGCATGCCGATCCACCAGTGGGGCACGCCGGGCGCTCGCGAGGTCGCGCTGGCGTTCAACCTCATCCTCGCCCGCACGCTGCGCGCGGGCCGGACCCGCCGTCCGGAGCCCGAGGACGAGGACTTCGCCGAGGAAGCCGAGTGACCCGGTGCCCGAGGGCGACACGGTCTTCCTCGCCTGCCACCGGCTGAACGAGGCCCTGGCCGGGCGGGAGCTGATCCGCGGCGAGATCCGGCACCCCCGCCTGTCCACTGTGGAGCTGAAGGGCCGGGTGGTGAACGAGGTCCGCCCGGCGGGCAAGCACCTGCTGATCCGCTTCGAGCACGGCCGCACGCTGCACAACCACCTGAGGATGGACGGCGCCTGGCACCTGTACCCGCCGAGCGGCCGGTGGCGGCGTCCCGGACATCAGGCGCGCGCGATCCTGGCGACGGCCGACCGGGTCGCGGTCGGCTTCGCCCTGCACGACCTGCGTTGGCTGCCCACCTCGCGCGAGTCGGAGCTCATCGGGCACCTGGGCCCGGATCTGCTGTCCCCGGACTGGGGTCCTGAGCAGGAGGACGAGGCGCTGCGCAGGCTCACCGCCGACCCGGACCGCGAGATCGGCCTGGCCCTGATGGATCAGCGGATCATGGCCGGCGTCGGGAACCTCTACAAGACCGAGGTCTGCTTCCTCCTCGGCCGCTCCCCCCGGACCCCGGTGGGCGAGATCGACGCCCGCGCGGCGGTCCGGCTCAGCCACGACCTCCTCCTGCGCAACGCCTGGCACCCGGAGCAGACCACGACCAAGAGCCTCCGCCGCGGCGATCAGCACTGGGTCTACGCCAGAAGGGCCTGCCTGCGCTGCGGAAACCCGGTCCGAAGAGGATCCCAGGGCCAACCCCCGGACCACCGCGTCACCTACCACTGCCCCCGCTGCCAACCCTGACCCCCGGATTTCAGTGGAAATCAGGACACGGATTTCAGTGGAAATCGGACACCCCCAGATTTCAGTGGAAATCAGGACATGGACTTCAGTGGAAATCGGAACCCCGGTTTCCACTGAAATCGGGAAAACGGGTGCGCGAGGGGTGTGTCCCCGGGGCCGAGGAACCAAGGGTGGGGTGCTGGTCAGGGGACGTTGCGGAGGTCTGCGAGGTTCCGCAGGAGGGGGTAGACGATGACGATCCCGATGGAGCCCCAGACGAGACCGGTGATGCGGAGGTCGCCGACGCTGAGCGTCAGATCGCCGACGCCGGCGATGACGGCCGTGCCGAGGACCGCGAGGTTGACGGGGTCGGCGAAGTCGACGCGGGCGTCGAGCCAGATCCGGACCCCGACCAGCGCGAGCATCCCGAACAGGACGAGCGTCGCTCCGCCGAGGACGCCCATCGGCACCGTGTTGATCAGGGCGGCGAGCTTCGGGGAGAACGACAGCACGATCGCCGACAGCGCCGCGACGAAGCAGGACGCCGTGGAGTAGACGCGCGTCGCGGCCATGACGCCGATGTTGGCCGCGTAGCTGCTCACCGCCGAGCCACCGGCCGAACCCGACAGCATCGTGGCCAGCCCACCGCCGATGAGCGCGTCACCGACGTAGGGGTCGAGATCGCGGCCCGACACGGCGGCGACCGCCTTGAGGTGCGCGACGTGCTCGGCGACCAGCACTATCGCCAGCGGAAGCACGAACGGCACCACCGAGACGTGCACCTGCGGCGTGATCATCTCCGGGAAGCCGATCCACGGCGCCGCGGCCAGCTCGGCGACCCGCTCGGGCACCAGCTGCCCCATCCCGGCCGCGTACAGCCACCCCACCAGGACGCCGATCAGCACCGCCGCTCGTCCCGCCATGCCGCGGCTGATCACCGTCAGCAGCACGACGGTTCCCAGCGTCAGAGCGGCGGGAACCCGCTGCTGGTCGAAGGACGAGACGGACTGCGGGGCGAGGCTGAGCCCGATCATGAGCACGATCGCGCCGGTGACCACGGGCGGCATCGCGGTCTCCAGCAGGCGCACGCCCAGCGCCTTGACGGCGACGCCGAAGGCCAGCACCACCAGTCCGACCACCATGATCCCGCCGAGCAGGGCCGCCGGACCGGCGCCGACCTCGCTGACCGCGGCGCTCATCGGCACCACGAACGCCACCGAGGAACCCAGGTAGCTCGGCACCCGGTTGCGGGTGATCACCAGGAACAGCAGCGTGCCCACACCGGACAGCAGCAGGGTGGTGGCGACCGGGAATCCGGTCAGCAGCGGCACGAGAGTGGTGGTGCCGAACATCGCGAGCAGGTGCTGCACGCCGAAGCCGATCGTGAGCGGCCAGCTCAGGCGCTCCTCGGAGGAAACGACGGAATCGCGCAGCAGTCGTCGACCGTTGCCGTGCACGGCCCACAACGCCACATTGGCCTCCCCGAGCCACCGTTCAGGTGGAACTACTGTCACGGCATGTGATGACTGGGGAAAGATTACTATTCGGCATCACGCAATCAAGGCACCCGGTCCGTCGAATGTGAGAAATTATCGACTACCACTAGTGATGCGCATGCAGCGCGTGGTGAAGATCAGTGCTGACTGGACCCGTCCACTTCGCCGAAGACCTCGCGCATCCCGGCGGCAAGACCGGCCAACCGGTCCGTGGCGTCCTGCAGCAGGTGCCGCTGCTCACCCGAACCGCTCGCGGCCACCGCGCGCCCGGCCGCGGCCACCACGCCGCCGTAGCCCGACACGCCCTCGTCCAGCTCCGCCCGCAGGCGGTCGACGTCCGCGCGGAGCTCCTGCTGCTCGGCGGGCGGCGCGTAGCGCATCGCCGACTCCACCGCCACCAGCCGCTTGGCGCCCCGGCGCAGCTCCGCCGCAGCCGTGTCCGCCGTCGCCCGCGCCTCGGCCGCCGAAGCACCCGCACCGGCCGAGGTGAGCTCGACCAGCGCGTTGTTGAGCGTCTGCTCCGCCTCCCGCAACCGCTGCATCGGCGGTCGCGCGGCCGAACCCGGAGCCGGCAGGGGCTCGCCGGCGGTGGACTCCGGCAGCGGCGTGTTCTTCAACTTCCGGTACTTCAAGCCGGCGCTGACCGCGCCCACACCACCGGCCACGGCGACACCGCCGAGACCGACCGCGGCGGTCTCCCCGGCCCACTGCCAGAGGAAGACCGAATCCACGATCGGCGTCATCCACGAAGCGACGGCACCCAGCCCGAAGACACCGGCGGTGGCGCCGCTGGTGCCCGCGATCCGCTTGGCCGCCTTGCGCCGGCGGACCAGGCGGGCACGCGGATCGCGCCAGTCGGCCCACTTGCGCCGGACCTCGGTCGCCACCGGCCCGCGCAGGGTCTCCAGGGCCGCCTCGCCCAGTTGCGCGAGCTCCTGTTTCCGGGACATGGCGCCTCCGCCTCGATCAGGCCTGGTCAGCCTGCGGCTTCTCCTGCTTCTTCGTCTCGGCGGGGGTCTGCTCACCGCCGCTGGAGAGCTGCTGCTGCGCACCGCCGGTGACCTGCTGCTGCTCGCCGCCACCCATGGAGGCGCGCAGCTGGGCGAGGCGGCTGGCGCCGGCCGCGTCCACGGAGGCCTGCTCGACCTCCATCATCCGGCCCTGCACGCTGTTCTGCGCGAGCTCCGCCTCGCCGAGCGCGGTGGTGTAGCGGCGCTCGATCTTGTCCCGGACCTCGTCCAGCGAGGGCGTGTTGCCGGGAGCGGACACCTCGGTCATCGACTTCATCGACGCCGAGACCTGCTCCTGCATCTTGGCCTGCTCCAGCTGGCTGAGCAGCTTGGTGCGCTCGGCGATCTTCTGCTGCAGGACCTGCGCGTTGCGCTCGACGGCCTGCTTGGCCTGCTCGGCGGCACCCAGCGACTGGTCGTGCAGCGTCTTGAGGTCCTCGACGCCCTGCTCCGCGGTGACCAGCTGGCTGGCCAGCTGCGTCGCGGTCTCCTCGTACTTCTGGGCCTTGGCCTCGTCCCCTTCGGTGCGAGCCTGGTCGGCCATCACCAGCGCCTGCTTGGCCGAGGCCTGCAGCTTCTCGACCTCGCCGAGCTGGCGGTTCAGCTTCATCTCCAGCTGGCGCTGGTTGCCGATCACCGACGCGGCCTGCTGGGAGAGGCTCTGGTGCTGCCGCTGGGCCTCTTCGATGGCCTGCTGGATCTGCACCTTCGGGTCGGCGTGCTCGTCGACCTTCGACGAGAACGACGCCATCAGGTACTTCCAGGCCTTCACGAACGGGTTGGCCATCTCCTCCGCCTGCCTTCTCTCCGCTTGCCGGCTGCCCCCAGCCGATCTCTCGCCGATACAACGCATCAAGAGCCTCGGCTGGTTCCATCGTGTCAGGTAGTTGTGTCCGCTTCCACCAAACACGGCAGATCTCCGGGTATTTCCCGGACCGCTCAACGTTGATCGAACCAGCCCCGTCCGACCGCCGCCGCTCCGGGGGCATAACGGACATTGAACCGTGATCAACTAAAACCAGACCGCCCCGCGGGCCGGTGGCACGCGGGGCGGTCGGGTGTGTCGTCTCGTCAAGACCCTGTTGAGGACTGCGGCGGAGCCGCTGTTTCAGTTGTGGGACTCAACTCGCACCGCCGCAGGTTCTGCTACCCGCACCGCTGCGCGAAGCAACTCCTCAAAAGCTCATAGTCGTTCAGGCGGCCACTACCTGCTTGCGCACAGGAGCGCTGATGCGCTGGCTGAGCACCGGCTGAAGCCCCGCGCGGGCGTCACCGGCATCGGCGAACTGCTGCTCGGCGTCGGCGAGCTCGGCACCGATGAGGCTCGGCACCAGCTGACCACCGTCGAGGTCCGCGGTCGCCGGCTGCTCGACGACGGATGGCACGACCATCGTCCCGTCGAGGTCACCGGCCACGGTCACCAACAGCTCTGGCAGCGGCAGGTCCAAGGCATCACAGATCGAGGACAGCAGCTCACTGGACGCCTCCTTGCGGCCCCGTTCGACCTCGGACAGGTATCCGAGACTCACCCGGGCAGCGCGCGAAACGTCCCGCAACGTCCGAGACTGTGCGGTCCGGGCGCGGCGCAGCCGTTCACCGACCGCCTCCCGCAACAATACGGTCATCGCGCGCCTCCCTTCCTTCGTCGCCTTCCGCGTGCACTACGCGTGAACGCCCCCTACGTTACTCATCGATGGGCCGGAACGAGAACGATCGAGCGGAAGTCCGCCCAGGGCGAACGGTCCATGATCGATCGGCCTAGTCCTCGTTGGGCCATGTTTACGCAGCGCACAGCGCACGCGAACACATGACGACCCCTCCTGCAAATTGTTCAACGCAGCAGCGCGGCGAAGTGTTCCAGAGCCACCCGAACGGCCGCCGCGCGCACCGCGTGGCGATCACCGTCGAGCACCACCGTGCGCACCTGCGTTCCTCGCGGACCGGTAAAGCCCAGGTGAACGGTGCCGGGAGCGACTCCGTCCTGCGGATCCGGGCCCGCCACGCCGGTGAGCCCGATGCCCCAATCCGCTCCGCACCGACGCGACGCGCCGACGGCGAGTTGGGCTGCCACGTCCGGGTGAACCGCACCGTGCTCGGCGAGCAGGTCGGGGTCCACCCCGGCGAGCCGGTCCTTGAGGTCGGTGGCGTAGACGACGAGACCGCCGCGCACCACGGCGCTGGCGCCGGGCACCTCGGTCAGCGCCGCCGCGACGAGTCCCGCGGTGAGCGATTCCGCGGTCGCGACCGTCTCACCGCGCTGCCGCAGGGCCTCGATCAACGCCGCGACCTGCGAGAACGGCAGGCCGATGGGTTCGAGGATCATGCGCCGGCCCTCGCGTCGCCCGCGGCCCGCAGCCGCAGCGCGCGGATCACGTAGTCCAGGCCGGTCACGACGGTGGCGATCAGCGCGGCGGCGAGCACGATCCAGCGCGGGATGTCCATCCAGGAGCCCAGCGGCAGCAGGTAGAGCCCGATGGCGATGGCCTGCAGCAGCGTCTTGATCTTCCCGCCGTGGCTGGCCGCGATCACGCCGTGCCGGATCACCCAGAACCGCAGCAGGGTCACGCCCAGCTCGCGAACGATGATCACCCAGGTCGCCCACCACCACAGGTCGCCGAGCAGGCTCAGCCCGACCAGCGCGGCGCCGGTGAGCGCCTTGTCGGCGATCGGGTCGGCGATCTTGCCGAAGTCGGTGACCAGCCCGCGCTTGCGGGCGATCTCGCCGTCGATGCGGTCGGTGATGGAGGCCAGCGCGAACACACCGGTGGCGACCCAGCGCCACAGCTCGTCGTGCCCGTCGCCCCAGAACAGCGCGACCAGGAAGACCGGCACCAGCAGCAGCCGGGACATGGTCAGCACGTTGGCGATGTTGAGGACGGGCGCCTGCGGCGCCTGGCCTTCTGCCGTCATGGCTGCTCCCCGGACTTCTCCAGCGGTCGCACCACCAGGTCCACGCCTTCGCTGTCGATGACCTCGCAGCGCACCAGCTCACCGACCGCGAGCTCGTCGCACTCGACGATCAGGCATTCGCCGTCGACCTCGGGACCCTGGTGGTCGGCGCGGCCGATGACGTCGTCATCGTCGAAGCGCTCGACGATGACGCTGACCTCGGTGCCGATGCGGTCCTCGGCGCGCTGCGCGATCAGCTCGTCGGCCAGGGCGGTCAGCTGCTCGACGCGCTTGGCGACCACGTCCGGGTCGAGCTTGTCGTCGAAGCCCGCGGCCTCGGTGCCGTCCTCGTCGGAGTAGCCGAACACGCCGATGGCGTCGAGCCGGGCCCGGGTGAGGAAGTCCTGCAGCTCGGCGAAGTCCTCCTCGGTCTCACCGGGGAAGCCGACGATGAAGTTGCTGCGGATGCCCGCTTCCGGGGACAGTTCCCGGATCTGCTCGATGAGCTGCAGGAACGACTCGGTGGAGCCGAACCGGCGCATCCGGCGCAGCACGGACTCGCTGGAGTGCTGGAAGGAGAGGTCGAAGTAGCGCGCCACGCCGGGCGCGGAGGCGATGGTGCGCACCAGGCCCGGACGGGTCTCGGCGGGCTGCAGGTAGGACACCCGCACCCGCTCGACGCCGTCGAGCTCGGCAAGCCTCGGCAGCAGGGTTTCCAGCGCGCGCTGGTCGGAGAGGTCCTTGCCGTAGGAGGTGGAGTTCTCGCTGACCAGGAACAGCTCCTTGGCGCCGTTGCGGGCCAACCAGGCGCCTTCGCCGAGGATCTCCTCCGGCGGGCGGGACAGGAAGGAGCCCCGGAACGAGGGGATGGCGCAGAACGAGCAGCGGCGGTCGCATCCCGACGCGAGCTTGAGCGCGGCGACCGGAGAGTCGTCGAGCCTGCGGCGGGAGACCTCCCGCGCGGCGGGGACCCAGCCGTGACCGGGGACGGCGACCTCGGCCGCGGCGGCCGGGCGCGAGACCGGGCTGATCGGCAGCATCGTGCGCCGGTCCTGCGGCTGGTGGGGCTGCACGGCGCGACCGGCGAGCACGTCATCGAGCCGGTCGGCGAGGTTGTCGTAGTGGTCGAAGCCCAGGACGGCATCGGCTTCGGGCATCTGCTCGGCGAGTTCGGCGCCGTAGCGCTCGGCCATGCAGCCGACGGCGACGACCTTCGCGCCGGTGTCGGAGGCGGCCAGCAGCGTGTCCACGGAGTCCTTCTTGGCGGACTCGACGAAGCCGCAGGTGTTGACCACGACCACTTCGGCGTCGTCGGGTTCGACGAGGTCCCAGCCCCGGCCGTGCAGGTTGCCGGCGAGCTCCTCGGAATCGACCTCATTGCGGGCGCAACCGAGCGTGACCATGGCGACTCGGTGGTGTTGCTGCTCGGTTGACATACGCCGAGCCTAACGTCCCTGCCGTCGACCCTCGGCAACGAGCCTGCCACCGCAGAATACCTCCGAGTGGTGGCCAAGATTACGACTGTCCGGACGACCATCGTCCTGTTGCAATGGTTAGGCTTACCTAACGTGAATGCCATCGAGGTGCGACCGGCCCGAGTCCGCGACGCGCGAGCGATCAAGTCCTTGATCGACCACTACGCGGGAAAGGTGGTCCTCGGCAAGGAACTGGTCGCCCTCTACGAGGACATCCAGGAGTTCCGCGTCGCCGAGGACGAGGGGCACATCGTGGGCTGCGGCGCGCTGCACGTGCTGTGGGAAGACCTCGCCGAGATCCGCACCGTGGCCGTCGACCCGATGGAGAAGGGGCGTGGGGTCGGCCACCTCATCGTCGACCGGCTGATCGAGCGCGCCGCGGAGCTGGGGCTGTCCCGGATCTTCGTGCTGACCTTCGAGACGGAGTTCTTCGCCGGGCACGGCTTCCGGCCGATCGCCGACACGCCCGTCCCGCCGGACGTCTACGACGAGATCCGCCGCTCGCCGGACGAGGGCGTCGCCCAGTTCCTGGACCTGGCGCACGTCAAGCCGAACACCTTGGGCAACACGCGGATGCTGTTGCAGCTGGCCTGATATTCGCGCGCTCCGCCGAGGGCGCGGAGTTACGATGGATGCATGAATGGTTATGCGCCGTCGGAGATAGTGATTCGACGTGCTCGGATCGCCGACGTCCCGACGATCAAGGCGCTGGTCGACACCTACGCGGGAGAAGTGCTCCTGGAGAAGGAACTCGTCACGCTCTACGAGGACATCCAGGAGTTCTGGGTGGCCGAGGACGACGGTCGCGTGGTCGGTTGCGGCGCGCTGCACGTGCTGTGGGAGGACCTCGCCGAGATCCGCACGGTGGCGATCGATCCGGTGGTCAAGGGGCGCGGCATCGGGCACCGCGTCGTCCGGCGGCTCGTCGAACTGGCCACCGAGCTGGGCCTGACGCGCGTGTTCGTCCTGACCTTCGAGACGGAGTTCTTCGGGCGGCACGGCTTCCGCACCATCGACGGCGCTCCGGTGAGCCCCGAGGTCTACGAGGAGATGCGGCGGTCGGTCGACGCCGGAGTCGCGGAGTTCCTGGACCTGGCCAACATCAAGCCCAACACCCTGGGCAACACCCGGATGCTCCTCGAACTGCCGGTGTGACGGCGACACGCCGCGACGGAGCCGCTTCGGGGTTTCCGCTCCCCGCTCCGCGTGAGCCCGAACTCCACCTGTCGTCGTTCATCAACCGTTCGCGTTCGTAAGTTCGCAACTTTCTCACGAGCCCCTCTGGTACCGGTTATAAACAACTGTGGTCATCCGTTCCCCCCAGAGGAGCCTGCCTTGGAACGCAACCGTCGCCGTGGCCTGATCGCCACCGTGGCCGCCACCGGTGCCCTGCTGCTGACCGGCGGAACGGCGCTCGCCGCCGACCTCACGCCGGAAGAGCTGCAGAAGACCACCGACAACTACCTCTACGAGTACTCGCTCGACGAGTTCACCCAGACCCGCTCCGAGCAGCCCCACCCCGACCAGCTCGACTGGTCCTCCGACGGCTGCTCCTATTCCCCGGATTCGCCGTTCGGCTACGAGTTCCTGGAGAGCTGCGACCGGCACGACTTCGGCTACCGCAACTACAAGTCGCAGGACCGGTTCACCGAGGACCACCGGCTGAAGATCGACGACAACTTCCGCGACGACATGTACTCGGCGTGCGACGGCGAGGACGCCTGCGAGGCCACCGCGGACCTGTACTACCAGGCCGTTCGCCAGTTCGGCGGCTCCGCCTCGTCGCTCGCCGAAGCCGTGGAGATGGCCAACGTCCCGGAGCGCGCCGCCCAGCGCTGAGCGGCCCTGTTCGAATTTCGCGCGAAATTCGAGCCCCGAAGTTCCGACTCGAATTTCGCGCGAAGTTTGACAACCAAACCAACCGCACCCCACTGACCTGCGCAGACACGCCCGGCCGCGTGGGCGGATTCAAATTTCGCGCGAAATTCGAAAAGCCCTCACCCGACGGGAGGACCGTCTCGCCGGGTGAGGGCCGTCTTTTTCCCGCTGGTCGGCCGTCAGCGGCCGATCCGGGTGTCCATCGGACGGGGTTCGGACTTCGCCGCAGCGGTCCCGCCGTCGATCGGGCCGACCCCGTAGAACGCCTCGCACGGCCCGCCGATGTAGTGCTCGAAGTCCGTGGCCACGTGGATCATGGACTTGCCGTCCTCGCCGGCCAGCAGGCTGGGGCTGAAGTTCCGGCAGGAGCTGCCCTGGTTGTAGCTGATCTGCACCGGGGACGGGATCTCCTTCCACGGCCCGTCGAGGTCCTTCGGGTCGTCGTTGACCATCACGGTCTTGCCGTTGCCGGGCGCCCAGCCGCCGTTGTCACCGCCGAGCATCTGGTAGCCCAGCAGCAGTCGTCCGTTGGGGTTCGGACCGGGCGCGAGAGCGATGGTCGGCGTGCCGAGAGGCTGCCCGCCGGTGTCTGAGACGATCTCGGTGCCGAGGTCGTAGGAGTCGCCCCAGTCCCAGCCGTCGGAGGATTTGCGGATCCAGACCGTGCAGGTGTGCACCGGGTCGTAATTGCAGACCTCGTAGACCATCAGGTAGGTGCCGTCCGGGAGTTTGCGAACTCCCGACATTCCGGGGCGCACCGTGAACTCGTCGTTCTTCAGCATGTCCTTCGCATCGGTCCAATTACGACCGTCCGAGGAACGCACCTGCACCAGTTTTTGATCGTGCTTCGGGTCGCTGTCATCGGAATAGAACGCGACCAGGTCGCCCTGCTCGGAAACGGTGAACTCGGGTTCCCACACGCCGGGCCCGACCGGGGCCTGCACGACGTCGGAGAGGTAGCTCCAGGTCTTGCCGTGGTCGTCGCTGCGCCACACGCGGATGCTGGTCCGCCGCTCGTCCTCGTCGGAACCGATGCCCGCGGAACCAGCCCACAGCAGCGTCCCGGCAGGCATGTCGCCGACCTGCTGCGGAAGCTCGTACAGCGTCGAGCAGCACATCCCCTTAGTGTCCTCACCTGCGGGATCGTGGATCTCGGAGAGCGGCTGGAAGGTCTTCCCGTCGTCGCGGCTCTCGAAGATCACCGCGAAACCGGCGTTGTCCCGGTAGGTCGTCATGCTCGACAGCACGCGACCGTTGGCCTCGCCGGAGTTCTCCAGCCGCACCAGCCGCGGATAGCTGGAGCCGCCGACGCGCAGCAGCTCGCCCTTGTCCACGTCTTGGGTCCCGACATCGCCGGGAGCGGGTGCGGATAACGCCGCTTGCTGCAATCCGGCGACCACCAATGCCGCCGAGAAAAACAGGACCAACAAAGCGCGAACTTTCCGAAAGACCATGCGCGATACCCCTCAACCCGCGGGCGGATCAACCGTCAGCGGCGGAGAGGCTATCGCAGAAAGGATCTGAATCGAGCCCTCTGGAAATTCCGTTCAGAGCAATTCGCAGAACGCAAACGGAGCAGTGGAAAGAATGCGAAACGAACGGTGATGAACAATGTGAAAAGCGCGGAAAACGAAACGGTCCCGCGGCTTGAACCTCGCCGCGGGACCGTGCTCACTCCTCTTCGCCGGGCGGTGGCCCGCCGCGGATCGAGTACAGGGCGTTCTCCAGCTCGTCCGGTTTGACCAGCACGTCGCGCGCCTTGGAACCCTCCGACGGACCGACGACCCCGCGCGATTCGAGCAGGTCCATCAACCGGCCGGCCTTGGCGAACCCGACCCGCAGCTTGCGCTGCAACATCGAAGTGGACCCGAACTGGCTGGTCACGACGAGCTCGGTCGCCTGCAGCAGGACGTCGAGGTCGTCGCCGATGTCGGAGTCGACCTCCTTCTTCTCCCCCGCCTTGGCCGCGGTGACCCCGTCGGTGTAGTCCGGGTCGGCCTGGTCCTTGGTGTAGGCGACGATGCGGTGGATCTCGTCGTCGGCGACGAACGAGCCCTGCACGCGCACCGGCCGCGAAGCACCCATCGGCAGGTAGAGCGCGTCGCCCATGCCGATCAGCTTCTCGGCGCCGGGCTGGTCGAGGATGACCCGGGAGTCGGTCAGCGACGAGGTCGCGAACGCCAGCCGCGAGGGCACGTTGGTCTTGATCAGGCCGGTGACCACGTCCACCGACGGCCGCTGGGTGGCCAGCACCAGGTGGATGCCCGCGGCGCGGGCCTTCTGCGTGATCCGCACGATCGCGTCCTCGACGTCGCGCGGGGCCGTCATCATCAGGTCGGCCAGCTCGTCGACGATCGCCAGGATGTACGGGTACGGCTTGTACTCGCGCTCGCTGCCCAGCGGCGCGGTGATCTCGCCCGAGCGCACCTTGGCGTTGAAGTCGTCGATGTGCCGGACCCGGTTGGCCTGCATGTCCTGATACCGCTGCTCCATCTCCTCCACCAGCCAGGCCAGCGCGGCGGCGGCCTTCTTCGGCTGGGTGATGATGGGCGTGATCAGGTGCGGAATGCCCTCGTAGGGCGTGAGCTCCACCATCTTCGGGTCGATCAGGATCATCCTGACCTCCTGCGGGGTGGCGCGCGCCAGCAACGACACCAGCATCGAGTTGACGAAGCTCGACTTACCGGAACCGGTCGAACCCGCGCACAGCAGGTGCGGCATCTTGGACAGGTTCGCGGTCACCATGTGACCTTCGATGTCCTTGCCCAAGCCCATGACCAGCGGATGGGTGTCCTTCGCGGCTTCGCTGGAGCGCAGCACGTCGCCGAGCCGCACCATCTCGCGGTCGCTGTTGGGCACCTCGATGCCGACCGCGGACTTGCCGGGGATCGGGGCGAGAAGCCGCACGTTGTCGGTGGCGGCGGCGTAGGCGATGTTCTTGGTCAGCGCGGTGATCTTCTCGACCTTCACGCCGGGCCCGAGCTCCACCTCGTAGCGGGTGACCGTCGGGCCCCGGGTGAAGCCGGTGACCTGCGCGTCGATGTTGAACTGCTCCAGGACCGCGGTGATGGCCTCGATCATCGAGTCGTTGACCTTGCTGCGGCTCTTCGGCGGGTCGCCGTCGGTGAGCACGTCCAGCGGCGGCAGCTGGTAGTCGCCCTCGACGTCGCGGCTGATCAGCGGCTGATCGCTCTTCTTCGGCTTCTCGGGTTTCTCCGGCTTGGCGGCCGGGACCTCGGCGGCCTTGGGCTTGGCGGGTTTGGCCGGCTCGTCCGGGACGTCGTCGAGGGAGAGCTGCTCGTCCTGCTCGGACATCGCCGACTGGCGGCGCCGGGACGGGCGGCGCAGCTTGACCGCATTCGGATCGCCCTCGAGCTCGGCCTTGCTGGGCGCGGGTTCGAAGCCGCCCTCGTCGTCGTGGCCCTCGCCGCGCAGCTTGGCGAGCACCTCGCGGACCGAGGACCCGGTGAGCACGAGCAGCCCGAACAGTCCTGCGAGGACGAGCACGGGAACGGCGACGTAGCCGGTCAGGCCGTAGGCCAGCGCGCCACCGGCGACGAATCCGAGCGCACCTCCCGCTACGGGCCATGCTTCGGACTGCAACGGGGAACCCGACAGGACGTGGATGGTTCCCAGCGTCGCGAACAGCAGCAGAACCGAGCCGATGACCACGCGCGGCCGGGCTTCTGGGCTGGTCTCGGTGCGCATCAGGATCACCGCGGTGATCAGCAGGACGATGGGGAGCACGAGCGCGCCGATGCCGATGACCGAGCGCAGCGCCCAGTCGAACCAGTGACCGACCGGCCCGCCCGCCTTCCACCACACGCCCGCGGCCACGATCACGGCCAGCGCGAGGTGGATCAGCGCGATTCCGTCGCGGCGGTGGGCGGGGTCGAGCTCGCGGGTCTTGCCGACCGCGCGGACCACGCCGCCGAGTCCGCCACCTTGCTTCTTGGTGTTCTTGGCGGGGGTGCGCTTCGCGGGCGTCTTGCGCGGCGCGTGCGTCGATCGGGGATTCGGCTTGCTCTGCCCCTTGGAGGCGCTGCTCTTGCCCTTCGCCCCCGCAGCGGAGCTGCCACGCTTCGCGGCGGAGCCGCTACGCTGCGTCGCCGCCTTGCCGCGCGACGAGCCCCGCCCCCCGTTAGTTGTCCGGCTCGCCATGCCCCACACGGTATCGGCACCCGCCTCTCCCGTCACAACAACCACAGGGGTTCGCGCCCTTCCGGCGCACAAGCCATGAGATCCTTGCCCATCATGGTTGCCCTGCCCAGCGGCCCGGAGCCGACACACCGAAGCGACCGCGAGAACCTGTTCGGCACCACGCCGAGGCTGTGGCGTGCGCTGATGGGCGTGGACCGCGCGGTGATCGCGTTGACCGGGCGACTGATCATCACCGGCGACGTGCCGGATGACCTGCGCGGGAAGCCGCTGCTGATGGCGGCCAACCACATCGGCAACCTGGATCCTCTGGTGCTCATCGCGGCCTGCCGGGAGCGCAAGATCTCGCCGCGCTTCGTGGCCACCGGAGGACTGTTCGACGCGCCGGTGATCGGTTCGATCATGCGCGCCGGGCGTCACGTCCGCGCCGACCGGGGCAAGGCGAGCGCGGGCGAGGCGCTGGGCAAGGTCGTCAACGCGCTCACCGAGAACCCGAATCCGGTTCTGGTCTACCCGGAGGGGCGGCTCACCCTGGAGCCGAACATGTGGCCCGAGCGGGGCAAGACCGGTGTGGCGCGCATGGCGCTGGCCGCCGGGACCCCGGTGATCCCGATCAGCCAGTGGGGTGCGCACGAGGCCATGTGCTACGGCATGGTCCGCGTGGAGAGCGCCCGCGACCTGTGGGTTCTGCTCTCGTCGTGGCTGCGGGCGATCGTGCGGCGGCCGACGATGCGGGTCCACTTCGGTTCCCCGGTGGACCTCTCCGACCTGGCCGCCGATCGCGTCGGTGACGCCGCGCGCGCCCGCGACCGCATCATGCGCGCCATCACCGAGGGCCTGATCCCGCTGCGCATCGACGAGCCCGAGGCACCGCTGCACCAGGACCCGACCCGCCCGGTCACCGACAAGCCCTCCCCCTGGCTGAGCAGGTGACCGAGCGGAAACGCGGCCGGTTCGACCATTTTTCGCCAATCACGATCTCTGAACCGATTCGATCTCGTTAACTGTCCACACTGCATCGCCGTCACCGGCGAGAACTCGGACAGACGAGGACGATTCGTGAAAAAAGCCGCCACCACCGCGCTGGCGCTCGGGCTGCTGATCGGCTTATCGCCGACGGTCGGCTCGGCATCGGCCGCGCCGGCACCCGAATTCACCCCGGCGCCGATCCAATGGGGTCCGTGCGCCAGCGAGTCCCTGCAGAAGGCCGGTGCCGAGTGCGGCGCGGTCTCGGTTCCGCTGGACTACGCCGACCCGGCGGGCGAGCAGATCAAGCTCGCGGTCTCGCGCATCAAGCACACCGTTCCGGAGGACCAGTACCAGGGAGTCATGCTGGTCAACCCGGGTGGCCCGGGCGGTTCGGGGCTGAACTTGAGCGTGCTCGGTTCGTACGTGCCGAAGAACGCAGGCGCGGCCTACGACTGGATCGGCTTCGACCCGCGCGGCGTGGGCAGCAGTGAGCCCGCGCTGTCGTGCGACCCGAACTACTTCGGCTACGACCGCCCGCACTACGTGCCCACGCCCGAGCTGGAGAAGACCTGGCTGGAGCGCACCGAGGGCTACGCGAAGGCGTGCGGCAACGCGGGCAAGCTCCTCGACCACATCAAGACCACCGATTCGGTCGAGGACATGGACAGCATCCGCAAGGCGCTGGGCCAGGAGCAGATCAACTACTACGGCTTCTCCTACGGCACCTACCTCGGTCAGGTCTACGGCACGCTGCACCCGCAGCGGATGCGGCGCGTGGTGATGGACGGCGTGGTCGACGTCGAGGACATCTGGTACCAGGCGAACCTGAACCAGGACGTGGCCTTCGACCGCAACATCAAGATCTTCTTCGACTGGGTCGCCCGCAACGACGCGACCTACCACCTGGGCACCACCGCGGCCGACGTGGAGAAGCAGTACTACGACCAGCTCGCCAGGCTCGACCAGCAGCCCGCCGGTGACGTGATCGGCTCGTCGGAGTGGACGGACCTGTTCTTGCAGGCCGGGTACTCGACGTCGGTCTGGCCGGAGCGCGCGCAGGCGTTCTCGGCGTGGGTCAACAACGGCGACTGGGCCCCGGCCAAGGCGCTCTACGACGACACCAACGCCCCGGGCGACGACAACGGCTACGCCATCTACACGGGCGTGCAGTGCACGGACATCCAGTGGCCGACCAGCTGGGAGCAGTGGCGCGAGGACAACTGGGAGACCCACGCCAAGGCGCCCTTCGAGACCTGGGGCAACGCCTGGTACAACGCCCCGTGCCTGAACTGGCCGGCCAAGGCGGGCAAGCCGGTCGAGGTCGACGGCAGCGAGGTCGAGAGCGCGCTGCTCATCAGCGAAGAGCTCGACGCCGCCACCCCGTTCCCGGGAGCCCTGGAAGCCCGCAAGCGCTTCCCGAACTCCAGCCTGATCAGCCTCCCCGGCGGCACCACGCACTCGGGCTCGCTGAGCGGAAACGCCTGCGAGGACGACCAGATCGCGGACTACCTGCTGACGGGCAAGCTCCCCGCCCGCCAGCCCGGCGACGGCCCGGACACCACGTGCGAGCCGCTGCCGCAACCCACCCCGGAAGCGGTGGGCACCCAGTCCACCCACGGCCAACCGGCGGTCCTGCGAGAAGCCCTGCAGTCCAACCACCGCTGACCAACCCCACGAGAACGGGCCGGCCTCCTGAAGGAGGTCGGCCCGTCGTGCCAGAGGTGGCCGGTCAGGTGGCACCAGGCCGGGAAGCGGCCGGACCAGAGCTGGTCTTGTCCCCACCTGCCCCCATGTCCGGGGGCAGGTCACGTACTCCTGAACAGCCGGTCCAGGTGCACGTCGATCGCGGCGAGCGCGTCCTGGGGCTCGATCACGTCGAGTTCGATCAGGGGGGTGAAGCCGGTGAGGGCGAGGAGCAGGTCGGTCTCGGTCGCCGGGTCGCGGCCGGAGTCGATGTGCCCGTCGGCGATCGCCTGGCGGACCAACTGCTCGACGAGGTCCCGCCCTTGGACGAGGCCGCGGCGCGCCTGCTCGTGCACGACCTCGTCGTGCAGCGCCTCCAGGACGTAGGCGGCGCTCATCCGGCTGGTCGCACGGGCGTCGGCATGCAGGGGGAGCATTTCCGCGAGCGTCAGTCGCAGCACGTCCCGGGGGTGCGGACGGTCACCGAGCTCTTCGAGCCCCTGGTGCACGCGCACCGAGGTCTGCTCGGACGCGAAGTCCATGGCGAAGGAGAGCATGGCGGTCCGGGAGGCGAAGTAGTGCTGCAGCTGCCCGAGTGACATGCCCGCCTCCTGCGCCACCACGCGCATCGTCAGCTGTGTGACGCCGCGCTGCTCCACCACCCGCCACAGTGCGCGGGCGATCGCTTCGCGGCGTCCGCGGTGATCCACCTGCTTCGGCATCGCCGGCCTCTCCCTCGTACCCCGGGACTGTTCCAATACAGTTGACATAATACACCTGACCCATAACCCTGGGGCCCACTCGAGGGAAGGGATCGTCATGTCCGAACGGCCAAAGGTACGGACCACGGAAGGCGTGGTGCAGGGGCGCCGGAGGCAAGGGCATGCGGTGTTCCGCGGCATCCCCTACGCCCAGCCCCCGGTCGGAGCGCTCCGCTTCGCCGCGCCCTCGCCGCCACACCGCTGGGAGGGGACGAGGCAGGCGGTCGACTTCGGCCCCGTGGTCCCGCTGTCCCTTCCGATCGACGTGCCCCCGCAGGGCACCGACTGGCTGACGCTCAACGTCGCTACTCCGGATCCCGGCGCGGCGGGACTGCCGGTGCTGGTGTGGATCCCCGTGGGCGGCTACCTCTCGGCGGCGTCGAGCGACCCGATGTACGACCCGGCAGCGCTGGCAGAGGCGGGAGTCGTCGTGGTGACCATCAACTGCCGCGTGGGCGCGGACGGATTCGCGTTCCTCGACGACGTGCCGCCCAACCGCGGATTCCTCGACCAGATCGCGGCGCTGGAGTGGGTGCAGCGCAACATCGCCGCCTTCGGAGGCGACCCCGGCCAGGTCACCGTGGGCGGGGTGTCCGCCGGGGCGGGGTCGGTCGCCGCCCTGCTGACGATGAAGTCCGCGCGCGGCCTGTTCCGGCGGGCCATCGCCCATTCGGTGCCGGGGCTGCACAGCACCCCCGCGCTGGCACGGCAGGTCACCGCCACGTTCGCGGAGCGGCTCGGCGCGGCGGCCCCCACCGCCGAGGCCCTGCGCGCCATCGACCCATGGCACCTGGCCGCCGAGCTCACCTCCTTCAACGCCGGCCTCCACGCGCACCGGGAGAGCTGGGGACGCCTCACGGAGACCGGCACCGCGCTGTGCCCCGTCGTCGACGGCGAGGTCCTTCCGGAAACGCCCTGGCCCGCGCTGACCGGCGCGCGCGCGAGCGGGACCGAACTGCTCGTCGGCCACACCCGGGACGAATTCCGCTACTTCAGCGTCATGAGCGGACGGTACGGCACCTTCACCGAGGGGAACGCCCACGCAGCCCTGGACCTGCACGCCCCTCAGCCGGACGGCGCGCGGGCCTACCGTGCCGCGTTCCCGCAGGCAGGCCCGGAGGAGCTGGTGGAGACGGTGTACTCCGACGCCCTCTTCCGCATGCCGTCACAGAAGCTGGCCGAGGCGAACGCCGCAGCCGGCGGCACCTCGTACCTGTTCGAACTGTGCTGGGTCGCCCCGGCCCTCGGCGGCATCCTGGGCGCCTGCCACAGCCTCGACCTGCCCCTTGCGTTCGGCACGCTGGACAGCCCCGTCGGCACCCAGCTCATCGGCGAGGAACCCACTCCCGAGGCCGTCGCGCTCTCCCACGAACTCCAGGAGGCATGGGTCCGCTTCGTCACCACCGGCGACGCGGGCTGGTCCGCCCACCGGCCCGGCGGGCACCTCACCCGCGTCCTGGACACCGAGTCGAAGACGCTGCCCTACCCCGAACAGGCATCCCGCCAGATCTGGGAAGGGCACTCCCCCGCCCCCTTCGATCTCTCGTAAGTGTCCGATTCGTGAATCTTCAGCCCACACACGGCCCTGCAGGAACCAACCACCGCTGACCAACCCCACGAGAACGGGCCGGCCTCCTGAAGGAGGTCGGCCCGGTTTCGTCGCGCTGGGGGCTATTTAGCGAGCAGGAGGTCGAGCAACCTGGCGAGCTCGTCCGCGAGGTCGGCGACCTGTTCGTCCATTTCGGACAGCTGGTGGAGCAGGGCGAGTTGGAAGACGCCGTCGAGGGTCGCGTAGGCGGCCGCCCGCGAGGTGGCCGGTTCGGTGCCGGAGAGCTCGCCGTAGCGGCTCAGGACGCGCCAGATCATCTCCTGCCTGCGGCCGTCGATGTCGAGCACGTCGTTGCGGAACGACTCGTCGAAAAGGCTCTGGTTGCGCAGGTCGTACCAGAGCCGGTGCAGGTGGGCGTCGGCCTTGAGGGTCCCGAAGAACATGTCGACGAAGCCGTTCCGGAGCTCCTCGGCGGTACCCGCGTTCGCCACGACGTCGTCGTAGCGGGTCACGCAGACCTCTTCGTACTGCCGGACCGCCTGGGTGATCAGGTCTCGCTTGTCGGCGAAGTAGTAGTGCAGGACGCCGTGCGAGAACTCCGAGTTCTGCGCGATCTCCCGCAGGCTCGTGCGCGCGTATCCCAGGTCGGCGAGGGTGTGGAGCGTCGCGACGGCGAGCTCTCTGCGTCGCGTCTCGAACTTGTCGACCTGGCGGCGAGCGATCCGCTCCTGCTTGGTTTCAGCGACCTCGGTCACGGGTTCGTCCCTGTCGGCTGGCTGGATCCGGCGTTGCGGCTGCCCGCCAGTCTATCCCTCACCCTTCCCTTGACACTTGTCAAAGAATTTCTTGACGACTGTCAAAGAACGCTTCTATGGTGACCCAACTCGCACTCCAGGTTCGAGGGCAGAGCTCAGCAGTGATCTCAAGGAGGAGATTCCGCATGACGAGTTACGACCTGTCCGGAAGAAGAGCACTGGTCACAGGGGGTGCGCGCGGTCTCGGAGCCGGAATGGCCGAGGCGCTGGCCGCCGCGGGCGCCGCCGTGGCCATCGGCGACGTGCTCGACGACGAGGGCAAGCAGACCGCCGAGTCGCTGCGAGCGAAGGGCGCCACGGCGGAATTCATCAAGCTCGACATCACCGACGAGGACAGCTGGGCCGCAGCGGTCCCGGAGGTCATCGCCGCACTCGGCGGATTCGACCTGCTGGTCAACAACGCCGGTGTCGAGATCACCAGTCTCGTCGCCGATCTCGACCCCGCCGACGTCCGCAAGATGCTCGACGTCAACGTGCTCGGCACGGCGCTGGGGCTCAAGCACGCCTTCCGCGCGATGCGCCCGGACGGTCCGGCCGGCAACGGCGGAGCCGTGGTCAACGTCGCCTCCGTCGCGGCCACCATCGCCTTCCCCGGGATCTCGATCTACTCCGCGACGAAGTCCGCGATCGACCGGCTGACCAGGGTCGCGGCGGCGGAGTCCGGAAAGCTCGGCTACGGGGTTCGCGTCAACTGCATCTACCCCGGCCTGACCCCTACCGCGATGGGCAACCAGCTCGCCGTCGACTGCGCGGAGATCGGGCTCTTCCCCTCCCCCGAGGAAGCCGCCAAGGCGGTCGTGGACCTGACGCCGCAGGGACGGCTCGGGCAGGTCGACGACATGGCCGACGCCGTCGTGTTCCTGGCATCGGGAGCCGCCAAGTACATCACCGGAGCAGGGCTCCCGGTCGACGGCGGCATGGGCATGTGACCTGCTTCTCCACTGCGAAAGGACGAGTTCGTGAGCACTGACAAGCCTGTCGTCGTCTACGGGGCCTCCGGCTACACGGGACGCCTCATCTGCGAATACCTGCGCGAGTACAACATCCCGTTCCTTGCCGCCGGCCGCGATCACCAGCGCGTCAAGGAAGCCGTCGAGGCGGTTCCCGGTGTGGAGACCGTGCCGCACGAGATCGTCGAGGTGGAGCACGACGCGTCGGCGCTGGCCGAGCAGTTCCGCGGCGCGAAGGTCGTGATCAACACCGTCGGCCCCTTCGCCCGCTACGGCTACGAGGTCGTGCAGGCGTGCCTGGACATCGGTGCGCACTACACCGATCCCAACGGCGAGCAGAACTGGATGATCGACGTGGAACGGCGCTACGGCGCCGACTTCGCGGCCCAGGGCCTGCTGCTGTCCCCCGGTCTGGCGCAGATGTACACCATCGGCGAGATCGCGGCCAACATCTGCCTGGAGACCCCCGGGCTGGACACCCTCGACATCCAGGTGTTCTGGAAGGGCTACCCGACCGTCGCCTCGACCAACACGATCCTGACCAACGCGGCGTTCTCCGAAGCCTTCTACCTGGAGCAGAACCAGTTCGTGGCGTGGCCCGCCGACGGTGGCCTGACCGAGGTCGTCGTTCCGGGCCAGCACGAGCTCGCGCTCGCGCTGCCGTGGGGCGGAACCTCGCACCCGGTGTGGTTCAAGAACGACCCCCGGGTCGCCAACGCCCGCGCGTCGGGCGGGGTGTTCAACCGCGAGCTGATGCAGGCCGTGCCGCAGATCGTCACGGCCGCCCTGCAGCAGATGGAGGGCAAGTCCGAGCAGGAGAAGTACGAGGTCATCGACGCCACGTCGGCGCAGGTCCGAAGCGAGATGCCGCCGAGGGAGAACCCGCGGATCAACACCTCGCTGGACTCCGTGCACGCCTCGGGTCCGCTCGGTCGCGCGCACTGCGTCATCCACGGCAACTGCAACTACAAGCAGACCGCGCTGCTCAACGTGCACGCGGCCGCGCACCTGCTGCAGGACCGCCCCAGGAGGGCGGGTTTCGCCTCCGGCTGCCAGGCGTTCGGCCACCGGGAGCTCCTGGGCACCTGGTGCTCGGTGTGTTGCTGGTCGTGATCTGTGTGGCGGGGTCGGTGATCACTGTGCTGCAGGTGGGCAAACGGGAAC
>NZ_JBFAQJ010000016.1:0-139791 GCF_040677225.1 Saccharopolyspora sp. NPDC049357 | reverse complement strand
GACGGAACCGCCGTGTACGTCGAATACGACGGCCGACCCGACGACGAATGCGAATGCGACGAGTGATGCGACCTCGACGAGTGATGCGACCGCGACGACTCGTGCGACCGGCGCGACGAGTACCCGTCCGACGGCGGCAGACCGGGCGAGATGTCGGCCGAGTCGGTGTTGCGACCGGCCTGGGAGTCCTCGGCGAGTCCGAGGTCGCTGTCGCGGGTGAATCCGCTGTCCTGGTCGGCGTGCGGGTCGTAACCCCTGTGGCCCGGAACGAAGTTGTCGTTGTCGACGTTGGTGAGGTTCGGCGTCGTGCCGGGCAGGATGGTGCGCTTGCCGTCGGGGCCCTGGTGGAAGTAGCCCTCGACGGTCATCGCGGAGTGGATGTTCTCCGGATCGATGTGGCGGACGGCGTCCCACTCGGTCTGGAACTGCATGCGGTCCAGCAGCGCCTGCGGGAGGTTCTGCGAGGCCATGTGGATCATGTTGCCCGAGGACTCGATCTGGTAGATCTGCCCGGCCATCGGGAAGTACCACTTGCCGTCGCGCTGGATCGGCTGGCCGCCGTTGGGCACCACGAACTGGTGCGCCGCAACGGAACTGGGGGTCACCGACACGTAGCCGGAGCTCATGGCCTGGTCTCCGCCGTGCACGTGGGCGACCAGGTCGTAGTCCCTGCCCCAGGCGGTCATGCCGTCGCGGAAGATCTCCTCCGGCGGACGCGTGTCACCCCGGTACATCCACTGCGGTCGCGGCGGATTCGCCCGCAGCTGCGGGTTGTCGAGCGCGACCTCGTCGTTGGCGTTCTGCTGAACGTCGGGAGACGTCTGGGAACCGGTGCTGGAGCTCTCCGCGCTGGGCGGCAGTCCGGGCCTCCGGTCGTAGTAGTTGTCGTACGAGCTCGAATACCTCGGGTAGTAGGACGACGAGCTCGTAGTGGCCGGGTCGTGACCGTCGTCGGACGGCGAGCGCCGCCTGGGCGAACGACCGAGTCCGAGATCGGTGTCGCGGGTGAACCCGCTGTCCCGGTCGGCGTGCGGGTCGTAACCCCGGTAGCCGTCGACGAATCCGTCGTTGTCGACGTTGGTGAGCCTCGGTGTCGTGCCTGGCAGGATCGTGCGACGGCCATCGGGCCCCTGGTGGAAGTGCCCGCTCACGGTCATCGCCGAGTGGATGTTGCGCCGGTCGACGTGACGCACCGAGTCCCACTCGGTTTGGTACTGCATGCGGTCCAGCAGATCCTGCGGGAGGTTCTGCGACGCCATGTGAATCATGTTGCCGGAGGACTGGATCTGGTAGATCTGCCCCGACATGGGCACGTACCAGCGACCGTTGTGGCGGACCGGTTCGCCGCCGTCGGGGACGACGAACTGGTGCGCCGCCGTCGCACTCGGAGTCACCGACACGTAGCCGGAGTTGCGCGCGGCGTCACCGCCGTGCACGTGACTGACCAGGTTGTAGTCCCGGCCCCACGAGGTCATCCCATCGCGGAAGATCTCCTCCGGCGGACGCGTATCGCCCCGGTACATCCACGTCGGACGCGGCGGATTCGCCCGCAACTGCGGGTTGTCGAGGGTGACGGGGCCGGTCGGGTACGCGGGCGACGAGGTGGTCGCGTAGGAGGGGTTGTGCGAACGCGGCGCGTGCGACGAGCGGGAGGGCCGCGACGAGCCCGCGTACGGGTCGTGGTGGCTGCCGCGGTGCCTGCGGGGCCGGTCGCTCGGTGGGACCGCCGGTGAGACGTCGGCCGGGTTGGTCTCGCGCGGGGAGGACGTCGTGGTACCCGATGAAGGCGGAACCACACCATCGGTCACCAAAGACCCAGGCAGGTGCGGCGAAGCGATGTCCATGATCTGCTGCATGTGCCGATCCAGGACCCGGTAATCGACACCTTCCTGGCGGGTGTCCATCAGATCGCCCGGCACCGGGCTGTCCGAAGTGTTCAGCAGCTGACGCGGATGCGGATAAGCATCCCGGACACCGAAGAAGTGCATGACCTCGTGGGTGAACTCCGACGGAGTGGCACCCGCCGCCCACCGATGCTGATCCATCGGATTCTGCACATCATCCGGCCGACCCGGAACCACCTCGACGACACCGTCCGCATCGGCCGGGTCGTCGACGAAGACCACGTTGGCGTGGGCCTCGACGTCCGGTCCGGGCAGCAGGTGGGCCTGCTGGTTGACCAGCTGCTCGATGCCCGCGGCGGTGTTGGCGCGCACCGCCGCCAGATCCGCCGCGCTCACGCCATCAGCCGGACGCAGGTGCAGCTTCGTCTCCAGGTTCCAGCGACCCGGTTCCGGCGTGAGGCTGTAGCGGATCTCCTGCCGGATGCCGCTTCCCGGGCCGCGCTGGACGCTCGGCTGCCCGTCGGTGTTGCCGAAGACGAAGGCGTTGTCCAGCGGCTTCCACCGCTCGGCCTCCACCGTGAACGTCGGCAACGGCTCGTCGACGTCCACGGGCTGGTCGGCCACCGGCTGCTGGACCGGTGCGAGCTGCGGTGCTGCGGTCGGCAGCCGGTCGCGGATGGACTCGGCGATCTGGGCGCTGGCGGGGTCGGCGAAGAACTCCGCGGCGCGCTGCGACCCGAAGTCGTCGATGCCCGAGGCGTAGGCCACGGCGGCGAGGATCTCGCGGCCGGTGCTCTGCTTCGTCACCCCGAGGTCGCGGACGTCGATCTCGACGCTGCGCCCGGTCTCCTGGGTGCCGGTGGTGGACTGCGTGCTTCCGGTGCGTTCCAGGTTCACCGGGATGTAGTGCGCATCGGCCTTCGCGTTACCGCTGCCGGGGGTGGAGTGCGCGATGCCGTCGTGGCCGGTGAGCTGGTAGGTGCCGCGCAGGTCCTGGGCGATCTGGTTCGACAGCGCGCCGCCGACGATGTCTCCGCCGGTGCCGTGGTGCTGCTGGGCGGTGCCGCCGGGGACGGTCGGGAATCCGCCCATGTGGTTGGGCTGGCCGGTGTAGGGGTTGGTCTCGGGCCGGACGCCGAGCACCATCGTGTTGTCGTCCAGCCAGGGCAGCGCGAAGTACTTCTGCTTGCGCCACTGCCCGTCCTGCCCTCGTTCGAGCAGGTTGCCTGACCGGTCGAAGCGCCGGCCGTCGGTGTCGGTCCTGCTCTCGTCCGGGTGGATTCCGTTGTCCTGAGCGGTGTTCGGCGGGATTCCGGGGCCGATGTCGCGCCGCAGGTCCTGCAGCTCGAACTCGTTCTCGGCGATCTGCCTGCCGAGCTGGTCGAGCCGCTGCACGTCCGGCTCGGTGACCTCGATGCCCGCGCGGTGGATGATCTCGACCTGGCGCGGGTCGGGCCGCGGCCCGCCGTCGAGGTGCGGTTCGGCCATGGCCCGCACGGCGTCGGCGAGCTGGTTGATCCTGTTGGTCACCCGGTCGTACTGCGAGGTCAGCTCGGCGATCTGGTCCTCGAGTGTCTGGATCTCCTGCTGCGCCTGCTCGGGCGTCCGGGTGTTCCCCGCGGCCGTGTCCTGGGCGGTGGGGACCGGTGCGGTCCGGGGCGTCGCGGGGGCGTTCCGCGGCGGGTTGTCGAACGGGGTGTGCTCGCCTTCGCGGACGTCGAACTCGACCGGTGTGGCGGTGAACCCGTTCGGGCCCTCCATCCGGTGCTCGGACCAGGAGGGCGCGAAGTGCGGCTTGGAGCGGATCACCACGTCGTAGTGCGGGATCGCGGTGTAGCGGCGCCAGTCCTGCTGGCGGGTGCGGGAGTTGTGGCTCTGCTCCAGCGCGGCGGCTGCCGTCTCGGAGCCCGCCACACCGCGCGAGGCCGCGTTCTCGGCGTTGCTCCAGTTAGTGCCGTGGATGGCCATCAGGCCCAGGCCGGCGTCAGCGCTGCGGGCGTTGGCGTCGCTGGAGGACTGCCCGGCTTCCTGGCCGTGCTTCTCCTCGTGCTGCGCCTCGGTCCAGGAGTGCATGAACTGCGGATCGGTCAGCCGGGGCTTGACCTGCACCTCGTAGTCCACCGAGAGGAACCGGTCGTGCACCTTGAACGAGGTCGTGTAGCCGTCGTCGCTGAGCAGCCGCCGGTCGTGGCCGATGTTCGGGACGATCATGTCCGGCGAGAACAGCGTGTCGATCTTGCCCCGGTTCGGTGTTCCCTCGCCGAACCAGCGGTTCACCAGGTCCTTGTGCCCGCGGGCGTCGACGATGGCGTCCACCACCTGCTCGGTGAGCTGCGGGTCCCTGGTTCCCTTGGCCAGCTGGAAGGACGGGGTCTGCTTGGCGGTGTCGGTGATGTCGCGGCCGGTCGAGGCGGGAGTGTGGTCGGTCGGCTGGTCGAGCAGGAATTCGGGCAGGCTCAGGTCGACGTTGCCCTGGGTCTGGGACACCTGCGGGGGCAGCGTCACCTCGCGCAGTTCGGGGTGGCGGTAGGCGCTGGAGCCGACCGAGCCTTCGGTGAAGGTCGACAGCAGCAGCGGCGGGACGCGGAACCGGTGCACCGTGAAGTTGATCTTCACGGGCGCCCGCACGCCGACGTGGTCGTCGGTGTCCGAGCGGTCCTGGCCGAACGTGCCGACCTCGTTGGCCTGCTGCGTGCCGCTCTGGTTCGACCAGCCCACGACCGGCATGGGGGCGATGGCCCCGCCGTTGGCGGTCGTCGGGACGATGGGCCACGCGGTCAGCGACAGCGAGGTGGCCACGTCGCGCGATGAGTCCTGGCCCTGCCCGCGCACGCCTTGGGTCTCGGCGTAGCCGCCGGTCGCCACGTCGCCGCGGTCGATGATCTCCGCGCCCGGCTGCTGCTCGGCGGTCGCGGTGAACGTGTAGTAGTCCGAGCCGAACCAGCGGGAGCGGAACGTGGTGCGCTGCCAGCCGCCGTTGAGCATCTCGCGGACGTCGGCGGGGTTGTCGAGCGCGCGCAGCGCGTTGGTGGCGTCGAAGAGCGGTGCCGGGCGACCGGAATCCGGTGTCCAGCCCGGGAAGAGCTCGGGCGCGGCGTGCCAGAGCGCGCGGATCGCGTCGTCCGACAAGCGGTCCTGAGTTCCCGGCTGCGGCGACTGATCGGATTGCGTCTGGTCGCTCTGCGATTGATCGGATTGGGTGCTAGCCGGGTCCGGCGCGTCCCGGGTGAACCCGGCGACGACGACGGAGCGGTCCAGGCCCTTGCCGAGGTCTCGCAGCAACGGGAGGTCCTCGGTGAGCCGGCCGTCCGCGTGCGTGGTCACCGGGTTCTGCGGTCTGACGTAGAGCAGGCCGTCGGGGACGACGATCTCGACGTGATCGCTCTGCGCCCCGGTCGGGTAGGGGCTGATCGCGTCCCAGCGGTGGTTCGGCTGCCCGAACAGCTGCTGCCACGCGTCGGCGCGCACCGAGAGCACCAGGTCGCCGGTGTAGAGCTGCATCGGCGTCTTCACCTGCGAGGCGGCCTTGGTGGAGCCGCCCAGCGAATCATCGGTCCCACGTCCGGTCGACATGGACGCGCCGGCTCCGGCGTCGGCCATGCTGCCCCAGAAGTTGAGCCCGACCTCGCCCTCGGTGCCGCTGCTGGTGCCGTGGGAGATCGACACGCCCGTCCTGTTGGTGGTCTCCCACGTCGAGTTGCCGGGCACCGGGCCGAGCGGCCGCTCGTTGTGCACCCGCATCTCGAACGCGCCGCGCTGCATGCGGTCGAAGAGCACGCCGCCGTGCGCGCCGTCGTCGCGCACCTGCGGCGCGTGGAACATGCCCGCGAGCCGGGTCTGCCACCACTGCGGGTCGACGTCGACGAGGTGCTTCGGGTTGCTGTGCTTCGGGTCGGTGCTGCCGGTGTGCGCGATCCAGCGGCGGAACCGCTCGAACCTGCCTTCCTTGGCGCTGCGGACGGCGTCGCGCTGCATCTCGTGGAACGCGTCGTTGGCCTTGCCGTAGAGGTCGACCACAGAGACAACAGCGGTGTTGCTCATGTCGGCGCGGTTGCCGTCGTCGAGGTCGCGCGTGGCGGCGGGCTCCGGGTCGCCCGGGTTCCAGCCGGCGTCGGCGTCGAGCATGAAGCTGGCCACCCGGTAGTCCGCGTGCCCCGGGACCTGCATCTCGGTGGGCTGCGTCCTGCGGCTGAACGGGTTTCGCGCGGACGTGTCGGTGGCCTTGAGGTCCCAGGTGATGTCGCGTGTGACCCGATCGGCCTTGCCCTCGTACTTGATGCGCTGCTCGGATTCGAGGCTGTCGCCGTGCCCGCTGGACTTGCCGCGGCTCCAGCTGCCGCCGAGCCCGGCGATGCCGCCGACGTAGCTGTTGGAGCCGTACCCGGCGGGCCGGATCGTGGTGCGGACCATGCCCGCCAGCAGCGCGCCGACGCCGAAGCTGGTCTTGAACCCGGTCTTCCAGCCGCTCCCGTGCTTGCGCGTGGCGCTGAACCTGACGTCGTTGTCGAGCGTGCGCCGTCCCGTCACGTCGCCGAGGTCGGCGGTGAGCTCGAAGTGGAACTTCCGCCCGCCGGCCGTGACGTCGACGGTCACCGGCTTGCCGTCGCCGGTGAGGTCGTCGAACTTGGTCATCACCTTGTAGGGGCCGAAGCTGCTCAGGTCGCGGTTGACCTGGTTCCAGTCGACCGCGCCGATGTCCACGCCCCGCGAGGTGAGCTGCTGCTGGATGTGCTGTCGGGCCTGGTCGCGCAGCTGTCCGGTTCCGCCCACCCGGACCACGTTCTTGAACATGCCCTCGCCGTCGAGGACGGTGCGGATGCGTTCGCCGTGCTCGGGCGCGGTGGTCGGCTGGGCGGTGGGGGTCGTGCCGTTCGGGTTGAGGGCGTCGTTGAGCAGCCGCTCGAACTCGGGCACGTCCTCGTTGCGGACCCACACGTAGGTGGCGCCGTCGGTGGGTTGCACCGCGACCGGGTCGGACTCGGCCTTGCCACCCGGCCGCGAGGTGATCTCCGCGGCCAGCGACAGATCGATCCGGTAGCGCTGGGCGCCGTCGCTCTCCAGCGACTTGTCCTTGTTGGTGCCCGCTTCCCGGCCGGTCTGGGACTCCTGGCGATTGGAGGTGAGCGAGAGGACGCCGATGGGACCGATCTGCAGCGGGCTGCCGTGCCCGTCGATCTTCGCCTCGCCCGAGGTGAACAGGCCCCGGAGGCGGATGCCGCCGACGGCGCGCGATCCGATGCCGTTGGAGACGCTGGTGTCCTTGGTGTTGCGCAGGATCTCGCCGGTGCGGATCAGCTGCGGGTCGCCGATCTTCTCGAAACCGCGCACCTGCGGTTCGACCTTCACCTTGACCTCGGGGTGCTTCGACCAGTTCTTGCCCGGCATCCGCAGCCACTTGGGGTAGGTGGTGCGCTGGCTGATGTCGATGCCGTTGACCAGACCCTCGGAGGTCTCCTCCACGAACTGCGCGGTGTCGACCTTGGTGGCAACGCCGTCGCGGAGCGCGGTGTCCTCGCGGACCCAGTCGGGCAGCGTGGACATGACGTTGCGGTTGAGGTCGCCGATGCCCGCGTAGCCGTCGAGGTTGGCGATCAGCTGCTGGACGTCGGCGGGCACCGGCACCGGTGCGCGCGGAGCCGGGGCGTTCTGGGCGCCCGGCACGTCGGGGGCGGTGGTCGTCGGGTTCGTGTCGGCGGGGGCGGGTGCCGGCCGGGGCTTCTCGAGGACCGTCTCCGGGTAGGCCAAGCGGACCGTGGGATCGAACCGGGAGCTGCCCCGGTTGCCGTCGGACTCCCACTGGACCTGGAAGTTGACGTCGAACGCCTTGTGGTGGCCGCCGAGCTTCGCGGTGCGTTCCCTGGTGTTGCCGGTCTTGTCCGAGACGGTGTTGCTGCGGCTCTCGCCCCATCCGAGGAACGGCATCACGCGCAGGTTCAGCGAGGTCGCCGCCACCTCGATCGCCGAGTCCACCCAGCCGACGACCGCGTTCTGCCTCAGCTTGCGGGAAACCCCGTGGCTGGAGATGGACCGGCTGGCGCCTTCGTGCTTGCTGCTCTGCGCCGGGGTGTTGTGCACGGCGGTGTCGGAGGTGGCGACCGGCGCCACGGTGTCGGGGTCCATCCGCACGAACACGCTCTGCACGCCGTCGCGGGTGGGCACCTGGAAGCTGCGTCCGCTGGAGAGGATCTGCAGCAGGCCGAGCTCGCCGCGGGTGTCGACCAGTTGCTGGAACTGCTGCTGCAGCCCCGCTCGCACCGGTGGGGCGACGTCGATCTTGGCGGCGACGTTGGCCGCCAGCGGCGCGTTCTGGTTCGGGGACCACACGCCGTCGCTGGGCAGCAGCCGGGAGTTGTTGGAGATGACGCCGTCGCGGGTGAGCTCCGCGGGACGCGGGGTCTCGTCGACGTGCGCGGTCATGTCGACGGCGAAGGAATCCGCGGCCCGCGCCGTCTCCGGCAGCACCGGTGCCGGGGTGACCTGCGACGGGTCGCTCAGCGTCAGGTCCAGCTGCGGGTCCTGGTCCAATGCGGCGAAGAGGTCGTCGCTCGCGGTCGTGTCGGTGCCCTGCTGGGTCTGCTCCTGCTGCGCCGTGCTCTGGTCGCCGTTGGTGTCCTGGTACGTGCTCTGGTCCTGAGTGGACTGCTGCTCCCGACCGGTGTCCCGGCTCTGGGACTGCTGGTCGTTCGCGGTGCTCTCCGACGTCTCCTGGTTCTGCGAGTTCTCGACCACGTTGCCGCTGGAGTCGACGGTGACCGTGGCCTCCGAGGACTCGGTGGCGGGTGAGCCGGGGATCTCCGGCACCGCGGTCTGCGAGGTGGCCGCCACGTCGGTGACCGACGGGGAGGCCTGACCGGTGCCGGTCGTGCCACCGCGCGTGGTCGACGAGTTCGCGCCCGACTGCGGCTGGCTCTGCGACGGTGTCGAACTCGTCGGGGTGGTCGAGTTCGTCGCGGTGCTCGTCGATGTCTGCGTCTGCCCGGTCTGTCCCGTGCCGGCCATCCCGCCGATGGACTGCTGGCCGGTCACGGCACCGTTGCCGGTCTGCTCGTTCTGCTGAACCTGGTCGTTCGCGTCCTGGGCCTGGGTGTTCGACTGCGTCTGACCGTCCGGCTGAGTGCGACCGTCGGTCTGCGAGTCGGTCGAGCTCTCGGGCGTGGTCGAGGTGGTGCTGTCGCCGGACAGGTCCTGCTGTCCGGTCTCGTTCACCTGGTGCTGGGCCAGGTCGGTCTGCGACTGCGCCGAGTTCGGCGCGACCTGACCGGTCTGGTCGACCTGCGCGGTGTCCGCGCCGGTGCCGACCGGTGTCGTCGTCGGCTGCGTCTCGGCGGCGTTCTGCGGAGCGCTCTCCGGTGTGGTGGCGGCGGTGGAGTCGGAGTCCGTTGTGGACTGCTGCGGCGCCGTCGGGTCCGAACCGCTCTGCTGCGGCGCGTTGTTCTGCGGAGCGGGCTGCGCCGGGTTGGTGCCCGACGAGCTCGACTGCGAGGTCGATTCGGTGCCCTGCGCGGCCGAGTCAGGCCCGTCCGGGGTGATATGACCGGACTGCTGAGCACCGGAGTTCACCGGCGTCTGGGCGCCGCTGGAATCCCCGTCGTTGACCTGACCGGAAGTGCCCTGCGCATCACCCTGGATGGGAGACGTGGATTCCGGTGTGGACGGCGGAAGCCCGCTGGCGCCATGGGTGTTCGACTGCTGTACGGCCGGTGGGAGCCCTGGCGAGATGTCCGCGTCGGACGGGTTCGGCGGCGAAAGGCCGGGCGAGCTCTCGGGGTTCGACGAAGTGCTCGACGGCGGAAGCCCCGGCGAGATCTCCGGGCTGGAGTTCGACGGTGACGAGTTCCCGAGCCCACCGTCCGTGCCACCGGCGCCGACGCTGACGGTCTCCGACCCCGACGAATCGCCGGTCTCCGATCCCGGCTGCGTCGGGACCTGGGTCTGCGACTCGGTGATCGACCCGTTCGACGCGTCCGAACCCGGGCCGGACTGGGCGTTCTGACCGCCCGACTGGCCCGGGACCTGCGTCTGGGACTGCCCGAGCGACGACGGGTTCGTTCCGGTGCCTTCCGGCCCGCGGCTTCCCCCGCCCTGGTTCCCCTGCCCCTTCGAACCATCGGATCCGCCGCCTGCGACGCCCCCTCCCCCTGCGAGACCGCCGTCGGAGGAGATGCTCTGGGCGTCGCTGTCGATGTCGGAGGTGTCCAGGTCGCCATCGCCGCCCAGCAGCGGCGAGGTGTCGGAGTTGGGACCGTCTCCCTCGCGCTGCGCGGCCAGGAACGGGTTCTCACCGCTGCCCGGGGTGAGGTTGCCGTAGATGCCGGCGCCGATGACGCTGCCCAGGTTCTCCGAGAGACCGGCGGACATGCCCGCGGTGAACGAGTACGGGTTGGCCTGGAAGCCCTTGCCCGTCATCGCGCTGTAGAGGCCCTCGGTGAAGAACTCGTGCAGGCCCTCCTCGACCGCGTCGGCCAGACCTCGACCGAACTTCTCGGCCCACATGCCCTTGAGGCTCATGCCCGCGTAGTTGCCGGGCGTGTGGGCACCGAGGTCGCGGGCGATGTGGGTGTTCATGTGGTCGGAGACCTGCGTGGCGAACTTGGCCAGCGACGGCGCCTTCGGGAAGTCGTCGGCGAAGTTCTTGGACGCGGCCTCCGCGGCTGCCTTGAGGATGTCGTTGTCGATCTGGTCGCCGACGCCCTTGACCAGGCCTTTGGCGAGCATGTTGCCCATCGCGCCGCCGAGCGCGGCGAAGGGCAGGGCCAGCGCACCGCCGAGCGCACCGACGGCTGCGGCCTGCTTGGTGGAGTCCTCGTCCCAGTCGTCGCGGGTGCCCTTGGCCATCTGGATGCCCTGGGCGGCGGCGTCGATGGCGACCTGGAAGGCGATGCCGAAGACCTGCGCCTGGATGACGCGCATCAGCAGCCGGCCCCAGATGTTCTTGAGCAGGAAGCGGACGATGGCGTAGCGGCCGGCGAGCCAGGCCATGCTGGCGCCGAAGGTGGGGCCGGCCATCGCGATGGCCCAGGCGATCTCGGCGAGCAGCTCGATCAGCGACAGCAGGCTGACGAGCTTGACGTACTCGGTCTGCACCGAGAGCTGCTTGAGGAACCCGGCGATCTGCTCGTAACCGGTGGCCGCGGTTTCGATGTAGCCGTTGCTCTCGACGTACGGCGCCATCCGGTCGGCGAAGCGCATCGCCGCCTTGCCGTAGAACTCCGAGCGGATGAGCTTGATGGCCTGGGCGAGTTCTGGCGTGAGTTCGCTTCGCAGCCGTGCGGAGGTGTTGCGCCACGAATCCGACAGCTTCCGAAGTTGATCTTCATTGATCTGCGGCCACTTCTCACCGGTCAAGACCATGAAGAGGTTTCCGACCTCTTCCGGAACCATGATCGCCATCGTCAGCCCCCACGCCCTCGTCCGTGCGCGAACGGCCTCGGCGTGACTCGTCGATCACGCCGGGCCTGCGCTCACGCCTTCCTGCCGCCCTGGCTCACCTCGCTGTTCGCGGTCTCGTTCATGTCGTCGAAGGTCTTGCCGACGTCGACGACCTTCTCGCCGTCGGTGCCGATGGTGATGCCGAGCATGCGGAGGAATTCCAGCCCGTCCTTCTCGCCGGGCTCGTACTTCGTCCGCAGCGTCTTGGCGATGTCGTCGTCGCCCTCGATGGCGAAGGCGTTGCAGTCGTGGGCGAGGTCGGCGTAGATGGAGTTCGCGGTCTCGGCGATGCGGGTCAGGTCGACACCGCCCTTCTTGAGCGCGTCGATGTCCGCTGCGACGAGGTCGTTCTCCTCACTCGCCACGATCGGTCCCCTCCCCCTCGTCGGCGGCGTCGGACGTGCTGTCGGCCTCGCGCACCGCCTCGTCGAACATCTTGTCCAGGTCGAACTCGCCGTTGACCATCTCGGTCAGCGCGGAACCGAAGCCCGCGGGTGCCATCGCGCTGTAGGTCGCGATGGACTTCTGGCTCGCCTCGTCCTGGGCCTGCCGGACCAGCTCGACGATCTTGTTGGCCAGTTCGGCGGGCGCCATCGTGCGGTAGCGGGTACCGGAGAACTTCAGGCCGGTGAGCCGTTGCCGGTGGTCCACCGTCGCGGATATCGAGCGGTCCTTGCTGGAGACCGTCGTGGTCTCCTTCTCGGCCCGCTCCTGCGCCTCGCGGATGCGCTCCTGCTGCTCCCGGAGGTCGGCCAGCGCGTTTTCCATCTGGTTGAACAGGGGAGATGACATCGCTGGTCACTCCCTCCTTCCCGGTACCTGCCTGACGAAGAGTTCTCAGAACGCGGCCGCAGCCGCTGCTTCAGGTGTGGGACTCACGCACCGCTGAGCAAGTCCATTTCTCGAACGGCTCCTCAGCCCTGCCCGGACGTCGTTGCCTGGGTGGTCTGCTCCTGCTCGGCGGGCGTCGGCTGCGTCTGCGGCTGGCGCGGCGGACGGACGGGACCCGCGGCGACCTGCTCGTCGACGTCGAAGTCCGCTTCGTCGGGCAGCCCGATGACGCCCATGCCCGCGTCGGCGTTGGTGCCCCAGACGTCCTCGTCCTCGGACAGCCAGGTCTGCCGTTCGCGTTCGTTCTTGTCGCCCTGCTGGCCGCCCATTCCGCCCATCATCGGCGGCATGAACGGCATCCCGCCCATTCCCTGCTGGGTGGAGGGGCCGTTGAGCTGGCTCATGCCCGGCGGCAGCGCCGAGGACTGCGAGCCGCCGAGACCGGAGCCCGCACCGGAACCCATGCCGAAGCCGGTCGTGCCGCCACCCGCTCCGCCGCGCTGCTGTTCGGAGCCGCTGCCCGAGCCGCCGAGACCGTCGGCCGAACCGTCCGGCGCGCCGAATCCGTCGGAGACGCTGTCGAAGCCGTAGCCCTCGGCCGGATCGGACACGCCGTCGAAGCCACCGGAGCCGAGACCGCCTGCGCCGTCGCCGAACCCACCTGCTCCGCCGTTGGCGACGTCGCCGAGGCCGGCGCCCGCGCCGGACCCGAGCCCGCCGGGGTCGAATCCGCCCAAGCCGCCGTTGGCCGGGTCGCCCAGGCCTGCACCGGCGTCGGACCCGAGGCCACCGGGATCGAAACCGCCCTGCCCGCCGGGCAGATCGCCGAAGCCTCCGGCACCACCATTGGCCGGATCACCCAAGCCCTGACCCGCACCCAAACCACCATCAGCGCCACCAGGCAGATCACCGAAACCACCGGCACCACCGTTCGCCGGATCGCCCAGGCCCTGACCCGCACCCAGACCCGAATCCGCGCCACCGGGCAGACCCGTGTCACCGAAACCACCGGCGCCGCCGTTGGCGAGATCGCCCGATCCCGCACCAGCGCCGTCGTTGGCACCGGTGCCGAAACCACCGGCACCACCATTGGCCGGATCGCCCAGGCCCTGACCCGCACCCAGACCCGAATCCGCGCCACCGGGCAGACCCGTGTCACCGAACCCTCCGGCGCCACCGTTGGCGAGGTCACCGATGCCTTCACCGGCACCGGGGATCGGGTTGCCGTTGGAGTCCAGGGGAACCCCGGCCATGCCGCCGGGACGGTCCTGGTCCTGCTGGCCGGGGGTGTCGCCGAAGCCTCCGGCACCTCCGTTGGCGGGGTTGAAGGAGCTCTCGGTCAGGCCGCTGTCGACCAGGCCGGGCTGCTGGGTCCCGTCGCCGAGGCCGCCGGCGCCACCGTTGGCGGGGTCGGTCTGGCCGAAGTCGCCGAAACCGCCCGCGCCACCGTTCGCCGGGTCGCCGTTGGGGCTGGTGCCGGGCTTGTTGCCCGCGCCGCCGCCGGTGCCACCGGCCAGGCCGAGACCGCCGGGTCCGACCATCGGCGGGGGCGCACCGCCGTTCGCGCCGTTGTCGCCGGTTCCCAGACCGGAGTCCCCGCCGAGCCCGTCGCCACCGCCGAGACCACCGGCACCGCCGTTGGCGAGATCGCCACCACCGGGACCGCCGAGACCGTCACCTGTGCCGAGACCGCCCGCACCGCCGTTGACCGGGTCGCCTCCGCCGGGACCGCCGAGGCCGTCGCCGCCACCCAGGCCACCGGCACCGCCGTTGGCGAGATCACCGCCACCGGGACCACCGAGCCCGTCACCACCGCCGAGACCGCCCGCACCACCGTTGGCCGGGTCGCCGCCAAGGCCATCGCCGCCACCGGGTGGCGGGACGTTCGTGTTCCCGCCGGGCGGCGGCACGTTCGTGTTGCCGCCAGGTGGGGGCACGTTGGTGTTGCCCCCGGGCGGCGGCGGGATGTTCGTGTTGCCCCCGGGCGGCGGCGGAACGTTGGTGTTGCCACCAGGCGGCGTGGTCGGCGGGGTGTGCGGGGCGCTCGTCTCCGGCTCGGTGAGCTCCTTGATCGCCGACTGCGTGTACTTCAGCTCCTCT
Source organism: Saccharopolyspora sp. NPDC049357 (assembly GCF_040677225.1). Taxonomy (NCBI): domain Bacteria; kingdom Bacillati; phylum Actinomycetota; class Actinomycetes; order Pseudonocardiales; family Pseudonocardiaceae; genus Saccharopolyspora; species Saccharopolyspora sp. NPDC049357. Next base: position 125,587 of record NZ_JBFAQJ010000016.1, on the reverse strand, counting down.
TCGAGGGGCTTGAGCGCCGCAGCGGCCGCGGTGTCGAGCGTCTTGAGCTCGGTGAGCGCGGCGTTGGTGATCTCCGTGTTCATCTTGTCCCACGGACCGGCGGTGACCAGGTTGCCTTCCTTGAAGCTGGCCAGCGAGGTGTTGATGTACTCCTGGGCTTCGGAGGTGCTCTTGCCGTCGAGCTGGTAGTTCGGCGCGCCGTTGACCAGGCCGACGCCGTTGGTCAGGAATTCGTAGAGCTGGTTCTCGTAGTCGACGCGCTTGTTGTTGGGCAGGTACAGCGCGCGGCTGCGGAAGTCGTAGAAGGCTTGGGCGAGTCCGTTGACCGCCGCTTCGATCTTGTCGCCGAGGTTCTTCAGCGCCACCGAGACCGCGACCCCGCGGTCGATGGTGAGCTGCTCGTGCAAGCCCTCCAGCTTGTCGGCGTTCTGGTCCATGCGCCCCTGGATGACCGAGGCGGCCTTGCCGCTGAACCCGGAGTCATCTGAGTCCAGCGACTTGGCCCAGGTCCGGAAGTCCTTGCCGGTGCTCTCCAGCCACTTCTCGTACTTGCCGACCAGGTCCTGCGCCTGGCGCAGGGTCGGCAGGTCGAGGGTGCCGCTCTTGCCCGAGGACATCTCGGCGACGATGGTCCCGGCGTCGTTGATCGCCTTGGTCCACGCGTCGGCCGCCGCGGTGTTGCGGTTGACCCGGTAGTAGACCCGGTCGAACGCGGTGTAGGTGAGGTCTTCGGTGGGCGCGACCCGGTTGGTCAGGTCTTCCTTGAGCTTGTCCCCGGTGAAGTCGGCGTCCTTGCCGCCGGCACCACCGTCCCCGCCACCGGCGACCTCGAACCACTTGACGCCTTCGGCCATGGATTTCAGGTCCGGCCCTTTTCCGGTTAACGCGTTGAGGGCCTGGAAGAACGTCCAGTCACTGCTGGGGCCTGACAGGTCCGCGTTCTCGGGCATGGGCTTTCTCCTGCTCCAGGGCTGATGCCGTCAGATGAGGTCGATCAATGAGGTCGAAACCGCTCGAATCGCTTGGGGATCAGCGCAAGCGGCGAAGCCGCGAGCAGTGACAACCACTCTCGCAACTCGCACCGCCGCGGGTTCTCAGCGGTTCTCTGGGGAGGACGCCGCGACGCCGTGTATTGGCATACATCAGGAGTGGCGCCCGGACCCAGAGGGCCGCTGAGGTTCCGCCACCCGCACCGCCAAGCAGAGCGCGTAGCGAACCAAAGACTCAAGCGGCCGGGGTCTGCGTTCCGGAGATGTCCGGGTAGTCCTGGACGAACTCGGTCGCCGAGTAGCTGGCGAGGTCGTCGGTGTCCTCGAAGACGCGCTTGGCGTCGTTGAGGGCATCGGTGAACTTGCGCCAGTCCTTGCTGGTCTTCTCGTTCATGGTCTCGGCGGACTTGCCCAGCGCGCCCAGGGATTCGTTGAGCGACTGGATGGCGGGCCACTCCGGGTTGCCCGCGTGGACCCGCTCGCCGAGGTCGGCGGCGAGGCGGATTCCCGAGCTGGCGCCCAGGAACTGCTTGCGCAGCTCGTCCTCGTGGGTGTCGACGTTCTTGATCAGCTTCTCGTACTGACCGCTGTCGAACTTGGTCTTCGTCTCGTCAGCCACGAGACTCTCCTTTTCTCAGGGAGGGAAAGGGGAATCGGGCGCGGGCCGCTGCGCGTTGCGACCCGCACCCGAAACTTCAACCACCTGAAGAACAAGAACACCTTGCGGCAGTAGCCGCGTCTTCAGGTGTGGGACTCAGCTTGCACCGCCGCGGGTTCTCAGCGGTTCTCTGGTGAGGACAGCCGCAACGCCGTGTATTGGCATACATGAGTTGCGGATCCCGGAGCCAGAGGGCCGCTGAGGTTCCGCCACCCGCGCCGCATAGCAAGGTGAGTTGGGAACCACATACCTACGCCATGATCTGGGCGCTGCGGTTGTCACCGTCTTGGAATGCCTGAGCGGCGTTGTTCGAGGAGGTGTAGCCGCTGCTCAGGCGGGTGTTCATCTCGGTGTAGGCCTGGTTCCACTTCTGCTGCTTCTCGGCCCACAGCGGCGCGGCCTTGCCCTGGGTGGCCTCACCCATGTTCTTCAGAAAGCCGTTGAGCTCGTCGAGGATGGTCCCCATCTGACGAACGGCCTGCTGCAGCCCCATGTTGACCTCTTCATAGGCCCCGTGCTGCACGCTGAACTGGGTCATCTCAATCTCCGTTCTAGGTAGAAGGTTTGCTCGCCCTGCTTCGACGCAAGCACCGAAGGTGCTTTCTCCTTGCCCCACCTGAGCAACCGGCACCGCCGCGGGTTCTGAGCGGCTCTGTGGCGAGGACGCCGCGACGCCGATGTCCACCCCTGGGGTAAGCGGTAAACATCAGTAGTGGCGCCCGGAGTCCACAGAGCCGCTCAGGTTCCGCTACTAGCACCGCCAAGCAAGGTGATCCCGCCGAAAAAGGAGAGATCAGAGGTCGGCGCCGGAGGCGTTGTCTGCGGCCTGCTGGGCAGCCTGCAGCGAGGCGTTGCGGACGTCCATCACGCGCTGGTTGAGCTGGTTGAGCTCGTTCTCGATGCGCGAGAAGTCGCCGGCCCACACGCCGAACTTGTCGACGAGCATGCGGCCGGAGTCGGACACGTTGGCCTGGCCCAGCGAGGAGGCCTGCGCCTGGACCTGGTTGTTGAGCTGGCGCATCTGCGACAGCGACTGGTTGGTCGCTTCGATGATCTGCTGCAGCTGCGAGTCGTTGAGGCCGTACTGGGCGCCTGGTGCGGTCATCGGGTTCTCCTTGGCTATGTGCGGGATTGGACTTGCTCGATGTGCGCCGTCCACGAGGGACGGCATGTCATGGTGCTGCTTGCACACCATCACCTGCGGCTCGCTCCGGTGCGAGAACCGGTCCGGTCGGCAGCAGCGAGAGCAGGTGTGCTGGAACCGGAACCGCGTCGGACAGCCGATAGCCGAGGGCTTCGGCCGCGCTCTGGCCGGGCACCGGGTACTTGGCGCCCGAGTCGGTGACCAGGTGGAGGCCGGCGCCTGGCACGCCGGGCGCGGGCAGCGTGCGAGCGAGCACACCCGCGCCGGGTTGGACGTCGATGCGGTCGGCGGTGAACTCGTCGCGCTCGATGCCGGGCCCGCCGACGATCACGCCGGCTTCGGGCCATCCGCTGACCAATGTGGACTTGGTGCCGCGCGGTCCGGGTTCGACCTGGGCGCAGGGCGCTCCGCGGTCGGAGGAGTCGGACGTTCCGGCGGTGGGCAGCAGCGAGGGCGGCTTGTCCGGCAGCTGCGACATCAGCGGCGAGGAGGGCATCTGCCCGACCGAGGCCATCGCCGCGGGCGAGAGGACGCGCGGGCTCGGCTGCCCGCCGCCGGCCGGGTCGCCCATCGCCAGGGCGGCGGTGGTGCCGTTGACCGGCATCAGTCCGCCCGTGGTGAGCATGTGGAGGGTCTGCGGGCGGCCGACGACGCTGACGGAGAAGATCTGCCCGATGCGGGTGGGCTGGCCGTCGAGCGACGGGCCGGGCTGTCCGGCTCCGGGGATCCGCAGCGGCCCGAGGTCCGGTCCGGCGGGCATGGCGTTGATGAACGCGTCTCGCACCGGCAGCGCGGTGGAGGCGTCGTAGCCCAGCACCGCGGCCACCCACGGTGCGCTGAGCTTCATCCGCTTGTCCCGCCACACCAGGTACTGGTCGCCGCTGCTGGAGCGCACGAGGACGGCCTCGTCCTGCCGCGCGGGCTCCACATCGGACGTGTCGCCGACGTGCAGGGTGACGGTGGCGTGCGGAGCCCCGGCGGCATCGCGGGTGGTGGTCGCGCAGACCAGCCACGCCTGGGCCGCGCTGCCCGCGCCGCCCGCCGGGATCCCGTCGGGGGCGCCGATGATGCCGATCGGAGTGCCGCGCGGGACGTCGCTCAACGTCGAGCGGGACACCTCCGCGACCTCCTTCGCCCCGAGCAGCCGCGCCGACGCGTAGTTGAGCACCGGGCGCAGCGTGCCGTCGGAGGCCAGCACGTACTGGCTGCCGGTCTCCTTCTCCACGATGAGCTTGCCGGGCTTGGACCAGTCGGTCGCTCCCCCGAAGCCGAGCACACCGGCCACGGCGAATCCGGCGACGATGAGCATCGACAGCATCAGGCCGATCACGTAGCCCAGCGGGGTCCGCCGCAGCGGCGGGTCGGGTGCGTCGGGTTCGGCCTGCACCAGCGCGGAGACGACCCGCGCCGACATGAAGGAGTGCGCCTGGACCTGATCACTTCGCGAGTGCACGACTACCTCCCCGCAGCAGGGGGTGAGCGGTCCGCGCGGACTCCGCAGCCGCGATCAGGGGTTCACGCACCGCGAAGCAGGCGGACCACTGGAAGTCCTTCTTCACGACCATGAGGCCCTCACCAGGGCGTAGAGGTCCAGGGCCGCGAAGGTCATGGGGATGATCGCGATGGCCAGGGTGGTGTGCGCCCAGTCGCCGGCGCGTCCCCAGTGCGGCAGCATCTTGCGGCCGGGCAGGCCGCGGGCCCCGGCGAGCAGCAGTCCGGCGAGCAGGACGAGTCCGCCGATGATGAAGATCCGCCAGGTTCCGGGGATCAGCAGGCACATCGCGGAGATCACCGCGGCGAGCCCGAGGAAGCCGGGCACCATGACGGCGACGCGCTGGCGGGAGCTGACGAACTCGCGGGAGTGCAGCAGGAGCAGCAGCGAGGCGATCGCGGCCAGGGTGGGTGACGCCCATCCCGGGGTGAAGGCGAGGATGCCGAGGCAGCCCGCGATGACGACGCCGAGCCCGAAGCACAGCGCGGTGAGGTTGAAGTCGGCTGCGGCGGTGCGGTTCATCAGCTCGCGGCCGGGTTCCGGGTCGATGCCTTCCTGGAACTCCTCGGCGGAGGTGGGCAGCGGCGGGACCTTGAGCCCGGCCATCCAGGCGGCGATGCGCGGAACGCGGGTTCCGACCAGCAGCGTCACGGCCAGCACGACGGCGGCGGCACCGCCCGCGGAGAGCATGTCGAAGGTGTTGAGCAGGCCGACGAGCGCGGTCAGGCCGGTCGCCAGCACGGCGGCGAGGTACCCGGCGCCGAATCCGCCACCGACCAGGAAGCGGCCGAGCACGATGGCGCTGGTGCACACGGCCGCCGCGGTCAGGCAAGGCGCCACGAGCTGCGGGTTCATCGCGATGACGGGTCGGCCGATCATCGGCAGCGCCCACCCGGCGGCGGCTCCGAACGCGGCGCTGCCGGAGAACAGCAGTTCCGCGGCGGCCCGGTCGCCGAGCGCCCGCGAGGCCAGGGTGGCGGCGCCGAGCAGCAGCAGCGCGACGCCACCCGCGGTGATCGCAACCCACTGCCCCGCTCCGACAGTGGGCAGCAGGACGAGCCCGAGCGCCAGCGAGGCGCCGAGCAGCGCGAGGAACGCGCGGCGGGTGCTCTCCGGGCGCCACAGGTCGCGGCGCTGGTCGCGGATTCCGGTGGCCACGCCGTCGGCGAGGTCGTCGAAGTCGGCAGGCGGCAACTGGTCGTTGCGCGGCCTGAGGTAGAGGATGTCGCCGTCGTAGAGGCCCAGGGCGGCGGTGCCGAGATCCTCCTGCAGGGCCTGCTCACCGAGCCGCTGCAGGACCCAACCGTCGTGTTCCAGACCCGCGTTGCCGAGCCCTCCCCCGAGGTGGTCGAGGAAGGTGGGCAGCAGGTCCGCGAGCGGAATGTGGGCGGGTACAGCGAGCTCGACCCGCGAGCTGGGGCCCTGAATCGTCAGTCGACACACCTCGCCCGCGGCGACCGCGGGCTGAGCCGTCGTTCCCGTCATACCCACCACACGGGCCCCGGCCTAGGAACAGTTCAACCAATTTGCCGAACGTGCCTCTCGGGCAGCAGCTCGTCCACCTGCACCGGGCAGTTCGCGCACCGCCGATCGGCCGAACTCGACCCGCTCCGCGCAGTTCCGGACGATGGTCGGCATTTCGGTCGGCCGGTTTCCCGCTGCCGCTTTGACCCGTTTGGAGTCCCACAACCGTGTAAGGGATGAGGGGTAGCAGGGAAAGGATCTGATCGCATTGAGTGTGACGCCGTTTCGGCGACCGGCCAGGCAGAAGCCCCCCGCGATGCCCGACGGGGAACTGTCCTTGCAGGAGCCGCCCGTCATACCCGAGCAGGTCAGTGGCGGTTTCGGCGGTCTGCTGATGTACCTGCCGATGGCGCTGGGCTCCGGGGCCATGATGCTGATGTTCATGGGCCGCGGTGGATCCGGCGGTTTCGGCGGCATCGGGCTCATCGTGGTGGCGCTGATGGCGGTGTCCATGCTGGCCATGGGTTTCGGCCAGATGGGTCGCAACATCGGGGAGCGCAAGCGCCGCCTCAAGGGCGAGCGCCGCGACTACCTGCGCTACCTGGGCCAGATGCGCAAGCAGGTCCGCCAGGTCGCGGTGGACCAGCGAAAGGCGTTGTCGTGGCGCCATCCTGACCCGACGGGCCTGTGGTCGGTGGCGATGAGCGGACGGCTGTGGGAGCGACGTCTGTCGCACGCCGACTTCGCCGAGGTCCGCATCGGCCGGTCCGCGCAGCGGCTGGCGATGAAGATGACGCCGGTGCAGTCCAAGCCGGTGGAGGACCTGGAGCCGCTGTCCGCTCGGGCGCTGCGCCGGTTCATCAAGGCTTACACCACTGTGGACGATCTGCCGACGGCCCTGTTCCTGCGCGGTTTCTCGCAGGTGCAGATGCGCGGTGACGCCGAGGCCGCGCGCGGCCTGCTGCGCGCGGTGCTGGCGCAGCTGGTGACCTTCCACTCCCCCGACGACCTGAAGATCGCCGTGTGCGCGAGCCCGGACCGGGCCTCCGAGTGGGACTGGGTGAAGTGGCTCCCGCACGCCCAGCACGCCAGCCAGCAGGACGGCGCCGGTCACGTGCGGATGCTGACCAGCACGCTCGCCGAGCTGGAGGCGGTGGTCGGCCCGGACCTCAACGACCGGGGCCGGTTCGAGGCCGGTGCGAGCCCGACCCGCGACGAGCCGTTCGTGGTGGTCGTCCTCGACGGCATCACCACCCCGGCGGAGTCCCGGCTGGCCGGTGCCGGCTACCGCAACGCCACCGTGCTCAACCTGGACATGTCCGGTTCCGCGCAGCGCACGACGCTGCGCCTGGAGCTGGCCAGCGACCAGATCGACATGATCCGGCTCAACCGCTCCGGCGCCGAGGTGCGCACCGAGCTGGGCACCCCGGACTCGCTGAGCCTGTCGCAGGTCACCTCGCTGGCGCGCACGCTCGCTCCGTTCCGGCTCAGCGCCACCACCGACATCGTCGAGCCGATGGTCACCGACTTCGACCTCGCCGCGCTGCTGGAGGTCGGCGAGATGGACAAGCTCGACGCCGCCCGCGCCTGGGCGCGGACCTCGCCGCAGGACCGGCTTCGGGTGCCGATCGGCATCGCCGAGAACGGCACCAAGATCGAGCTGGACATCAAGGAGTCCGCGCAGGGCGGAATGGGCCCGCACGGCCTGCTGATCGGCGCGACGGGGTCGGGCAAGTCGGAGCTGCTGCGCACGCTGGTGGTCGCGATGGCGATCACGCACTCCTCGGAGTTCCTCAACTTCGTGCTGGTGGACTTCAAGGGCGGCGCGACGTTCCTGGGCCTCGACGAGCTGCCGCACACCTCGGCGGTGATCACCAACCTGGCCGATGAGGCACCGCTGGTCACCCGCATGCAGGACGCGCTGCAGGGCGAGATGGTGCGCCGCCAGGAGCTGCTGCGCTCGGCGGGCAACTACAGCTCGCTGCTGGAGTACGAGAAGGCCCGCGCGGCAGGCGCTCAGCTGGCTCCGATGCCGAGCCTGTTCCTGGTGGTCGACGAGTTCAGCGAGCTGCTGGCCTCGCACCCCGACTTCGCGGAGCTGTTCGTGATGATCGGCCGGCTGGGCCGGTCGCTGGGCGTGCACCTGCTGCTGGCCTCGCAGCGCATCGACGACGGCCGGATGCACAAGCTGGAGAGCCACCTGTCCTACCGGATCGGCCTGCGCACCTTCTCCGCGATGGAGAGCCGTTCGGTGATCGGTGTTCCCGACGCCTACCAGCTGCCGAGCGCACCGGGCAACGGCTACCTGCGCTCGGACGTGGCGACCCTGTCGCGGTTCAAGGCCGCCTACGTCTCGGCGCCGTTCAAGCGGCGCACCGCGGAGCAGCGCAAGGCCGAGATCAGCCGTCAGGTGGTGACCTTCGGCGCTGCGCGGCTGCCCGACGCGCCCACCGAGCAGGTCCCGGAGCCGGAACCCGAGACCGAGGACGAGGAGACGACCGAGACCCTGCTGCAGGTCGCGGTCAGCCGCCTCAAGGGCCAGGGGCCGCCGGCGCACCAGGTGTGGCTGTCGCCGCTGGACGAGCCGCCGACCCTCGACGAGCTGCTGCCCCCGCTGGTCCCGGACGCCGACCACGGCCTGACCCCGATCAGCTGGCCGGGTCGCGGCAAGCTGCAGGTCCCGGTGGGCGTCATCGACAAGCCCTTCGACCAGGCCCGCGAGCTGTACGTGGTGGACCTGTCCGGGGTCGGCGGGCACGTCGGCATCGCCGGTGGCCCGCAGGCGGGCAAGTCGACGATGCTGCGCACGCTCATCGCCGGTCTCGCGCTGACCCACACCCCCGCCGAGGTGCAGTTCTACTGCCTGGACTTCGGCGGCGGCACCCTGCAGACCCTCGGCGAGCTGCCGCACATCGGCGGCATCGCCGGGCGCATGGACTCCGAGCGGGTCAGCCGCACCGTGGCCGAGGTGCAGGGCGTGCTGGCCAAGCGCGAGGAGATCTTCGCCGCGCACGGCGTGGAGAACATGGCCGAGTACCGGGAGCTGCGCCGCAAGGGCGAGATCCCGGAGGACTCCTTCGGCGACGTGTTCCTGGTGGTGGACAACTGGGGCACGCTGCGCAGCGACTTCGAGCAGCACGACCAGACGATCCGCTCGCTCGCCTCGCGCGGCCTGACCTACGGCATCCACCTGATGCTGACCACCGGCCGCTGGGCCGACATCCACAGCCAGCTGCGCGACCAGCTGGGAACCCGGCTGGAGCTGCGGCTGGGCGACTCGATCGACTCGGTGATCGACATGCGCGCGGCGGCGGGCGTTCCGCGCCAGCCGGGTCGCGGTCTGACGATGGACAAGCTGCACTTCCTGTCCGCGGTCCCGCGCCTGGACGGCCTGCGCCGGGTCGACGACCTGGCCAAGGGCGCCCGGATGCTGGCCGAGGCGGTGGCCGACAACTGGGACGGCGAGGACGCCGCCGGGGTCCGGATGCTGCCGTCGGTGCTGCCCGCCGAGCAGCTGCCCGAGCCGCAGGGCAAGCTGCGGGTCGCGCTGGGCTGGGGCGAGGCGGACCTGCAGCCGGTGTGGCACGACTTCTCGACCCAGCCGCACCTGACGGTCCTCGGCGACACCGGGAGCGGCAAGACCGCGCTGCTGCGGCTGGTCGCCGACGCGATCCCGAAGAACTACGCCCCGGGCGAGGCCGAGCTGATCCTGGTCGACTCGCGCCGCGTGCTGCTGGACGCGGTTCCCGACGCCTACCGGCGGGGTTTCGCGTTCTCGGCGACCGCCGCGAAGGACATCGTGGGCACCGCGGCCAACGAGCTGCGCGAGCGGCTGCCCGGCGCGGACGTCACGCCGCAGCAGCTGCAGCGGCGCGACTGGTGGTCGGGTCCGGAGGTGTTCATCCTGGTCGACGACTACGACCTGCTGGCCAGCACGATGGGCGGTCCGCTGGACTCGCTGCTGGACCTGCTGCCGCAGGCCGCCGACATCGGTCTGCACGTGATCCTCACCCGCAGCGCCGCCGGTTCCTCGCGGCTGTCGATGGACTCGGTGGTGCGGCGGATGCAGGAGTCCAACACCCCGGACCTGGCGTTCTCCTGCCCGCCCACGGAGATGCCGCTGCTCAACGGCATGCGCGCGCAGGTGCTGCCCGCGGGCCGGGCGCACCTGGTGACCCGCCGCAGCGCGACCCTGGTGCAGGCGGGCTGGCTGGAGCCGCGTCCGGCGGGAGACCGGGCATGAGGGCGGCGGTGGCGGTGGTGGCCGGGGTGGTGCTCGCGATGGCACCGGTTCCGGCCGCCGCCCAGCAGCAGTGCGCGCAACCGGCGAATCACGTGGTGCCGCAGGAGGGCTGGGCCCTGCAGCGCCTCGACCCGAGCCGCGTGTGGGACCTGACCACCGGGGAGTCGGTGACCGTCGCGGTCATCGGCACGGGTGTCAGCGCCGCGGCACCGGCGCTGTCCGGGGCGGTGCTGTCCGGGCAGAGCCTCAGCGGCGGCGCGGGCGATGACGACTGCGCGGGCCGGGACACCTTCATGGCCGGGGTGATCGCGGCGCGTCCGGCGGCGGGCACCGGTTTCACCGGAATCGCGCCGGGCGCGCGGATCCTGCCGATCCGCATCAGCGATGACCCGAAGGAGGTCGATGCGGGCAAGCTGGCCTCGGCGATCCGCTCGGCGGCCGACGGCGGCGCGAAGGTGATCGCCGTGTCGGTCGGCACGGCCGTCGCCGACGGCGGGCTGCGGGCGGCGGTGTCGTACGCGCTGAGCCGGGACGCTCTGGTCATCGCACCGTCCGATGTGGACGTCGGCGAGGACGCGATCCCCTACCCCGCCGCGTTCCCCGAGGCGCTGGCGGTCACCGGGATCACCGGTGAGGGCGAGCCGATCCAGCACGCAGCAGGCCCGCCCGCGCTGGTCGCGCCGGGCAACGAGGTGGTCGGCATCGCCCCGCGCGGCACCGGCCAGCTGGTGGCCTCCGGCGGCGGAATCGGCGTCGCGTTCGTCGCGGGCACGGCCGCGCTGGTGCGGGCCTACCACCCGCGGCTGTCCGCGTCCCAGGTGCGAGAACGCCTGCAGGACACCGCCGATCACCCGCCCGCCGAGCTGCCCGACCCGCAGCGCGGTTACGGCGTGGTCAACCCGGCCGCCGCGGTCACCTCGGTGCTTCCCGCCGAGTCCGGCGAGAAGCCGATGGCCGCGGCCGCTCCACCGGTTCACCTGCCACCGACGCCGTTCGTCGATCCGCTGCCGCGACTGGTCGCGCTGACGGTCACCGGCTCGGTCGGACTGCTGGCGGTGCTCGGTGCGATCGGCGCGGTGCTGCTGCCGCGAGCCCGCGAGCGGGGCTGGCGGTCGGCGTGGCACGGCACTCCGAAGAGCGGGGGCTAGCCACGTGCGCGAGCAGAACTCGATCAATCACGCTGCGGCGGCACGCATCCGTCGCGAACCGCCAGACGCCCCACCGAGGAGTTCGAACGCGCGAGACACCGGTGACCGGTCGGCACCGGTCCAGGACCAGGCAGGGGCGCGTTGATGACGTCGGGCGGAACAGCGGAGGTCTTCGGACGGGACTCGGAGCTGGCGCAGCTGCGCGGGCTGGTCGGCGAAGTGGTCGCCGGACGCGGCAACGTGCTCTGGCTCGAAGGTGAACCGGGCATCGGCAAGACGGCGCTGCTGCGCGCGCTGCTCGCCGAGGCCGAGCGCCTCGGCTGCGCGGTGCACCACGCCGCGGCCGACCAGCTCTCCCAGCGCTTCCCGCTGCGCGTGCTGCTGGACTGCCTCGCGGTGCACCCGAAGTCCGACGATCCCGAGGTCCTCGGGATTCACGAGCGCCTGCGCCTGGCCAGCGACGACCCGGTCCCGGCGATCGCCGAGCAGCTCATCTCGCTGGTCGAGAAGCTGTGCGCAGCAAGCTCCCTGGTGCTGGCCGTGGACGACGTGCAGTGGGCCGACGAGTCCAGCCTGCTGGTGTGGCACCGGCTGAGCCGTCTCGCCGAGCACCTGCCGCTGCTGCTGGTGGCGGCCATCCGCCCGTCCGGCAGCCGCACCGAGCTCGGCGTGGTGCGCGGCGAGGATCGCGCGGCGGTGCGGATCTCGGTTCCCCCGCTGGACGAGGCGGCCACGGCGGATCTGGCCGCGCACCTCACCGGTGCCGCCGAGGTCGGGCCCGCGCTGCTGGAGACGCTGGGCCGCGCGGCCGGAAACCCCCGCTACGTGCGGGAGATGGTGCTGGCGCTCGCGCGCGAGAACCACCTCGACGCCGACGGGGCGCGCGCGGAGCTCACCCCGGACATCACCGACGGCGCGTTGCCGCGCTCGCTGGCCGAGGCCATCGCCGCGCGGCTGGGCTTCGTCGGCAGCGACACCATCGGGCTGCTGCGGATGGCCGCGCTGCTGGGCCCCACGTTCTCGGTGACCGATCTGCGCACCGTCTCCGAGCGCCCGGTGGTGGCGTTGGTGGGCTGCGTGGAGGAGGCTCTGACCGCCGGTCTGCTGGTGGAGTCGGGATCGAGGCTGACCTTCCAGCACGGGCTGATCCGCCAGGCGCTGCACGAGACCACGCCGACCGCCCTGCGGCTGGCGCTGCACCACCAGGCCGCCCGCGCGCTGGCGTCCTCCGGCGCTCCCGTCGAGCGCACCGGTGAGCAGCTGCTGGCCTCGATCTCCGTCGACGACGCCGAGATCGACGACTGGGGCCTGGACTGGCTGGTCGACAACAGCAGGATGCTGGCCCACCGCGCGCCGGACTGCGCCGAAGCGCTGCTCGGCGGTGCGATCCCGCTGCTGTCCACGCACGATCCGCGGCGTGAACCGCTGCGCACCGCGAGGGTTCTGGCGATGGTGCAGCTCGGTCGCCCGGAGCAGGCCCGCGAGCTCAGCGAACGCGCGCTGGCCGACACCCACGACCCGTCCTGCGCAGCGGAGCTCAGCTGGTACCTGGCGTGGTCGCTGGCCGTGCTCGGGCTCGACGACCTCGCCACCGAGGTGGTCGAGAAGGCCTTGCGGACACCGGGTTTCGACCGCCCGTGGCTGGCGAGGATGCACGCGGTGCTCGGGCAGGTCATGCTCTCGCGCGGGCACTTCGAGGCCGCGGACGCGGCGGTGGAGCGCGCGCTGGCCGAGGCGCGTCCCGCCCGCGACGGCTTCGCGCTCGGTCTCGCCCTGCACGTGCGCGGGGCGGCGTTGGCGCGCCGGTGCGACCTGGCCGAGGCGGTCATCTGCTACGAGCAGGCCGGCGCTGCCCTGGGCGACGCGCCGGAGAACACCGACCTGCGGCTGACGGTGCTCGGCAACCGGATGATGCTGCTGTTCGGCCTCGGCCAGGCGGCGGAGGCCGAGGGCGCGCTGCACGAGATGCTGGCCATCGCCGAGCGTTCCGCGACCCCGGCGCGGCTGGCCGCGGTGCGGCTGTCGGCGGCCAACCACTACTACACGATCGGCCGGTGGGAGGACGCGACCGCCGAGCTGGACGCGGCCACCGAGCTCGCCGATCGGCTCGACGAGGCGGGAAGCCGCTGGCTGCACGGGCTTTCGGCCTTGCTGGCGGGTCACCGCGACGACAGGTCGACGCTGCTGCGCAGCCTGCAGGCCGCGGGCTGCGAGGAGAACCCGGCCACCCGCTCCGCAGCGGAGTTCCTGCTGCTGGCCGGTGCGATGCGCGCCGAGGCCGAGTCGGATCCGCGGCGCGCCATGCGGTTGCTGGCGGAAGCGCTGACCGAGGGCAAGCGGTTCGGCACCCGCTACCTGTGGCTGCCGAGCCTGGTGCGGCTGGCGATCGAGACCGGCGAGACCGAGATCGCGGGCCGCGCCACGGATGCGTGCGCCGAGGACGCCGCGGTCGGCGCGGTGCCCAACATCGTCGCCGCCTCGCAGCACTGCCGCGGTCTGCTGGAACGGGATCCGACGGCGCTGCGGGCCGCGATCGAGCTCTACAGCAAGACCAGCCAGCCGCCCAGGTACGCGCGGGCGCTGGAGGACATGGCGGTGGTGCTGGCCGAGCGCGGCGAGTCGGCGCAGGCGCGCACCGCCTACGGGCGAGCCGTGAAGATCTACCAGAAGCTCGGTGCGACCTGGGATCTGCGGCGCGCGGATGCGCGGATGCGCCCGCACGGCGTGCGGCACGCGCGGGGCCGGCGGCACCGCGCCACCAACGGCTGGGAATCGCTGACGCCGACGGAGCGGCAGATCGCCCACCTGGTGGCCGACGGGCTGCCCAACCCGGACATCGCGGCGGCGCTGTTCTCCTCCCGGCGCACGGTGGAGGTCCACGTCTCGCACATCCTGGCCAAGCTCGGGGTGCGGTCGCGCGTGGAGATCGCGGTGGAGGCGACGCGGCACGGCGGCGAGGAGACGCGCAGCGGTTCCAGGTCCGCGTGACGCCCCCACCGGTACCGCAGCGTCACGGTCTCCCCGCGGCCCTCACGCGTTAGGTCGAGCGCGCACGGCACCCGACGCGATTCCGCGGGCCGAAGAACTCACGCCATGTCACCGAATCACGGCTCCGTCATCGTTCGTTCACAGTAGCTTTATTTTTCGAACCGACTGGTTGGTCCGGCACATGGGGACGGAACCCGGCAAATCCACCACCGCCTTGCTCATCTGAGCGTCACGCGAGGACCACGTGGAAAAACTACGTGAGCTCCCGGATTTCCCCCGTTCGAGCTAACGGGCAAGCTCATCGCTGCCATCCGGAGATCCCGTTTCCGGTCGTTCTTCTCCTGATCTTTCCGGGGTTTTGTGAACGATTCACCGACGGGGCAGACAACCGAATGAAGAAGCCACATGACGCTAGTCGGAGATCCGCGATCCGCGATCGCATTCGAACGGGCCCACGCCTCCTCGACGAAAAGAGGTGATGAGCACACGATTCGGAACACTGACACGACGTTGAAGTCGCTCTACGACGACTACTACGTGAGATTGCTGTCGTACGTGAACAGAATCCTCTCCGATCCGCACCACGCCGAGGACGTCGTGCAGGAGACGATGCTCCGAGCCTGGCAGCACGCGGACTCCCTGACGCCGGAGCGCGGCTCGGTCTGGGGCTGGCTGACCAGGGTGGCGCACAACATCGCCATCGACCGCATCCGCGCCCGCCGCGCGCGCCCCACCGAGGTCGACGAATCCGCAGGCAGCGGCTCCGCCGACTACGACGCCGACCACGCCGACGCGGTGGTCAACCGGGTCGTGGTGGCCACCATGGTCAACAAGCTGGTCCCCGCGCACCGCTCGGTGCTCTACGAGGTCTACTTCGCCGACCACACCGCGACCAGGGCCGCGAGCTCGCTGGGCATTCCGCCGGGAACGGTGAAATCCCGGCTGCACCACGCGCTGCGGAACCTCAAGACCACCATGGAACCCCGTTCCCGGGATCCTTTCCGCTTCAAATCCTGAGAGCGCTCCCACCACGGGCGGAAACGTCTCGCATCGCATTGCGATGTGACGATGAGATGGCGACCGTCCCACCGAATTTCCCGGCTCCCGGAACGGTTCAAGGGCAGCCGCACGAATTCCTGTGGATGAGACTCGACTCCAATCTATGTGTTTGCGGCGAGGAATCGGGATCGGCTATTCGGCGCAACAACAACCGGGCGGCCGTTGTGCCGATCTCCGCGCTCGGTTGAGCGATCACGGTCAACCGGGGCGAGAACCAATCCGCCCACGGGAAATCGTCGAATCCCACCAGCGCCACGTCCTCGGGAACTCGCAGGCCGGCCTCGCTGATCGCCCGCATGGCGCCGATGGTCATGCTGTTGTTGGCCGCGATGACCGCCGTCGGGGCGTCCGGCCGCGCCAGCAGCCCGGCGGTGACCCGCGTCGCGCGTTCGCTCTCCGAGGCGCCCTCCACCAGCAGCTGCTCGTCGAAGGCGATCCCGTTGCGCGCCAAGCCGTCCCGGTAGCCGCGCAGCCGCTCCTCGGTCGTGGTCAGCCCGCCCAGCCCGGAGACCATCGCGATCCGGGCGTGCCCCAGCTCGGCGAGGTGGTCGACCAGCATCGCGGTGGGTTCGGCGTTGTCCGGCCCGACCTGGTCGTAGCGGTCGTCGCTGAGCCGGTCGGTCAGCACCACCGGAACCCGTTGCGCGTCCAGGTATTCCAGCGCCCGCGCCGGTTCGGCCGAGGGTGCCAGGATGACCCCGTCCACCCGGCGCTCGTGCATGCTGCGCGCCACGGTGAGCTCGTGGTCGGGGTCGTCGCGCGGGTCGGCCAGCAGCAGCGTGTAGCCCTGCCGCACCGCCTCCGACTCGATGCCCTGCAGCACCTGGCCGAAGTAGGGGTTGGAGATCGCCGACATCACCACGGCGATGGACCGCGATCCGCCGGTGGCCAGCGAGCGCGCGAGGGTGTTCGGGCTGTACCCGGTCTCGGCGATGGCGGCCTGAACGACCTGCCGGGTCTCCTCGCGCACCGTGCGGGTGCCGTTGATGACGTGCGAGACCGTCGCGGTGGACACTCCCGCGACGCGTGCCACGTCGGCCATGGTCGCCATCGACAAGCACTCCTTCGGGCTCGATCGGGTGATGGGGAGCATACCCGGCAACCGCTTGCGCAAGCGCTTAACTTCGACCTACAGTGCCGAGCACTCAAAGCGGAGGCCGCGCCGAGGCGCGCACATCGACCCGCATCGCCGCGGGTCCGGGGAGGACGAGCACACCCATGACCACATCAAGGGCCCCGGAGACGTCCGCGCCCCCTCGAGCCCGGCGCGGGGCCGTGCTCGGCGCGTCGACCATCGCCGCGCTCGGCGGTCTGCTCTTCGGCTACGACACCGGCGTGATCTCGGCGGCGCTGCTCTACATCGCCCCGGAGTTCGCGCTGTCCGACGGCATGCAGCAGTTCGTGGTCGCGTCCCTGCTGCTCGGCGCGATCGTCGGCTCGATCGGCGCCGGACCCGTGGTCGACCGCATCGGGCGCAAGGTCACCCTGATCATCCTGTCGGCGGTGTTCTCCGCGGGCGCGCTGCTGTCGGCGCTGGCACCGGAGACCTCGATCCTGGTCCTGGCGCGGATCCTGCTGGGCCTGGCCATCGGCGGTTCGTCGCTGGTGGTGCCGACCTACATCGCCGAGATCGCCCCGCCGACGCTGCGCGGCCGGCTGGTGTCGATGAACCAGCTGATGATCACCATCGGCATCTTCGCCTCCTACCTCGTCGGCTACGCCTTCGCGGGCAGCGGCGGCTGGCGCTGGATGGTCGGACTGGCAGTGGTGCCGTCGCTGGTCATGCTGATCGGCCTGTTCACGCTGGCCGAGAGCCCGCGCTGGTTGCTCTCGCGCGGCCGGACCGAGGACGCCCGCAAGGCACTGCTGCGCACGCACTCAGCGGCCGACGCCGACGCCTCGCTGGCGGAGATGTCCGAGGCGATGCGCGAGGAGAGCAAGTTCAGCTACCGGGACCTGCTGAGCCCGAAGCTGCGCCCCGCCGTGCTGCTCGGCTTCGCGGTGGCAGCCACCAACCAGCTGGTCGGCGTCAACGCGGTCATCTACTACGCGCCCACGATCCTCAAGCAGGCCGGGCTCGGCGACTCCGCCGCGATCCTGTCCTCGGTGGGCATCGGTGCCGCCAACATGATCTTCACGATGATCGCGCTGCTGTTCATCGACAAGGTGGGCCGCCGCCCGCTGCTGCTGGGCGGCACGAGCGTGGTCATCCTGGTGCTGTTCGGGCTGGGTGCGCTGTACCTGCTGCCCAGCGTGCACGGGCTGGGACTGCTGCTCACCGGCGGCTTGATGCTCTACGAGGCGGCGTTCGCGGCGAGCCTGGGCCTGGCGATCTGGCTGATCAACAGCGAGGTGTTCCCGACCGCGGTGCGCGGCAAGGCCGCCGGTGTCGGCACGGTGACGCACTGGGGCCTGGACTTCCTGATCTCCATCTCGGTGCTGACGCTGATCAACGCGCTGACCCCGACCGGCCTGTTCTGGATCTACGGCCTGCTGGGCATCCTCGGCCTGGTCTACCTGTGGCGGAACCTGCCGGAGACCAAGAACCGCACGCTGGAGGACATCGAGAGCTCGCTGCGCAAGGGGAAGCGGGCGTGATCCCCCGGCACCACGACGGCCTGCCCGGCCTGCTCGACCGCGCCCGCGCACTGGCCTCGACCGGCTCGCGCCGCGTCCTGGGCATCGTCGGCGGTCCCGGTTCCGGGAAGGGCACGCTGGCCGAGAAGCTGGTCGGCGAACTGGGTTCGGCGGCCGTGGTGGTGCCGATGGACGGTTTCCACCTGGCCGAGGCGGAGTTGCGCCGCCTCGGCCGGCGGGACCGCAAGGGCGCCCCGGACACCTTCGACGCCGCCGGCTACGTCGCTCTGCTGCGCCGGATCCGCGAGGGCGCCGGAACGGTCTACGCGCCGCGGTTCCACCGCGAGGTCGAGGAGTCCTACGCCGGCTCCATCCCGGTCGACCCCGACGTCCCGCTGGTCATCACCGAGGGCAACTACCTGCTGCTCGACCAGGCCCCCTGGTCCGGAGTCCGGCCCCTGCTCGACGAGTCCTGGTTCCTGCACCAGTCCGACGACGAGCTCGTCGCCCGCCTGGTCGAGCGCCACGTGCACCACGGCAAGACCCGCGCCGAGGCCGAGGACTGGGTCCACCGCAGCGACATGCGCAACGCCCGCCTCATCACCCCCACCAGCACCCGGGCAGACCTCCTGGTCACGGACTTCTAAACCCCGGGCCGGGGGCGGTTTTGGTCCGAACCGTCCGGACAAAGCAGATAATGATCAGGGACGGTTCAGACCAAACCCGCTAAGGGTGATCGAGGGCATCGCTTCGTCGATTGGCACGGGTGGCGAACCCGCGCATACGGTCGGAGGCGGAACCGCACACCTCTAGTTTGAGAGCGAAACCCCATGGCGAAGATCCTGTTCGTGCTCACCGGCGCGGACCACTGGACGCTCAACGACGGCACGAAGCACCCCACGGGGTTCTGGGCCGAGGAGTTCGCGGCGCCGTACGAGGCGTTCACCGAGGCGGGCCACGAGGTCGTGATCGCCTCCCCGGGCGCCGTGCAGCCCCCGGTCGACCGAGCCAGCCTGAGCGCCGACGCCAACGGCGGGCAGGAAGCCGCGGACCGCGTCGCCGCCATCCTGGACGACGCCACCGAGCTGAAGAACCCGATCGACCTGGCCACCGTGAACCCGGCCGACTACGACGCGGTGTTCTACCCGGGCGGGCACGGCCCGATGGAGGACCTCGCCGTCAACGCCGACTCCGCTCGCGTCCTCACCGAGACCCTCGGCTCCGGCAAACCCCTCGCGATCGTCTGCCACGGCCCGGCCGCGCTGCTGGCCACCGCCCAGGGCGGCGAGTCCCCGTTCCGGGGTTACGCGCTCACCGCCTTCACCAACTCCGAGGAGATCCAGGCAGGTCTGGCCGACAAGGCCCCGTGGCTGCTGCAGGACCGCCTCGACGAGCTCGGCGTCACCTTCGACGAGGGCACGCCCTGGTCCCCCAACGTCGTGGTCGACCGCAACCTCCACACGGGCCAGAACCCGGCCTCCTCGGCGCCGCTCGCCCAGCGGGTCCTCAAAGCGCTCTGACCCCAGCCGCTCTCACCCGTCCTGAAACGAGGCCGGTCCCGACACGCGTGTCGTGTCGGGACCGGCCTCGTTCGGGGGGGCTATCGGGTCGGGGGGGTAGCGCTGAGGCGAGGAGGCTTCCCTCTCCCCCTCGCCTCAGCGTGGTGTTTGCTGCTCGCGAACACCGACCCCCAGGGTGACGTGGCGCTGCGTCAACCGGTCGCCAACGGTGGGGCGTCGAGCCGACTCCCGTGCGCGAGATCCGCGCGCCGTTCGCCCGGCACTGCGGCGACGCCTCCAGCGTATGGCCGTTGATCATCCGGACTCCAGTTCGTTCTCGCACAGTCAGCGCCGGAAATCGGGATCCGATTGCTGCACCAGGAGCCCCCTCCCCCGTAGGATCGCTCCCTCGACATCGCGAAAAGGGGTGTGTCTTGGTGTTGTCCGGCGATGATCGGGAGTGCCTGGGTCGGCTTCGCGACATGCAGCGCGAAGCCGCCGAGCCCGGTGGGTTGCGCCGGTTGCTCGCCCGCTTCGCCGACGAGGTCGGCGGATGCGCGGCGCTGTTCGACGCGGCGGGCAAGCCCATCGCGAGCGCACCCGGCCACGCCCTGCCCGAGGCGGTCGTCGACATCGCGCGTCGCGTGCACGGTCGGCACCGGTCCGTCGTCGAGCGCGACGGGCACGACCAGCTCGCGGCGTTCGCCATCAGCGGCGAACCCGGCGCGCCGACGCTGGCGTTGTCCGGATCGGCGATCGACCGCTTCACCTCCGAACCGAGGCGCACCGACTCCCTCCGCGTGCTGGCCCTGGCCTGGAAGGCCCAGCACGCGCACGAGCGGTCCAGGCGGATCGAGGCCGCCAACGACCAGGTCCGCGAGGCCGTGCTGCACCTGCTGATGGACGACGGGCTCGCCACCGCGCACCGCGCGGCCGAGGCGCTCGGCGATGCGCTGCCCGATCCGATGCGGGTGTGGGTCGTCGAAGTCGGCTCCATCGACAAGGGCGAGCGCGACGCGATCGCCGACGAGCTGATCCGCATCACCGGCGGACGGGCCTGGATGATCAAGTGCCCGGTCTACAGCGGACACCTCATCCCCGCGGTCGCCCCCATGAGCCACGAGGAGGAGCAGGCCTGCCTGCGGGAGCTGGTGGCGAAGGCCAGCGCCGACATCGGCCGGATCAGCGCGGGCATCAGCACCGTGCTCCCGCTGCGGGACTTCCCCACCGGCTACCAGCAGGCGTTCCACGCGCTGGCGCACGCGCGCGGCAACGCCGAGCGCTTCGCGACCTTCCGCAGCAGCCACGACCTCGCCGCCGAACTCTCCGGCCACGGGCGGGACTGGGCGCGGCGGGTGCTGGCACCGCTGGAGGAGTTCGAGCCCGCGCGCCCGCAGGACCCGTCGCTCGACGACCTGCGCAGCACCCTGACGTCGTGGCTGGCGTTCCACCAGCAGGCCACCCGGCACCTGAAGATCCACCGCAACACCCTCAGCGCCCGGCTGCAGAAGATCGGTTCGCTGCTGGGCTGCGACCTGCACCGGCTCCCGGATCAGGCGCACCTGGACCTCGCGCTGCGGCTGCGCGGCGGCCCCGAGGCACCGCACTCGCCGCGCGACATCGACGAGCTGCTGCGCGGCGAGGAGGTCCGCCGCTGGGCGGAGGTGCTGATCGCGCCTCTGCGGGACTCACCGCGACTGGTCGAGACCGTGCGGGCCTGGCTGCTCGCCGACACCAGGACGAGCCTCGCGGCCGAGGCGCTGGGCATCTCCGCCGCAGCGGTCCGCAAGCGGCTGGTCAACGCGGAGCAGCTGCTGGAGCGGTCGCTGCTGAACTCCCCCTCGCTGAGCTACGACCTGCACTTCGCGTTCCGCGCGCTCGACCCGACAACCGGGGATGCCGCGCGGATCGGGGATTGAAAAATTCGTGACCCGAGAATTGAACCCCAGTAGGCTCGAATACGTGCCTCCGCTTCTTTCCGCCCTGCGGACGGAAATCGAAAAAGGGGAAGCGCAACCGAATCCGTGAATGCGGTACCGCGATGGCCGCTCTGCCCACGGCGGACACCTCAGCTGGGAAAACGGGAATCCATTGCCGCGCTGGCGGTTTCACGACGACCACCTTCCGGAAATGCTCTTGATCGGTCTAGGGTCCCGATCTGAGAGCGCTCTCATGCAGTGCGTTCGTCGCATTGTCCTTTTCCGGAGGTGCTTGAAACATGACTCCCGTCTCACAACGGCGTGGGCGACGCCGGTTCCCGTTCTTCGCGGGAATGGCCGCTGTCGCCGCCGTCACCGCCGTCGCGCCCAGTGCGGCGGCGATGCCCGGCGCGAACCACGCTCAACCCGCGAAGCCCGCGGCTCCGGCACCCGGCCCTCAGGCATGCGCGGGCACCGACACGCCGGACTTCGGTCCGAACGTGCGGATCTTCGACCCGTCGATGTCGCCGGAGAGCATCCAGCAGCAGCTCGACGACGACTTCAACAACCTCAAGGACACGCTGGCCGACCAGATGTCCGAGGACAGGGTCGCGCACCTGTTCAAGCCGGGTGAGTACGCCGTCAACGACAACGTCGGCTACTACACCTCGGTGGCGGGCTTGGGCAAGAACCCGGGCGACGTCACCATCAACGGCAACATCACGGTCGACGCGTTCAACGAGTCCGACCAGGGCAACGCGACCCAGAACTTCTGGCGCTCGGCGGAGAACATGACCGTCAAGCCCAACGGCGCCAACCGCTGGGGCGTGTCGCAGGCCGCGCCGATGCGCCGCATGGACATCCAGGGCGACCTGGACCTGTACCCGGAGAGCTACGGCTGGGCCAGCGGCGGCTACCTCGCCGACACCAAGGTCTCGGGCACCACCGAGTCCTCCTCGCAGCAGCAGTGGTACACCCGCGACTCGCAGCTGGGCGCCTGGGACGGCGGCGTCTGGAACATGACGTTCTCCGGCGTGCAGGGCGCACCGCCCACCGCCTTCCCGACCCCGCCGCACACCACGCTGGAGTCGACCCCGGTGTCGGCCGACGTGCCGTACCTCTACGTCGACGACGCGGGCAAGTTCCAGGTGTTCCGCCCTGACGTGCGCACCGACGCCACCGGCCCGAGCTGGGCCAACGGTGAAACCCCCGGCAAGTCGGTGCCGATGAGCCAGTTCTACGTGGCCAAGCCGACCGACACCGCAGCGGACATCAACGCCGCCGTGGCCTCGGGCTGCAACCTGTTCTTCACCCCGGGCGTGTACCACCTCGACGACACGATCAAGATCACCAACCCGGACACCATCGTGCTGGGCATCGGTTACCCGACGCTCATGCCCGACACCGGCAAGACGGCGATGGAGGTCGCCGACGTCGACGGCGTGCGCATCAAGGGCGTGCTGTTCGACGCGGGCACCCAGAACTCGCCCAGCCTGCTGACCGTCGGCGAGGAGGGCGCTTCGGCGGACCACTCGCAGAACCCGACGATCATGCAGGACGTGTTCTTCCGGCTGGGCGGCACCGTCGCGGGCAAGGCGACCAACAGCCTGATCGTCAACAGCAAGAACGCGGTCATGGACCACGTCTGGGCCTGGCGCGCCGACCACGGCAACGAGGGCTCGTTCGGCTGGGACGTCAACCCGGGCGATACGGGTGTGCTGGTCAACGGTGACGACGTGACGGCCACCGGCCTGTTCGTCGAGCACTACAACAAGTACCAGGTCATCTGGAACGGCAACAACGGCAAGACGGTCTTCTTCCAGAACGAGATGCCCTACGACGTTCCGGACCAGGCCTCGTACATGAACGACAACGGCCTGGAGGGCTGGGCCGCCTACAAGGTGGGCGACCAGGTCACCAACCACGAGGCGTGGGGCTTGGGGAGCTACTGCTTCTTCAACACCAACCCCGAGGTGAAGAACCACCACGCCTTCGAGGTTCCGGCGGTGCCGGGCGTGAAGTTCCACAGCATGGCGACGGTCTCGCTCAACGAGAAGGGATCGATCACCCACGTCATCAACGACACGGGTGATGTGACCCCACCGGAGACCACGCCGTCGAACCTGGCGAACTTCCCGTGATCTGATCATCGGCGATCGAAGTCCGGGCGGGGCCACCGCGGCCTCGCCCGGACTTTTCGCGTCGGAGCCCGGGAGCGGGGCGGTTCTGGTCCGAACCGTCCGTGGTCAACCGTCCGCCGGCGACGCTCAGGAGGACTCGCGGACGACGAGCTGCGTGGTCAGGGTGATCGCCGGTTCGACGGGCTCGCCGGCGATCAGTCGCAGCAGCTGGGCCGCGAGGTGACGGCCGATGCCGTCGATGGGCTGACTCACGGTGGTCAGCGCCGGCTCGGTGCAGCGGGCCCTGGTGATGTCGTCGAAGCCGACCAGCGCCACGTCGTCCGGCACCCGGAAACCGTTCTGGCGCAACACGTGCAGTGCTCCCTCGGCCATCAGGTCGGAAGCTGCGAAGACGGCGTCGACCCCGGATTCCTCGTCCAGCAGCCGCTTCATCGCGGCCTCGCCGGAAGCGCGGGTGAAGTCCCCGGCCGCGACGGCGGGCTCCTGCGAGCCGCCGACGGCGTCCAGGTACCCGTCGAGGCGGTCCATCCCGGCGATCATGTCCGTCGGCCCGGTGATCGTCGCGATGCGCGTGCGCCCGGAGGCGATCAGGTGCTCCACGGCCGCCCGCGCACCGCCCCGGTTGTCCACGCCGACGCTGGGCACCTCCACCGGGCCGAGGACGCGTTCGTTGCTGACCACCGGGATCCCGGACTTCGCCAACGCCTCCGACAGCGGGTCGGTGCCGTGCAGCGAGGCGAGCATGACACCGTCGACCCGCCCGGCCACGGCCGAGCGCTCGATCCGGGCGCGGCTCGCGGGGGATCCGGCCAACATCAGCGCCAGCTGCTCGTCCTCGTCGTCCAGCTCCTGGCTGACGCCCTGGATGAGCCGCGGGAAGAACTGGTCGTCGGAGAACACGCGCGTGGAGGATTCGGGCAGCACCAGCGCGATCAGACCGGTCCGCTGGGTGACGAGGCTGCGCGCGGCCTGGTTGGGCACGTAGCCGACCTCGGCGATCGCGCGTTCCACCGCTCGCCTGCTGGACGGCGCGACGGGCTGGTCGTTGATCACCCGGGACACCGTCGCGCGGGAGACGCCGGCGCGGGCCGCAACGGTCTCCAGGGTCGGGCGACGATCGCCTCTGGCCATGACCCTCCCCCTCGGTGGAGCGAACTGAGGGGGAACGGTACCCAGATCGGCCGGGGGCGGTCAGCGGAACCCGGCAACCACCGGCCGCGCGCCGAAAAGCCGCAGAACGCCCGAGAAGTGCGAACTCCGGCGTCGTCGCTGGCGAGAAGCGGACAGCCCGGAATCGGAATGTTGACTTCCGCTCGGCATCGAGAAAGTCTGCGACTCGTTCCTACGTCTCCCGCGAAGGCCCGCAGGGCTGGTGGTCGCCGTCGGCTGGTGACGACTTCCACGTTGAAGACTCGGGGCGCGTCCGCAACCTCCCGCGCGGACACGCCCCGGACCTGCTTGGAGAGTTGTTGGGGTTTCTTTGCTTGGCGGTGCCCGCAGCGGTGCAGGGTGAGTCCCACACCTGGAGCAGCGGCTTGCGCCGCACTCTTGAGCCGCTTCTAGTCGGCGACGCGAGCCGGAGCCAGCGCCGCCGACAGCTCCGAGCAGAGCTCGCCCAGCGCCTGCGTCGCGCTGCGGCAGACGTTCGGGAAGGACAGGTACCCGTGCGGCATGCCGACGTAGGTGGTGGTGCGGACCGGGACCCCGGCGGCTCGCAGCGCCTCGCCGTAGCGCAGGCCGTCGTCGCGGATCGGGTCGTGCTCGGCGACCTGGATCAGCGCTGGCGGCAGCCCCTCGTGCGTCGCCGCCTTCAGCGGTGAGGCCAGCGGGTCCGCCGGGTCGTGAGCGTCGAGGTAGGCGTCCCGCATCTTCCGGGCCTCGCGGGTGGTGATCACCGGGGCCTCGGCGTTGTCCTCCAGCGACTGGCTGCCCAGCGTCAGATCGGTGGCCGGGTAGATCAGGCCCTGGAAGGCGATCTCCGGGCCGGAGCGGTCCCGCGCGAGCAGGCACATCACGGCGGCGAGGTTGCCGCCCGCGCTGTCGCCCATGACCGCGATCCGGTCCGGGTCGGCTCCGAGCTCGGCCGCGCGCCCGGCGACGTCGACGAGCGCGGCGTAGCAGTCCTCCACGGCCACCGGGAACCGGTGGGTGGGCGCGAGCCGGTAGTCCACCGACACCACGACCGCCCCGACCTCCTTGGCGACCCGGCCGCACAACCAGTCCGCGATGTCGAGGTTCCCGCTGACCCAGCCGCCGCCGTGGATGTTGACGATCAGCGGCAGCGGTCCGGTCTCCCGCATCGGCCGGTACACCCGGATCCCGATGCGGCCGTCGGCCCCGGCGGCGGTGAGGTCGCTGGTGACGATGCCGGGAGCGCGAGAGCCCAGCAGGAAGTCGATGACCCTGTTGCGCGGCAGTGCTTTCCGCTGCCGCGCGATCAGCTGCTCGTCGGTCATGCCGGTGACGCTGGGGGCCAGGCTCAACGCCTTGCCCAGCAGCCGGACTCGCAGATCCATCTCCGCCATGCGATTCCCTCCGCGATCAGTGGGTCTGGGTGGTGGCGCGCTGCCGCGCTTCGAGCTCTTCGGCCTCGTCGCCGCCGATGGCCTCGCCGCGGGCGACCAGCCCGGCCACCTCCGACAGCGGGATCTGCTTGAGCAGCAGCGAGAGCAGGAACGCGATGGCCATGAACGGCACCAGGTACCAGAACACCGGCGCCAGCGCGTCGGCGTAGGCCGCGACGATCGCGTCCCGCACGGGTTCGGGCAGCTGCTGCAGCATGTTCGGCGACAGCGACACCGCGGACTGCTCGGCCTGCTGCGCGGACGCACCGGCACCGGCGAAGATCCCGGTGAGGTTCTCGGTCAGCCGGGTGGAGAAGATCGTGCCGAACACCGCGACGCCCAGCGCGCCGCCGACCTCGCGGAAGTAGTTGTTGGTGCTGGTCGCGGTGCCGATCATCGACGGGTCGACGGAGTTCTGCACCACCAGCACCACGACCTGCATGATCAGCCCGAGGCCGGCGCCGAAGACGAACAGGAACACGCACAGCAGCCACACCGGCGTGTCGGCCGACAGCGTCGTCATGGCGAGCATCCCGCCCGCGGTGATGAGCGTGCCCAGGATCGGGAACACCTTGTAGCGGCCGGTCTTGGTGATCAGCGCGCCGGAGGTGATGGAGGTCAGCATCAGACCGGCCATCATCGGCAGCATCGCCATGCCCGACACCGCCGCCGAGGTCCCGGTGGACATCTGCAGGAAGGTGGGCAGGAAGCCCAGCGCGGCGAACATGCCCAGTCCGAGCACGAGGCCGATGCTGGTGGCGTTGACGAAGATGGGGTTGCGGAACAGCGACAGCGGGATGACCGGGTCGCTCGCCCGGGACTCGACCAGCACGAACAGGGCCGCGGCGATGACCAGACCCGCCGCCCACAGCCAGGTTTCGGGTGCGCTCCAGCCGTGCGCGGAGTCGCCGCCGAAGTCGGTGAAGAAGATCAGGCTGGTGGTGGCCAGCGCCAGCAGCACCACGCCGGGGATGTCCAGCGGCTTGGTGGCCTTCTTGCTGGGCAGGGTCAGCGCGAAGTAGGTGATGGCGAACGCGGCGATGCCGATCGGGATGTTGATGTAGAACGCCCAGTGCCAGGACAGGTGGTCGACGAAGAACCCGCCGAGCAGCGGGCCGCCGACCGCGGCGAGGCCGAAGATGCCGCCGAGCGGTCCGAGGTACTTGCCGCGCTCGCTGGCGGGCACGATGTCGGCGATGATCGCCTGGGAGAGGATCATCAGGCCACCGCCGCCGAGGCCCTGCGCGGCGCGGAAGATCACGAAGGTCCAGAAGTCGCCGGCCACGGCGCAGCCGACCGAGGCGAGCGTGAACAGCGCGATGGCGACCAGGAACAGCTTGCGCCTGCCGAGGACGTCGCCGAACTTGCCGTAGATCGGCATGACGATGGTGGTGGCCAGCAGGTAGGCGGTGGTGATCCACGCCTGGTGCGCGACGCCGCCGAGGTCGCCGACGATGGTGGGCATCGCGGTGGACACGATGGTCTGGTCGAGGCTGGCCAGCAGCATGCCCGCGATCAGCGCGCTGAAGATGATCCAGATCCGCCGCTTGGTCAGCAGTAACTTGGGTTCGGTCTCGGTCATCGGGTCCCTCCGGTGAGCGTGGCGGCGAAAACCTCGCGAGCGGCCACCAAGCGGCGTTGCATGATCGTGTTCAGCGGCTCGGAGTTGGCTGGGTCGAGGAACTGCCCCATGCAGGCGCCTGCGAGCGCGCACACCACCTGGACGGCGGCGGAAGCCCGGAGGTCCCCTTCCGGGAGCCCTTCCCTGGCTCGCACCAGTTCGATGTCGGCGCGTTCGCGCGTCTGGACGTGCTCGAACACCCGCGACAGCAGCCGCGGTTCGCGATCCATGGCCGCGACCAGGTCCGCGACGTGTTCGGGCGTGAGCCCGACCTCGGTCCAGCGGTCGACCAGGAGCGCGGCGTAGTCGTCGAGCAGGCTCGCCGAGACCCCCGGTTCGTCCGGGTCGGCGCCCGCGGTGAACCGCTCCTCGATCTCGTGCTGGTCCCACAGCGTTGTGAACCCCAGTACCGCGTCCTCCTTGGACGCGAAGTAGTTGAAGAAGGTGCGCCTGGAGATGCCCGCCTCGTCGCAGACCTCGTCGACGGTGAAGCCGGACAGCCCGTCCTCGGCCGTGCGGCGACGCGCTGCGGCGGTCAGCCGATGTGCCGTGTGGACCCGACGCTTCAGAGCAGGAGTTGCACCATCAACCACGGAGTGCATTATTGCACTCTGCTTTTGATGGTGCAGAACTGGTGGCCTGGGGTACAACTGGCCGCATGGTGGACGCCATCGGCACCGGTCTGGGCAGCCTCGGATACCGGTTCAACATGATCGCTCGACAAGCGCGAGCGAACTTCGAGCAACGGCTCGGCGAAGCCGGGGCGAGCTTCACGACCTGGACGATCCTGGAGGCCCTCACCGTGCACGGGCCGGTGATCCAGCGGGACCTGGCCGGATCGCTGCACGTCAGCGGCCAGACGTTGGCCCGCCAGGTGGACCGGCTGGTCGAGACCGGCTGGCTGGAGCGCGGCGAGGACGAAGGCGACCGCCGCGCGGTGCGCCTGCACCTCACCGACGCCGGTCGCGCCGCCCACCGCCGCCTCCAGCGGGCGTCGCGGAAGGCCAACGAGCAGCTGGTCGCGGGCCTGTCCTCCGAGGAGATCGACCACCTCAGCGAGCTGCTCACCCGGCTCTCGCGGAACTTCGGCTGACACCGTTGACCTCCACCGCGCTGGAAGTGCGAGGCTGCGACCATGACCGACCCCTGGGACGTCGAGTCGCTCGACCTCGACGCGTACCTCGCCCGCACCGGGCAGCAGGCGGCGCCGCCGTCCGCCGAGTCGCTCGCCGCGCTGCACGAGGCGCACGTGCGCGCGATCCCCTTCGAGAACGTCGACCCGGCGCTCGGGCGCACACCGCGCCTCGACCTGGAATCGATCACCGCGAAGCTGGTGCGCAGGCAGCGCGGCGGCTACTGCTTCGAGCACTCCCTGCTGTTCGCCGCCGTGCTGGAGCGCCTCGGCTACGCCGTGTCCCGCCGGGCCGCGCGCGTCCAGCCGCACCGCAACGGCCCGCGAACCCACATGAACCTCGTCGTCACCGTCGACGGCGACGAGCACCTGGCCGACGTCGGTTTCGGCGCGGGCGTGCTGCGCCCCATGAGGCTGGCCGACGGCGAGGTGGTCGACCAGGCCGGCTGGAACCACCGGCTGGTCCGCGACGGTCGACTGTGGACGCTGGAGAAGGAGGCCTCCGAGAGCTGGGAACCGCTGCACGCCTTCGACGACCAGCCGCAGCGGCTCATCGACTACGAGGTCCACAACCACTACACCGCGACGCACCCGGACTCGCCGTTCACCGGCAGGCTCGTCGTGATGCGGCTCGACGAGGGCATCAGCCGCAAGCTCATCGGCGACACCCTCGTCGTCGAACGACCGGACGGCTCGCAGGAGATGACCCCGGTCGCCGACCGAGCGGAGGCCCTCCGCTCACTCGACGTCGTGCTCACCGACGACGAACTGACCGGCCTCTAGACCAGCTCCCCCAGGTCCGCGGCGATCTGGGAGAGGGGCGGCAGCGCCATGACTCGGCGCTGCGCGCCTCGGGCCGCGCTGCGGAACGACGGTTCCTCCAGCACGCGGGACACCGCCTCGTGCAGCAGCGGCACGGACACGTCCTCGATGTTGAACGCCAGTCCGGCGCCGATCTCGGTGATGCGGGTGGCGTTGTTGGGCTGCTCGGCGAACATCGGCAGCCCCACCATGGGCACTCCGGCGTAGAGCGATTCGCGGGTGCTGTTGAAGCCGCAGTGGGTGATGAACGCGTCGCAGGCGGGCAGCAACGTCTGCTGCTGGACGAACGAGGTCAGGTGCACGTTCTCCGCGCGCACCCCGGTCCACTCCCCCGGGTCGCGGTTGGCTCCGAGCGCGACCACACCCGTGACCGGGAGCTTGCCGAGCGCTTCGATGATCGTGTCGAGCAGCTGGGGACGTTCGCCGAGCATCATCGGCGCGTTGGACCCGAGGCTGGCCAGCACCAGCGGGCGGTCCGGGAGATCGGCGACGGCCGGGTCGAGCCGCTGGGCGTCGCCGTCGGGAATCCGGTAGTGGTGCGCGGATTCCAGCCGCGCGCCGTCCGGGTAGAAGGTCTCGGGCACTACTCCGGCCCGGAACGCGCTCATCGGCTGCCACGGGTCGTCGACGGGGTCGAGCCCGAAGTGCGCGCGACCGGCGTTGATCTCGTCGAGGACGTCGCCGAACGGCGCCATCGGGCTGATGTCGATCACGGCGTTGGGGATGCCCCACTTCTCGGCCGCGTAGTAGCCGCCGAACTCGGTCGCCTCGCGGACGATCAGGTCCGGGCGCTCCACGTGCTCCAGGAGCTTCTCGCCGAAGTGGCGTCCGAGCACGCCGATGAAGTTGCCGCCGAAGACCTCCGGAGTGACACCGAGGGTCTCGGTGCCCCGCCGCTCGGCGACGTCGGTGAGCCCCTTCGCGCCGAAGCGCTGCGGGTCCGCGGCCAGGTCGCGCATGGTGACCAGGTCCAGCAGGACCACGGGCCGGAGACCGGCCTGCTCGATGGTCTCCGCCATGGCTTCGCTGGTGGCGACGCGGACGTCGTGCCCGGCGTCGCGCAGCTGGCGGCCGACCGGCAGCAGCAGCGGAACGAGGTGCGAGTAGGCGGGCATTGCGGTCAGGACGATGCGCACGGGGAATCCCATTCGGGCTCGACGACGAACTGGACAGCATGCTGTCTAGTTGCGACGGTACACCCGACTCGTCACCGCTCGTGACGGGGAACCACCGCGTACACGGCCAGGTCCTTCGGCGTCCCCTTCGCCCGGAACCGGCGGCTGCGCGCCACGTACCGCTCGCGGGTGGCTGCCTCCAGGACCTGCTCGGTGACCAGCACTTCACCGCCGTTGGCGGCGTCGGCGACGCGCGCGGCGATGTTGACGTCCACCCCGATGTAGTCCTTGCCGACCTTGCGCGGCCAACCGCGGTGCAGGCCCACGCGCAGCGACGGGCGGTAGCCGTCGTGGTTGAGGGCGCTGACCGCCGATCCCAGCGCGGCGGCGGCCTCGATCGCCTTGTCGACGTCGGAGAAGGCCACCATCACGCCGTCGCCGAGCGATTTGACCACCACGCCGCC
Organism: Saccharopolyspora sp. NPDC049357; assembly: GCF_040677225.1. NCBI lineage: Bacteria > Bacillati > Actinomycetota > Actinomycetes > Pseudonocardiales > Pseudonocardiaceae > Saccharopolyspora > Saccharopolyspora sp. NPDC049357. The sequence goes on along the minus strand of NZ_JBFAQJ010000016.1, from coordinate 94,548 downwards.
GTACCCGCCGACGACCTCGCGGCTGACGCCGAAGAACTCCCGCAGCAACCGCAGGACCTGGTCGTCACCGGCGCGCAACGCCCAGGTGGAGAAGCCCACGAGGTCGGTGAACATGATCGTCACGGCTCCGTCGGCGGCACGCCGGCTGGTCAGCGCCTGCCACGCCTGCACGGTCACCAGGCCCAGCTCGCGCACCGCGCTCGGCTGATCGCCCGCGACCTGCATCATCAGCCGCGCCACGCGGTCGGAGGGCTTCCCCGAGTCGGAGAAGGCGAGCTCGCCGGACCCGGGCAGCATCCGTCGGACCCCGCGCAGCGTTCCGACCACCCGCCGGCTCTGGTTGACCTGCCGCGCTCGATCCCCGGCACGACCCCAGAACCCCGCGGGCCGCGACTCACCGACCATCACACACCGTCCCTCGCACCGAGCCAGACTACCGGCAACCTACTCCGAAGTAGGTTTCAGCCGACCCCGAGGTGCAGCGCAGATCACCCGGAACCACCCCACCAAGATCGCCCCGCTGGCCGGAAACCCCGGCCCCTCCACCCAGATCCTCCCCACGCCGGTGAAGTTCCGGATTTCAGTGGAAGTCCGAACCCCGATCTCAGTGGAAATCCGTGTTCCGACTTCCACTGAAATCGTGCCCCCAGGACGCCTCCCCAGGTCACGGCAACGGGCTGAGTTGACATGCAAGTCGTGGCTTGCCTATTGTTCGCGGTGTGGATGACGCCGTGTTCAAGGCGCTGGCCGATGGCACGCGGCGCACGATCCTCGACGAGCTGACCGAGCAGAACGGGCAGACACTGTTCGAGATCTGCGCTCGGTTGGCCACCAAGCACGGGCTCGCCTCGTCACGGCAGGCGATCTCGCAGCACCTGGACGCCCTGGAAGCAGCGGGGCTGGTCAGGGCGAGCCGGGAAGGCCGTTACAAGTTCCACCACATCGACACCGCACCGCTCGAACCGATCGTCGAGCGGTGGCTGAGGAAGGGCCGGGAGCATGAGGATCAACCTGCACAGCATGATGGTCGATGACCAGGACAAGGCGCTGCGGTTCTACACCGAGGCCCTCGGTTTCGAACTCAAGCACGACATCCCGATGGGCGAGTTCCGCTGGATCACCCTCGTCTCGCCCGAGGAGCCCAACGGCACCGAACTCGTGCTCGAACCCGACCAGCACCCGGCGGCCAAGCCCTTCAAGCAGGCGCTGGTGGCCGACGGGATCCCCTTCACCTCGTTCGCGGTCGAGGACGTCCAGGCCGAGTACGACCGCCTCACCGCCCAGGGCGTGCGCTTCACCCAGCAGCCGACCGACATGGGCCCGGTCACCACAGCGGTCCTCGACGACACCTGCGGCAACCTCATCCAGATCGCCCACGAGAAGGCCTGACCGCGGCGTCCGTTCGAACTCCGAACGGACGCCCGATCGCTGAACGGCTCAGGTCGTTCCGCTGAGGGCTTGGTCGAGGTCTCGCCAGAGGTCTTCCGGGGATTCGAGGCCGACCGACAGGCGGAGCAGGGTGTCCGGGATGCCCCCTGCCGCGCGGTCCTGCGGGGCGACGATGTGGTGCGACAGCGATGCCGGGTGCTGCAGCAGCGTGTCGGTGCTGCCGAGGCTGACCGCCGGTGTGATCAGGCGGACGGCGGAAATCACCTCGTGCGGCGGAGTTTCCGCCTCGAACGACAGCATCGCCCCGCCGGTGGTGAGCTGGCCGAGCTTGTTCGGGTCCGGGTAGTGCACGGCGCTGACCTTCGGGTGCGCGAGCAGCCGCTCCGCGAGAACCGCTGCCGTGGCCGACGAGCGCTCCATGCGGACCGGCAGCGTGGCCAGGCCGCGCTGCAGGAGGTACGCGGCCGAGGGGTGCAGCACTCCGCCCGTGGCGATGCGGACCTGGCGCAGGCGCTGGGCGAAGTCCTCCGCGCAGGTCACCACACCGCCCATGGCGTCACCGTGCCCGCCGAGGAACTTCGTCGCGCTGTGCAGGACCACGGCGGCGCCGAAGTCGGTGGGCCGCTGCAGAGCCGGTGTGGCGAAGGTGTTGTCGACGAGCACCGGAACGCCGCCCGCGGCGTCCACGACGGCGCGGATGTCGATCTCCGCGAGCGTCGGGTTCGCGGGGGTCTCGACGATGACGAGCCCGGTGTCCGGCCGGACGGCGGCACCGACATCGGCCGGGTCCGCCCAGGTGAGCCGGTTCCCCAGCAACCCGGACGCGATGAGGTGGTCGCTGGTGCCGTAGAGCGGCCTCGCCGCCACCACGTGCGGCCGGCCGGCGGCCACGGTGGCGAGCAGGCACGCCGAGAGCGCCGCCATGCCCGAGGCGAAGGCGACACCGGACTCGCAGCCTTCGAGCTCGGCGATCGCTCCTTCGAACCGGGCGACCGTCGGGTTGCCGAGCCGGGCGTAGATCGGCGTGCCCGGCACCTGGGCGCCGGTGGTCATCGCCTCGAGGCGCTCGGCCTCGTCCCTGCTGTCCCGGCTGGGGTAGGTCGTCGAGAGGTCCAGCGGAACGGCGTGCAGGCCCTGATCGGTGAGGTCGTCGCGGCCTGCGTGCACGGCACGGGTCCAAAACGTCTGTTCGGTCACCACCCGAGGATCAGCGGTCCTACGGCGTCGCGATCGGATCTCCGGACGAACATCGGCCGATGGCGGTGTTGGATCGCGTCGGTCCGGCCGCGCCCGTCTGAGAGCGCGTTCACCCGGCGATCGTCCGGTCAGCCCTCGGCGCCCGGCGGCAGCAGCGGGCCACCGCGCCACTGGTGGAAGATCAGGTGGGTGTGCACCATGACCACCTCGTCCCGGGCGGTGAGCTCGTCCAGCACCAGCCGCTGCAGGTCGGCGGCGTCGACGACGGTCACGTGGATGAGGAAGTCGTCCGGGCCGGTCAGGTGGTAGAGGTGCCGCGTCTCGGGCAGGGCGAGGACGTGCTGCACGAACGGGTCCACGAGCGGACGCCGGTGCGGGTGCACCCGCACCGCCAGCATCGCCTCCAGCGGGCGACCGACCGCGCTCGGTTCGATCCGCACCGCCGATCCGCACATCACACCCGCGTCCCGGAGGCGCGCCAGCCGGTCCGAGCACGTCGAGGTCGCGATGCCCGCTCTCCCCGCAAGCTCGCGGTTGGTCATCCGGGCGTCCTCCTGCAACGCCCGCAGCAACCGCATGTCCACGACGTCCAGTTCCACCTGTGCAGCCACGGGCCGCAGCGTACGGGGCGTCAGGATTTTGACGGTTTCTTGACGGCTGATCGCCGGTCACGGACCTAGCATCTGGGCATCGGCCCTTCGGCCGTGGTGTGCCGGGAAGTCTGGTCGGCGTTGTAATGGTGTGCGCCGTTCGGACTGGAGTGATGATGGTGACCGGCAACGACGTTCAGGTGCTCGAACTCGCGCAGGTCGACGCGAGCATGCTCGGACTGGTGGGCGGCAAGGCCGCCGGGCTCGGTGAACTGGTCAAAGCCGGGTTCCGGGTGCCCGACGGGTTCTGCCTGACGACCCGGGCGCACGTGACGGGCGAGATCCCCGAGCAGGAGGTCCTCGACGCCTACCGGCGGCTCGGGGCCGACCGGGTGGCGGTGCGGTCGAGCGCGACCGCCGAGGACCTGCCCGATGCGAGCTTCGCCGGGCAGCAGGACACGTTCCTCAACGTCAGCGGCGAGCAGGAACTGCTGTCGGCGATCCGCCGCTGCTGGGACTCGCTGCACTCCGGTCGGGCCGTCGCCTACCGCGACGCCAACGAGATCGGCACCGACGTGCACATGGCCGTCGTGGTGCAGCGGATGGTCGACGCGAAGGCCGCCGGGGTGCTGTTCACCGCGAACCCGCTGACCGGGACGCGCTCGGAGATGGTCGTCGACGCCGCGCCCGGCCTGGGTGACGTGGTCGTCGACGGGTCGGTCATCGCCGACCACTACGTCCTCGACGGGACCCCGCCGCGCACCGACGGGTGCCTGGACCACGAGCAGCTCGACGCGCTGCGCGACGCGGGCGCGCGGGTGCAGGAGAGCTTCGGCTCGCCCCAGGACATCGAGTGGGCCATCGACCGGGACGGCGCGCTGTGGCTGTTGCAGTCGCGGGCCATCACGACGCTCTTCCCGCTCCCGCCCCGATCCGACGACCTGCGGGCCTACTTCGAGATGGGGCACATGCAGGGGATGCTGCGGCCCTTCACCCCAGCCGGCATGTCGGCGCTGACGCACGGCGCGAAGCTGTGGATGGACTCCGCGGGACTGTCCGGTGGCGCGTTCGGCGATGCGATGGGCATCGTTCCCGTGGGCGGCCGGCTGTTCATGGACTTCTCGGACCTGTTGCGCAACAAGCGCTTCCGCTCCCGGTTGCCGCAGATGATGGAGGTCTACGGCCCGCGCAACGTCGAGATCGTGCAGCGGCTGCTCACCGACCCGCGGTTCGCGCCGACCAGCAGCGGCATGCCCTTCCCGGTCGCGCCGCTGCTGAAGAAGGGCATCGTGGTCGTGCCGAAGGCGAAGTTCGAGCTCATCCGCACGCTGATCGCCCCCGACGCCGCGCGCGAGCGCGCCTTCCGCGCCACCGAGAAGCTCAAGCGCCAGGCCAGGGCACCGGAGTTCGCCAACTCGCAGCAGCGCCTGCGCTTCGCCGAGGAGGTGCAGCGGGACTTCATGACCGCCTCGGAGGTGATCTGGCCGCTGTTCATCGGCATCCTCCTCGGCCAGCTCCCGAAGTCGCTGCTCAAGGGCGTCGCCACGACGAGCGAGCTGGACACCGTCCTCGGCGGGCTGCCGCACAACGTCACCACCGAGATGGACCTCGCGCTGTGGCGGCTGACCACCGGTCTCGACGACGAGGCGCGGGAACTGCTGCGCAGCACGCCCCCGGCCGAGCTCACCGACCGCTACCGGGCGGGTGAACTGCCCGACCTGGGGCTGGACGACTTCCTCGCCCGCTACGGCCACCGCGCACCGGCGGAGGTCGACGTCGGGATGCCGCGCTGGTCGGAGGACCCGACGCAGATCTTCGCCACCATCGCCGGTTACCTGCGGATCACCGATCCCGAGCAGGCACCGGACCGGCGGTTCGAGAAGGCCGCGGCCCGCGCGGAAGCCATGATCGACGAGCTGTTCGAGCGCGCCCGCCGCAAGCACCCGATCCGCGCCCACCTCGCCCGCTTCCTGATGCGCCGCGCCCGCAAGCTCACCGGGCTGCGGGAGCTGGGCAAGTTCGCGTGGCTGTACTCGTTGCAGGCGATGCGCGAACAGCTGCTGCTCATCGGCGACGACCTGAGCCGTCGCGGTCTGCTGGAACGGCCCGGCGACGTGCTGTTCCTGGAACTCGACGAGATCCGCGCCGCAGTGGCCGGGTCCGATCAGAGCGCCCTCGCCACCGAGCGAAAAGCCCGCTACGACAGGGAGGTCCGCCGCCGCTCGGTTCCGATCGCGGTCCTCTCCGACGGCACTGACCTGGAGGCCACGGCACCGCCCGCACCCGCCGCCGATGGCGCGCTGGTCGGGCTGGGGGCCTCTCCCGGCAAGGTCACCGGGCCCGCTCGCGTCGTGCACGACCCGGCGACCGCGCGGATCGAGCCAGGCGAGATCCTGGTGGCCACCACCACCGACCCCGGCTGGACCCCGTTGTTCATGACCGCGGCCGGTCTGGTCACCGAGACCGGTTCGCCCATGGCGCACGGCCCGACCGTGGCCCGCGAGTACGGCATCCCGGCGGTGATCTGCGTCCGCGACGCCACCACCGACATCACCACGGGCCAGATCATCACCGTCGACGCGACCTCGGGCACCGTCACACCGCGATGAGCTTGCGAGCACGAGTGCGAAACGCCGGCCTGGACCGATGATCAGGGAACTCGCGGGCGCCGACTGGGACGCGGTGCGCCGCATCTACGCCGAGGGGATCGCGACCGGGAACGCGACGTTCGAGACCGAGGTACCTCGGCGAGAAGCACTGGACGCCTAGTGGATTCCGGGGCACCGGTGGGTCGCCGAGATCGACGGCCGGGTTGCCGGGTGGGGTGCGGCGACACCGGTGTCGGCGCGCGAGTGCTACGCCGGGGTCGCCGAGACCTCGCTCTACGTCGGGGACGGGTTCCGCGGTCTCGGAGTCGGAAAGGCGTTGCTGCACGAGCAGGTCAGCGCCGCCGACGCCGGTGGGCTGTGGACGCTGCAGACCTCGATCTTCCCGGAGAACGAGGCCAGCATCGCCTTGCACCGCGCCGCCGGGTTCCGCGTGGTCGGAACCCGGGAGCGCATCGCCCTGCACCACGGGGTCTGGCGCGACACCGTCCTGCTGGAACGCCGCCGCGCCGACTGATCAGGCCGCGCCTTCGGCCTCCAGGGGGAGCTCGACCTCGCGCGGGGTGAGCTGGACGTAGACCGTGCCGCCCTCGACGAGGACCTGGTGGGTGCGCAGCGCCCGCTTGGCCGGCGGTCCTGCGGGCGCTCCGCTGCGCAGGTCGAAGAACGCCGCGTGCAGCGGACATTCGACGAAGCAGCCTTCGAGGAATCCGGCGGACAACGACGCGTCCTGGTGGGTGCAGGTGTCGTCGACCGCGTAGAACACGCCGTCGGCGTTGAACACGGCGATCGGGACGTCGGCGACGAACCGGGTCGACTCACCCGGGGCGAGCTCGTCGGCACGGCAGACAGCGAACATCGAACCTCCTGTGTTGCGCATCAGAGAACTTGTACCGCCATGCGCAACAGCGTGAGGCTCAACTCCGAGGCTCGTCAAGACGTCGAAGGCGTCGATTTCCCGATGGATTTCCTGTTAACGCACGACATCCTCCGGCAACCCGCCGCCGCGATGACTACCTCGCGGTAACCCGCCCGGACGTCTTGACAGCGCCCGAGCCGCACCCGCATCGTGTTGTCGATCGAGCAACGCAGTGCTCATCGCGCAACAATTCACACCCTTGCGGACCGAGCCGAAAGGCGCCCCGAGATGACCGCTGCGGAGTTGCCGCACAGCCTGCTGGCCACTCTCCCCGGCCACCACTACACCGATCCGTCGATCTTCGCCCTCGAGCAGTCGCGGATCTTCGAAGCCGGTTGGTTCTGCGCGGTGCGCAGCGCCGATCTGGGCGAACCCGGCGCCTTCCAGACCGTGCAGGTCGGCCGGGAGAGCGTGCTGATCGCCCGCGACCGCAAGGGAAACCTCAACGCCTTCCTCAACGTGTGCCGGCACCGGGGCGCCCGGCTGTGCACCGAGGAGTCCGGACAGGTGCAGCGGTCGCTGCAATGCCCGTACCACGCCTGGACCTACGGCCTGGACGGCAAGCTGATCGCGGCGCCGAACCTCGGCGGCATGCCCGACGTCGACCGCGACCAGTACGGTCTCAACCGCGTCCACCTGCGTGAATGGCTCGGCTACGCCTGGGTCTGCCTGGCCGAGGAACCGCCCTCCTTCGACGACACGGTGGTCGCCGACGTCGCCCAGCGCCTCGGCGACGCGGGTGAGCTCGACGCCTACGACATCGCCGCGCTCGAACTCGGCGAGCGGATCCGCTACGACGTCAAGGCGAACTGGAAGCAGATCATCGAGAACTTCATGGAGTGCTACCACTGCGCCACGATCCACCCGGAGCTCACCGAGGTGCTCCCGGAGTTCGCCGACGGGTTCGCCGCCCAGTACTACGTCGGGCACGGAGCCGAATTCGGCGATGACGTGCGGGGTTTCACCGTCGACGGTGGAGACGGCCTGCAGCAGCTGCCGGGCGTGGCCGAGCACCAGGACCGGCGCTACTACGCGATCACCGTGCGCCCGCAGGTGTTCATCAACCTGGTCCCCGACCACGTGATCATCCACCGGATGTTCCCGCTCACCGCGGAGCGGACCCTCGTGGACTGCGACTGGCTGTACCTGCCGGACGTCATCACCTCCGGCCAGGACCTGTCGCGGTCGGTGGAGCTGTTCCACCGCGTCAACCAGCAGGACTTCGACGCCTGCGAGCGCTGCCAGCTGGCCATGGACTCCCGCTCCTACGCCTCCGGCGGCGTCCTGGTCCCCAGCGAGCACCACATCGCCGAGTTCCACGACTGGGTCCGCGAGAGGATCGCCGCGTGACGACGACCTCGCGCTCAGCAGGTGCGGCGGCTCAGGGGTGCGCGTCGTTCAGCAGGAGGTAGCGGACCGCGACACCACCGACTCCCAGGCTGATGCCGACGAAGATCAAGCCCGGACTGGCCGCGAGCAGTCCGGTCAGGAACACCAGCGCCCCGAGCCACGCGACCACGATCGCCGCCCACCGCCGACGACTGGTGGCGCGGTCCGGCGGTGGGTGCTTCACCGACTCCGCGAACCGGGGATCGTTCTCCTCGAACCACCGCTCGATCTCGTGGAGCCTCCGGCGCTCGTACCGGCTCAACATCACATCCTCCCCGGGATCGCCAGGACCCGAGACGATGCGGGACCGGATGCCACGAAGAGGCCCATGAGGAGGCGGCCCTGCCTGCCGTGCCGTTCGAGGATCGGATCCGCCCAGCGCGGCGAGACCCGCCACGGCGGGGGAAGGGCCCGCGGCGAGGCCGAGGCGCGGAAGCGGAGCTGACGGGCCTGGTCGAAGACCACCGAGCCCACCGGCAGTGCACGTCCCTCGGCCACCATGACGGCTCCACTCCCGAAGCGCCGCAGCGTCACGCCGACCAGACTTCCCGGCTCACCATCGTCACCGCGCGGGTGCGATACCCATCAAAATAGACCTACCGCTCACCCACTGTGAAGTGCCGGAGCTCGCGAAACGCCTGATCATGCCCTTCTCTGGCATATTGAAGGCGTGGTCGCGCTGTTGTGGCTCATCGCCGGCGTGGTGCTGGTCGCGGCCGAGGTCATCTCGGGTGAACTCGTGCTGCTGATGCTCGGCGTCGCCGCACTGGGAGCCGCCGGAGCCGCCGCGCTGGGCGCACCACTCGCCGTCGACGCCGCTGTGTTCGCCGCGCTGAGCCTGGGGCTGGTCCTGGTCGCGCGTCCGGCGCTGAAGCGGCGGCTGATGCGGGGCATCGAGTTCCGCACCAACACCGAAGCCCTGATCGGCAAGAAGGCATTCGTCGAATCCACCGTGAACTCCACCGGCGGCCTGGTGCTGATCGACGGGCAGAGCTGGTCGGCACGGCCGCTGGACGAGAACGAGGTCCACCGAGCGGGCGAGACGGTGACGGTCATGGACATCTCCGGAGCGACGGCCGTCGTTTCGGGCGAACTGTGAGGAGGCCGCCATGGACCCGACCGCACTGATCGTGCTGGCCGTCATCATCCTGCTTGTCGTCGTGCTCGTGGCCAAGACCGTCCTGCTGGTGCCGCAGGCGACCGCATCGGTGATCGAACGGCTCGGCCGCTACCGGACCGTCGCGCAGCCGGGCCTCAACCTGCTGGTGCCGTTCTTCGACCGGGTCCGCGCCCGCGTCGACCTGCGCGAGCAGGTCGTCTCCTTCCCCCCGCAACCGGTCATCACCCAGGACAACCTGACCGTGTCCATCGACACCGTCGTCTACTTCCAGGTGACCGACGCGCGCTCGGCGGTCTACGAGATCTCCAACTACATCACCGGCGTCGAGCAGCTCACCACGACGACGCTGCGCAACGTCGTCGGCGGCATGAGCCTGGAGGAGACGCTGACCTCGCGCGATGCGATCAACACGCAGCTGCGCGGGGTGCTGGACAAGGAGACGGGCCGGTGGGGGATCCGCGTCGCGCGCGTGGAGCTCAAGGCCATCGACCCGCCACCGTCCATCCAGGACTCGATGGAGAAGCAGATGCGCGCCGACCGGGAGAAGCGCGCGATGATCCTCAACGCCGAAGGCACCCGCGAATCGGCCATCAAGACCGCCGAAGGCCAGAAGCAGGCGGCGATCCTCGGCGCGGAAGGACAGAAGCAGGCCGCCATCCTCACGGCGGAAGCCGCCCGGCAGTCCAGCATCCTGCGCGCCCAGGGCGACCGCGCGAGCCAGTACCTCAAGTCGCAGGGGCAGGCCAAGGCCATCGAGAAGGTCTTCGCGGCGGTCAAGCGCGCCAAGCCCACACCGGAACTGCTCGCCTACCAGTACCTGCAGACGCTGCCGAAGATGGCCGAGGGCGACGCCAACAAGGTGTGGGTCGTGCCCAGCGAGTTCACCAAGTCGCTGGAGGGCTTCGCCCGGAGCCTGGGCAAGGCCGACGAGGAGGGCGTCTTCCGCTACGAACCGCCGGAGCAGACCGAGGACGCTCCCCCGGCCGAAGCCGTGGAGGACGCGGTGCAGGACTGGTTCGACACCTCCACCAACCCCGAGGTCGCCGAGGCGGTCCGCGCGGCCGAAGCCGTCGCGCGCAAGGAGGTCCCCGCCCCCGGCGAGTTCGGCACGCAGGTCCCCGCGCCGCGACCGGGCATCGCGCAACAACCGACGTCCACCGCGGAGACCACCGGGCCCGACCAGACCTGACGTCCGCTCCGCGGCGCCGCTGTGCGTAGTGTCCAGGCGCCATCCGGGCGATGTCGATCGAGGAGTGGTCCGGGCGTGGGCGAGCGGATGCAGATCGGCGAGGTCGCCGAGCGCACGGGGCTGTCGCTGCGCACGTTCTGAGAGGCGGAGGAAACGTTCGTCAAGTGAGATGTCGTGGCGTCGACACCGAGATCACGACGCGCGATCATGGCGACATGCACGACGAACGTCCCGTCACCGACATCGACACCTCCTCGCCCAGCGTCGCCCGCGGCTACGACCACTGGTTGGGCGGCAAGGACAACTTCGAGGTCGACCGGACGATCCTCAAGGCCATCGAGGAGATCGTGCCCGAGGCGAGGCCGCTCGCCCAGGAGAACCGGTACTGGCTGATCCGGGCCGCGCGGTTCCTGAGCTCGCCGCTGCACGCCGGTGTCGACCAGTTCCTGGACCTGGGCTGCGGGCTTCCGACGATGCAGAACGTGCACCAGGTCGCCCAGGCCAACAACCCGGACGCCGTCGTGGTCTACGTCGACAACGACCCGACCGTCGCCGCCTACGGGCGGGCGATGCTGGCGGAGAACGAGAACACGCACTTCTCCATCAACGACCTGCGTCACCCCGACGACATCCTCAGCGACCCGGTGATCACCGACAACCTGGACTTCGAGCGCCCGATCGCGCTGATCCACTCGGGAACCATGCACCACGTCTCCGACGAGCACCGGCCGCGCGAGGTCATGCAGCGCTACGTCGAGGCGCTCGCTCCGGGGTCGTACGTGGCGATGTCGCACTTCAGCTGGCCGCCGGAATCGGAGAGGTACCGCGAGATGGCCGCCACGATCGAGGGCACGCTGCACGAGATGGTCGCGTCCTGCTGGTGGCGCAGCAACGAGGAGGTCCTGTCCTTCCTCGACGGCCTGGACGTCCTGTCCCCCGGCCTGGTCCGCACGGTCGACTGGTGGCCCGAAGGCCCCTCGCTCACGCCGAGGTCCGAGATCACCAACCTCATCTACGGAGCGGTGGCGGCGAAGCCCTGACGTTCCCAGCGGGGCAGGGGCGGGACCACGAAGCCGCTCAGGTCCTGCCACCCGCACCGCCGAGCAATCGCAATACCCGCACAGCTCCTAGTCCCGCAGCGGTCGGGGGAAGGTCACCGGGCTGCGGTGGCCGTCGGCGTCGATGGCGCGCACGCCGAAGAAGACGTTGTCCTTCGACAGGTCGATCACCGCGGTCGTGACGTCGCCGACGTCGATGCGGTGCGTCCAGTCGGAGTCGGTCGTCTCGCGCCAGACGACCTCGTACCCGGCCAGGTCCGGCTCCGGACCGCGTTCCCAGACCAGCTCGGTGTCGTTGGTCAGGTTCGCGGTGCGCACGACCACGCCGGTGGGCGCGCCCGGCCCCTGCGCCAGCGACCAGATCGCGGCCAGGTTGACCTTGGCGACGCGGGCGATGTAGCCGAAGTCGCAGAACTCCGGCAGGTCGCCGTAGCGGACGCCGTCCTCCTCGCGCACGTCCTGGTGCTGGTGCCGGAAGTCCTCGTTCGGCTCGGTGAACCGCGCTGCGGGGTAGCCCTTTTCGAGGAACGGAATGTGGTCACCACCGCGCAGGAAGCGGTCTCGGCGGTAGATGACCCGAACGTCCATCCCCGTCGCGGTGTTGGCGGCGACGTCGGTGACGAAGCGGGAGAGCTGGCGGGAAGGCGAATCGTTCTCGCCACCGACCGAGCGCCGGATCTGGGCCTCCTCGGGGGTTTCCGAGGTGGGCACGCCTTCGGCGAACAACCGGATGGTGCGCGGATCGGAGGTGCCGTCGTCCGCGCGGCTGGCTCCGACGATGTCGTCGGTGAACATCGCGCGCACGTCCACGCCGTCGGCGGCGAAGCGCTCGGCCATGTGGTTCGCGCCGTAGAGCCCCTGCTCCTCGGCTGCCACGGCTGCCAGGACCACAGTGGACTCGATCGGCTCCTCGGCCAGCAGCCGCGCCAGTTCGAGCACGACCGCCACGCCGGAGGCGTCGTCGTCGGCACCGGGCGCATCGCTGACGGCGTCCATGACGTCGGTGGCCCGGGAGTCGTAGTGCCCGCTGATCACGTGCACCCGATCCGGGTCGGTGGTGCCGCGGATGGTGGCGACCACGTTGGTGATCCGGGTGGTGACCGGGATGCGGTTGGCGGGCTCCTGGTCGTAGGACTGCAGCTCGACGGTCATCCGCCCGCCGGAACGGGCGGCGCAGGCCTGCATCTCGGCGAACAACCAGTCGCGCGCGGCTCCGATGCCGCGCTGCGGATCGTCCTGGCTGGACAGGGTGTGCCGCGTCCCGAAGCTCACCAGCTCGCGCACCACGTCCTCGATGCGCCGTTCGTCGACCCGCGCGAGCAGCGCGCGCAGCCGCGCGTCGGGTTCCTGCGGCGAGATCGGATCACCGGGCGGCAGCGCTCCCCCTCCGGTCGGCCGCAGGTCGGCGGCCCCGGCGGCGCCGGTGAGCACGACGGCGCCGGTGATGCCGGCGGAGGCGGACAGGAAGGCGCGACGGCTGTGACCAGCACCGGATGTGAGACCCATGCACAGCTTTCTACGTGTCCGCACGAACCCGAAGAAGCGGCCGAAGAGGTCACCGGGTGCGGCCGAACGGAGCACTCCGTCAGCTGAAGTTGTTGCGGGTGCGCCGCTGGACGTCCGCGGCGAAGTCGTCGAAAGCGGCTGCGACGCGCTGCTCGTCGCCGGTGGCGAGCAGGTCGACGAACAGGCCGCGCAAGGTCGACATCAGCGAGGTCGCCACGGCCTGCGCCCGCGATTCCGGGCAGCCGTAGCGGACCAGTCCGGCGGCGATGAGGTCGTTGCGCTGCCGCATCGAGGCGGCGACGGCGGTGGCCAGCGCGGGGTCGCCGTACATGGCGTGGCCGGTGATCGCGACGAACAGCCGGACGTACCTGCGCCCGCGCTCGCTGACGGCCCGGCGCCAGATTGCCCGCAACGGATCGGGGTCGTCGCGCGGCATGTCCGGCAGCGACAGCGTTTCGGCCAGCACCCGGTCGACGATCTCGGCGACGAGCCGGTCCTTGGACGCGAAGTGGTGGACCAGCGTCGCGTGGCTGACCCCGGCGGACTGGGCGACCTTGCGCAGCGACAGGTCGTCGAGGCCCTTCTCCAGGGCGTGTTCCGTCGCGGCGGCGAGCACTTCGCCTCGGCGGTGCTGGAAGCGCAGCTTCCGTCCGTCGACCTGTTCCATGACGCCAGAGTAGCTGGTCCGAAAGATTGATTGACCAGTTGGTAGAGCTACTTTAAAGTCGATCGCGTTCCGGAACTCTTGCTCGTGCGCCGAACGTGTTTCGACGGTCGCGTGACCCGAGGAACTTCGCGAGGAAACCCATCCGGTGCGCCCGCTCGCAGGGCGCCTCCCCAAGAGGACGTGTCCATGGAATTGAAACGTTCCACCGGCCCCCTTCCCCGATTCCGCCGATTACTGGTCGTTTCCGCAGCCGTGCTCGGGCTGGTCAGCGGCAGCATCACGCTGGCCCAGGCGGCCGAACCCGCCGACGTGCACGGTCCCGACCCGACGGAGGAGAGCGTCACCGCCCCGCGCGGGCCGTTCGAGGTCGCCGAGGAATCCGTGTCGCGCTTGAGCGTCACCGGTTTCGGCGGCGGGACGATCTACTACCCGACCGACACCACCGACGGGCTGTTCTCCGCGGTGTCGATCTCCCCCGGCTACACCGGGACCCAGGACTCGATCTCGTGGCTCGGCCCGAGGCTCGCGTCGCAGGGCTTCGTGGTGTTCACGATCGACACCAACTCCACCTCCGACCAGCCCGATTCCCGCGCCCAGCAGCTGCAGGCGTCGCTGGACTACCTCACCGACGACAGCAGCGTGAAGGACCTCATCGACCCGGCCCGGCTCGGCGTGATGGGCCACTCGATGGGCGGTGGAGGTTCGCTGAAGGCCGCGCTGGACAACCCGGCGCTCAAGGCCGTGGTCCCGATGACCCCGTGGCACACCACCAAGGACTTCTCCGGAGTGGGCGCGCCGACGCTGGTCATCGGCGCGCAGAACGACACGGTCGCCCCGGTTTCCCAGCACTCCAAGCCGTTCTACGAGAGCCTGCCCGACGACCCGGGCAAGGCCTACCTGGAACTGGCCGGGGCCAGCCACTTCGCGCCGAACACGGACAACACCACGATCGCCAAGTTCAGCATCTCCTGGCTCAAGCGGTTCCTCGACGACGACACCCGCTACGACCAGTTCCTGTGCCCTCCCCCGGAGGGCGACCCGGCGATCTCGGACTACCAGTCCACCTGCCCGTACTGACCTGAGCGGACGGGTGAACGCCGCGGCGCCGGGCATCCGGCGCCGCGGTGGCGTTCATCGCGAGAGGACGGAGAGCAGCGCGTCGTAGGTCCGCTCGACGGCCCCCTCCTCGCTGCTCACGACCGTCACCGCGGGCCGGCTCCGAACGACCTCCGCGAGCTGGTCGTAGGCCTGGGCCAGGAATTCGGCCCCGCCTTCGCGCGCCACGATCTTCTTGACCTGCTCGTGCCAGTCCGAGTCACCGCCACCGCCCCGCCGGGCGAACCGCTCCACGGAGCGCCGCCGGGTGTCGAGCACCATGATCTCGACGAACGCGGCTCCGCTCTCCCGCGCCACGGCCTCGAACCGCTCGATCTCCGCCGGCCTGGCCAGGTATTGCGGGAGGACCACGTCCCGCCCGCCGCGCAGGTGCTCCTCGGCCATCCGCAGGGCCAACGGCCGAACGATCTCCCCGACCTCGGCGAACCGCTCCCGCCATCCCCCGATCAAACCGCGCAGCACGTCCACGTCGAGGTTGAGCACCCCAGCGTGCTCGTCCACGTACCGCCGGGCCAACGTCGACTTCCCGATCCCGGGAGGACCGTTGAGAAGCACCAACCGAGCAGCCATTCCCCCACCCTAAGCACCGAGGGCGTACATTTCGCGCGAAATGTACGCCCTCGGCTCATGAAGGGACGCGGCGGCGCCGCAGGATCAGGTCGCGGTTTGCCGGGTCCGTTCTGCCGGTAGGGGATCTTCGTTCGGGGCTTCCCGGACGGGGACCAGCAGGGAGCCCACGACGCAGATCGTGAGGTTGAGGCCCAGGCCGAGCAGGCCTGCCGGGATGCCGTGGAGCTTGTCGATGTCGAAGACCGTCCAGGCACCGGAGAGCAGTGCACCCGCGAGCATTCCCCAGAACAGCGGTCCCGCGGAGAGCCTGCGCCAGTAGAGGCCCAGGATGAACGCCGGGGCGATCTGGACGATGAGCTCGAACTTGAGCACGAAGATGTTGTACAGCGTGCTCGGCGGGTTCCAGGCCAGCACCAGCAGCAGGCCGATCGCGACGACACCCGCGACCTTGCCGACCAGGACCTGCTTGCGCTCGGAGGAGTTCGGCGCGATGTAGCGGCCGTAGAGGTCCCGCGAGATCACCGACGAGAAGCTCAGCAGCGCGGAGTCCGCGGTGGACACGATCGCGGCCACCACACCGCCGAAGAGCAGGATCATCAGCGCGTAGAAGAACAGGTTGATGCCCGCGACCTCGTTGGCGATCAACCCGACCAGCTGCTCGGAGTCGTCCTCCGACAGGCCCGGGAACAGCTGGATCCCGACGATGCCGACCACGAACACGACGCCGGTGGTGGCCAGCGGCATCCACGCCATGATCGCCAGCGACCGCTTGAGGGTGCGTTCGCTGCGGGCCGCGTAGATGCGTTGGATGGCGTGCGGGTAGACCGCCGCCCCGATGCCGATCATGATGATCATCGACAGCCAGTTCACCGAGTCCTCGCTGCTGGGCACGCCGAGCTTCTCGGGCTCGTTGTCGGCCAGGTACTGCGTCACCGCGCCCAGGTCACCGCCGACCAGGTACAGCGCGCCGATCAGCAGCACCGCCACGCCCACCAGCAGCGCGATGCCCTGCATGACGTCGGTGAGCGCGACCGCGCGCATACCGCCCGACCACGAGTAGACGAGCATGACGACGACGAAGGCGATCACGCCGATCTGGTACGGCACGGTGTTGCCGGTGAGCCCGGAGATGCCCTGGCCCATCGCCACCAGCTGCTCCAGCAGGTAGTTCGCCAGGCCCCACAGCATGAGCACCGTGACCAGCAGCGACACCGGTGTGGAGCGGAAGCGGTGGCGCACCCAGTCGGTGGGGGTCACGAACTTCTCGCGCTTGGCGACGGCGTAGAGCCGGGGCGCGAACAGCAGGTACGCGGCGATCACCGCGATCATGAACGGGACCGACTGCCACCAGGTGAAGCCGGAGCGGTAGGCCTCGGGCGCGTAGCCGACGATCGAGTTCCCGCTGTACTGCGAGGCGTAGAGGGTGAAGAACAGGGCGACGAAACCGAGTCCGGATCCGCCGAGGTAGTAGCCGCGAGAGGTCTTCTGCTCCCCCTCGGGCTGGCCGCGTCCGGCGAAGTAGCCGATGACCAGCATGATGATCGCGTAGGCGGCCAGCACCAGGATTCCGCTGAGACCGGCGAAGCTCAGACCGTTCACGCTCCACCTCCGGCTTCTTCTTCGGGCTCGTCGATGTTCCAGCGGCGCAGGCAGATCCAACTGGTCAGCGCGGCGAACAGGAAGGTGAACAGCAGCGAGATCACCATCCAGTAGGGGATCCCGAGCACCATCGGGTGCGTGGAACCGGGCGGCAGGTAGAACGGCACCCCGGCCAGCACGATGAAAGCCATGGCGTACCACAGCGATCGGATGCGGATGGGCTCGTACCTGGGTCGGTCCTGAGATCTTCGTTGATCCATCGTGGACTCCGAATCGGTTCTTCCGGTGCGGTTTTCGCGCGGGTGCGCTCACCCGGCCGCGCTCGAGGCGCGGCCGGTCACGCGGGATCGCTTGGTCAGATGACGTTGTCGGCGCGCCAGCGGCGCAGTTGCTCCTCGTCGGCGCCGAGGAGCCGGCCGTAGATCTCGGCGTTGTGCTCGCCGAGCTCCGGGCCGAGCGAGCGGACCTCTCCCGGGGTGTCGGACAGGCGTGGCACGACGTTCTGCATCGGGAACTCCCCCAGCTCGGGGTGCATCAGCCGGACGATGGCCTGCCGCGCCGCGAAGTGCGGATCGGCCGTCATGTCGGCCGCGGTGTACACCCGGCCGGCCGGAACCCCCGCTTCGTGCAGCTTGTCGAGCACATCGGCGGCGTCGAACCCGCGAGTCCAGGCGGCGATGAGCTCGTCGAGCTCCACCTGGTTCTCGCCCCGCGCGTCGTGGGTGCCGTAGCGCTCGCCGGTGGCCAGTTCCGGTTCGCCCATCAGCTCGCACAGCCGCGTGAACACGGTGTCCCGGTTCGCACCGATGATGATCTCGGCGCCGTCGGCGGTCGGGTAGGCGTTGCTGGGGGCGATGCGCGGCAGCACCGAACCGGTGCGTTCCCGCTGGTATCCGGCGATTTCCCACTCCGGCAGCATCGATTCCATGAGCGCCAGGACCGCCTCGTAGATCGCGGTGTCGACGACCTGGCCCCGCCCGGTGCGGTTGCGCGCGTGCAGCGCCATCACCGCGCCCAGCGCCGAGAACGTCGCCGCCAGCGAGTCTCCGACGCTCACGCCGACGCGGCTCGGCGGGCGGTCCGGCTCGCCGGTCACGTGCCGCATGCCGCCCATGGCCTCGCCGATGGCGCCGAAACCGGCGCGGGAGGCGTACGGACCGTCCTGGCCGTAGCCGGTGACGCGGACCAGCACGAGTCGCGGGTTGATCTCCTGCAGCTCGTCGTAGCTCAGACCCCAGCGCTCCAGCGTGCCCGGCCGGAAGTTCTCCACGAAGACATCGGCACCGGCCACGAGTTCGCGCAGGATCCGCTGCCCCTCGGCGATGCGCAGGTTGGCGGTCACCGACTTCTTGTTCCGGGCGATCACCGGCCAGGACAGGGACTTCCCCTCGTGCTTGACCTGTCCCCACTGGCGCATCGGATCGCCCGCGCCCGGGTCCTCGACCTTGATGACCTCGGCTCCGAAGTCGGCCAGCAGCTGGCCGCAGAACGGGCCGGCGATGAGCGTTCCCGCCTCGATGACGCGGACGTCCGACAGCGGACCGCTCCTCGTTGCCGTCACTGGGTTTCCTCCTCTTCCGGTTCCGGCCGCAGCAGCGTCGCCCGTGCGGCCAGCACGTGCGACTGCATGACGGCGTGCGCCCAGTCGCCGTCACCTGCCTCGATGGCGTCGGTCAACTCGCGGTGCTGGGTGAAGCTGCGGTTGAGCTCGACGGACGTGTAGCGGTGGAACGTGCGGCGCACCAGCGGCACCTCGATCACCCGCGACAGCAGCTCCGGCAGCAGCCGCCGCCCGCCCGCCTGGTGGATGGCCTGGTGGAACTCCATGTTCAGCCGGGTGATCTCGTCGTGGGCGCCGTCGTCGTCGAGGCGCTCCAGCTGCCGTTCCATGGCGCCGCAGAGCTCGCGCAGCCGTGCCACGTCGGCGTCGCCGCGCAGGGCGGCGTTGCGGGCGGCGTAGCTCTCCAGCACGCTGCGCAACCCGAAGATCTCCTCGAAGTCCTCCGGGCTGAGCGAGACGACCTCGGCGCCGCGGTTCGGCACCACCTGCACCAGGCCATCGGCCTGCAGCCGGCGGATGGCCTCGCGCACCGGGGTGCGGCTCAGGCCGTAGTCCTCGGCGAGCTGCTCCTCGCGCAACCGGGTCCCGGCCGGGCGCATGCCGGTGAGGATGTCCTCGCGAAGCGCCCGGTAGGCCCGTGCGGCTGCTTGTGACACGTCCCACTTCCCTTCTGAATTGTGCACAACCTAGCAATCGGGGTTGGCCCTGAACAGACCTTGCGCCAGGTTGATGGAGAACACAGGATTGCTTCTCGCGCAGATTGTGCACAAAAGGAGGCGACCGTGACCGCAACGCTGCCGTCCAGCATCGAGATCGTGGAGGTCGGGCCGCGCGACGGCCTGCAGAACGAGAGCACCCTGCTGTCCACGGCGGCGAAGGTGGAGCTCATCGAGCGGGCGATCGCAGCAGGTGCGCGCCGGATCGAGGCCGTCTCCTTCGTGCATCCCCGGCTCGTCCCGCAGATGGCCGACGCCGAGGCGGTGATGGCCGCCGTCCCGCAGCGCGACGACGTCTCCTACTCGGGCCTGGTGCTCAACCGGCGCGGTTTCGACCGCGCGCTGGGCACCGGGTTGACCGAGGTCAACGTGGTGGTCGTGGCCACCGACGAGTTCAGCGAGCGCAACCAGGGCGTCACCACCGAGGAGGGCCTGCGCACCTGGGAGGACATCGCAGCGCGCGCCCACGCGGCCGGGGTGCGCCCGGTGGCCACGATCGCCGTGGCCTTCGGTTGCCCGTTCGAGGGGCCGGTGAGCAGCGATCACGTGGTCGCGCTGGCACGACGCATCGCCGAGGCGGGCCCGTTCGAGCTCGCCCTGGCCGACACCATCGGCGCGGGCGTGCCCACCCAGGTCGGCGAGCTGGTCGGCAGGATCCGCGAGGACACCGGCGCCCGCCTGCGCTGCCACTTCCACAACACCCGGAACACCGGCTACGCCAACGCCTTCGCCGCCGCGACAGCCGGGGTGTCCACGTTGGACGCCAGCGTGGGCGGGATCGGCGGTTGCCCGTTCGCGCCCGACGCCACCGGCAACATCGCCACCGAGGACCTCGAACACCTGATGGCGGGCATGGGCGTGCGCACCGGTCTCGACCTGGAAGCGTTGTCGCGGACCGGCACCTGGATCGGCGAGCAGCTGGGCAAGGAGGTTCCCGCGCTGCTCGGCAGGGCAGGACCGTTCCCGCGGTGGTGACCCGCCCCGGCTCAGGAGCGCCGAGCGGGGGGCTCGGCGCTCCCGGGCCCGGCTCTAGAAGCCGGAGACGTCGAGGAGCGGTTCCTGGGTGCCGTCGGGGTCTTGGGACGGCCAGGTCCAGTCGGCCGTGCCCGCTCGCTGGAGGGCGTTCTTGACCTGGTCCGGAGTGGCACCGGGGTGGGTGGCCTTGTGGAGGGCGGCGCCGCCCGCCACGTGCGGAGTGGCCATCGAGGTGCCCGAGATCGTGTTGTACGTGCCGTTGGGCCAGGTGGAGTTGATGCACACGCCCGGTGCGATCAGGTCGACGTCGGCGCCGAAGTTGGAGAAGTCGGCGAAGGTGTCGTCCTCGTCGTCCCGGCAGGTCGCCGGAGCGCCGCCGCCCGGCTGCCCGTTGAAGTCGGCCAGCGCGCTGACCGTGATGACCTCGTCGTAAGCCGCGGGCACGCTGTCCTCGGCGTCGGCGGCGTCGTTGCCCGCGGCGACCGCGAAGGTGACGCCGGCCGAGACCGCGCGGCAGATGGCCTGGTGCTCGGAATCGCCGTTGCTGCGCCCGCACTGCCCGTCATCGGTGCCAGCACCGCCGAGGCTCATGTTGGCCACGTCGATCTGCCCGGCGTTGGCCGCGACGTAGTCGATGCCGCAGACGACGTCGGCCGTGGTGCCCATGCCCGCGTCGTTGAGGACCTTGACCGGCCAGATCCGCGCACCCGGGGCCACGCCGACCACGCCGTCGCCGTTGTCGAGCGCACCGATCGTGCCCGCGACGTGCGTGCCGTGGCCGTGACCGTCCTCCGGCGGGAGCACCGGCAGCGTGCAGTTCTTGCCGCCCACCACGTTGAGGTCCGGGTGGTCGCTGTCCACGCCGGTGTCGATGACCGCGACGTCGACGTCGGTGCGCTGGTCGGTGCCGTCGATCCCGGCGGTCGGGCTGGCGTCGGCGTTGGCGCGGTCGACGCCGGTGGGCAGCGACTGCGCGGTGCTGCGAACCTGGCGGACGGGCTCCACCCAAGCCACGTCCGGATCCGCCGCGATGCGGTCGCGCGACTGCTCGCTCATCCGGCCGGAGTAGCCCTTCAGGGCCGACTGGTAGAGGTGCCCCACCTTGGCGCCGTTGTCCTGGGAGTGCTTGTCCGCCTTGGACTTCGCGTCGGTGCCGTCCTTGAGCACCACGATGTAGTCGCCCTCGGGCGCGGGCGCGGCCTGCGCGGTCAGCCCCGTCGCACCCGCCAACGAGCAGGCGAGCAGGATCGCCGTGGTTCGTCTTCGCATCGAAACCCCTCCGTTGATCCGACCTCTCGCCGACCACGACGGCATCCGGCATCAACCCACGACGGCAGACCGTCCAGTCGGTACGAGCATGGGCTGAAGACCATGGCACGCGGGGAGAACCGTGTCCAGATCTCGATCACTCAAAACCGCTGCCATAGGTGCTATTTCGACACCGGACCCTCCGCTTCTTACGATTCACCAGTAATGTTCAGCCGAACAACCGGACACCCCCTCTCCGATCTGGGCGCCCGGAGGGCGGGCGGTGCCGACTTCCCGGGTCCGAACCGTCCATGATCAATGTCCGTTTTGCCTGGTCAGTTCGGACCAGAACCGCCCGCTGACGCGCCGAACCCGATGAGGTGGTGCGCGGCACCGGCCGAGGACGCGAGAAGATCAGTGGCATGACCACGAACGAGCGCCGCGCCGCGACCCGAGTCCGCGAGGAGGGCCCACGGTGAGCAGGCCCCTCTACCAAGTCAAAGCGGACTTCTTCAAGACGCTCGGACACCCCGCCCGGATCCGCGTGCTGGAGCTGCTCAGCGAAGACGAGCAGGCGGTGTCGGAGATGCTGCCCGAAGTCGGTGTCGAGGCCGCGAACCTCTCGCAGCACCTGGCCGTGCTGCGCCGAGCCGGACTCGTGGTCACGCGCAAGGAAGGAGCGACGGTCTTCTACTCGCTCACCAGCCCGCACATCGCCGAGCTGCTGACCGTCGCGCGCCGCATCCTCACCGGAGTGCTGGCCGGGCAGGCCGACCTGCTCGAAGACCTGCGGATCGCGACGTCCGAGGCCGAGTCCCGGACCAGGAGGGAATCACCTCCGGCCTGAACTGCGAGAACAACCCGCTCGGCGACCACCCGCGGACCACTGCGGCGTCCCGACGAGCTCTCCGCCGTCCGCGTCGGTTCGGTCCGCTGAATCCGCAGGCTCGGAGCCCGCTCAGCGGCTTGACGAGCCGTTAGCATGGCCGCTCCGGTGAACGCTGTCGACGAACGGTGGGACTGTGACGACATCGAGCTATGCCGAGGCCGCTGCGGCGGGCATCTGGGGATCCGGAGCCGAGCGGGTCGGCTACATCCCGTCGGTGACCGTCGCGCCGGTCGTCTCCGCGCTGGTCGAGACCGACGGGGGCGCGGACGGCGTCTCCCCGCACGTCACCCCGCTGTCGCGCGAGGAGGAGGCGATCGGGGTCATCGGGGCGCTGCCGCTGGCGGGCCGGTTCGGAGCGGTCGTCATGCAGGACAACGGTTTCGGCAACGCGCTGACCGCGCTGACCACCTTCTCGATCTCCTACCACCTGCCGCTGCTGATCTTCGCCAACACGCGCGGCGGACTCGGCGAGTACAACTCGATGATCCACTCGATCAGCCAGCACGCCCCCGCCCTGCTGCGCACCGTCGGGCTGCCGGTGTTCGAGCTGGACCGCCGCTCGTCCCCGCAGGACTGGCAGGAGGCCACCGCCGAGGCCGGCGTGCACGCGCGGATGACCTACCGGCCCGTCGTCATCCTCGCCTCGTTCTGGAACACCGACGGGAAGGTCGCCTGATGCGCCGGATCGAAGCCCTGCGGCAGCTCGTCGAGCTCACCGAGGACCGCCCGCTGGTGGTGACCTGCGCGGCGACCAGCCGCGAACTCGCCTCGGTCGCCGACCGGGACAACCACCTCTACCTGCTGGACTCGATGGGGTTGGCCGGATCGGTGGCCACCGGGCTGGCGATGGCCGTCGAGGACTCGCCGGTGGAGAAGGTCATCGCGGTCGAGGGCGACGGCTCCCTGCTGATGAACCCGAACGTCCTCCCCACCGGCGGTTTCACCGCGCCCCGCGCGCTGCTGATGGTCCTGCTGGACAACCGCTCCTACGGCTCCACCGCAGGACTGCCCACCTACACCGACCGCATCGACCTCCGCGCGATGGCCGAGGCCAGCGGGTGGACCACCGGCCTCGCCACCGATCCCGGGACGCTGCGCACCGAGTTCACCCGCCTGCTCGGCACCCCGGGCCCGGCGTTCCTGCACGTGCGCATCGAACCGGGCAACGCCTCCGACATCCCGAAGCTGCTCGCTGACCCGGTCGCCCTCACCCACCGCTTCCAGACCTGGCTCACCGCTGAGCTCGGTTGACCTCCGTGGGAGTCAGGCGGTCTGCGCTGCCGCGGCCTCCAACCGGATCTTGCGGGTGGCGGGACCGAAGACCGCCAGGGCGAGCGCGCCCACGATCCAGGTGCCCGCGATGAAGTAGAAGACGGTCATGTAGCCGTAGCCGCTGTAGAGAGCCGCGATGATCAGCGGACCGACGGCGTTGGACAGCCGGCCCACGCCGTAGGAGATCGAGGTCCCCAGCGAGCGGCCGCGGGTGTCGTAGAGCTCGGGCGAGTAGGCGTAGGCCAGGGCCGTGTAGCCGCGCTCGAACAGGTTGACCATGAAGCCGAAGACGACCACCAGCACGGGCAGGAAGGTCAACCCGTACAGCAGACCTGACCCGGCGATGACCAGGCCGAACACCACCAGGCACCACTTGCGCTCGAAGCGGTCGGTGACCTGCGCGGCCAGGAAGGACCCCAGCGGCGCGCCGACGGTGGTCAGGGCGACGAAGAAGATCGAGTCCTCGACGCTGACGCCCTCGGCGGCCAGCAGCGTCGGGGCCCACGAGGAGAAGCCGAAGAAGCCGATGGTCTGGGTGATCCACAGCACCGACAGCAGGATCGTCGGGAACAGGAACTTCTTCTGCTTGAGCATCCGCAGTCCCGGCTTGGCGACGGGCTCGGCCGCCACCGGCTCGTCGGCGGCCGGCAGCTCCCCGTGCTCGGCGGTGGCCTGGGACTCCAGATCCCGCAGGACGGCCTCGGCCTCGTCGTGGCGACCGCGGGATTCCAGCCATTGCGGCGATTCCACGAGCCTGCGCAGGAACAGCAGGAACAGCACGCCCATCGCGCCCCACAGGTAGACCAGGCGCCAGGTCTGCTCCCCCATCGGCACCACGAGCGAGGCGATGAGGTTGGTCGCCGGGGTGCCGCAGATGCCGATCATGATGACGTACGCCTGGAACTTGCCGCGCTTGGCGCGCGGGAAGAGCTCGTTGAGGTAGACGACGGCGACCACGGTCATCGCGGACAGGCCTGCGCTGGTCAGGACGCGGAACACGCCCATCGACAGCATGTCCCAGGCGAACACGGTGGCCAGCGACCACACCGAGAACCACATCGTGGTCAGCGTCAGGGTCCGCTTGCGGCCGAGCCGGTCGGCCAGTCCGCCCGCCACGACCGAGCCGATGAACATGCCCACGAACGACAACGACGTCACGTAGGCGATGTGGCTGACGTCCGACCCCCACAGCACGCGCACCTTGGGCGCGGTGATGGCGAAGGTGTTGATGTCGGCGAACTCGAAGAAGTAGGCGAACGCCAGCGCGACGATCGTGGTCTTGTGGAACGTGGAGATCGGCAACCGGTCGAGCCGGTTGGCCGAATTGGTAGCGGAGTGCGGCACTGCGGTCTCCTACTGGAAGCACTTGTGCGGTTGAACTGCGCGGCGGTGCGGCTCGCGGCTTCGCCGCTCGCACGCAGGTCCGAGAACGAGGTCACCCCTCCGGCCAGTACAGGCGCATCGGGTTGTCGACGAGCAGCGCTCGCTGCTGCTCGGCGGTGACGGCGATCCGCGGGACGTGGTCGAGCAGCAGGCCGTCGTCGGGCATGTGGTCGGTGAGGTTGGGGTGCGGCCAGTCCGTTCCCCACAGGACGCGGTCCGGGAAGGTCTCGACGACCTTCCTGGCGAACGGGACGACGTCGGCGTAGGCGTGCTGCTCGCCGTCCAGCGCGCGCGGTCCCGTCTTGGTCAGCCGTTCCGGGCAGGACACCTTGACCCACGCGCCGCTGCGGGCGACGAAGTCGAGGAACCCGGTAAACTCGGGCCCGTCGGGGTCCGCGCCGACGTCGGGCCGCCCCATGTGGTCGATCACGAGAGTGACCGGCAGCGAAAGGAAGAAGTCCCGCAGATCGGGCAGGTCCGGTGCCTCGAAGTAGAGGACGACGTGCCAGCCCAGCGGGGTGATCTTGGCGGCGATGGTCTCCAGCGCGTCGGTCGGCGCGGCGTCGACGAGCCGCTTGACGAAGTTGAAGCGCACGCCCCGGACGCCCGCCGCGTGCAGGCGTTCCAGCTCGTCGTGCGTCACGTCGGGGGTCACCGAAGCCACCCCGCGCGCTCGGCCGTCCGAGGCCCGCAGCGCGTCGACCAGGGCGCTGTTGTCGCTGCCGTGGCAGGTGGCCTGGACGATGACGTTGCGGGACAGGCCGAGGTGGTCGCGCAGCGCGAACAGCTGCTCCTTGCCCGCGTCCACCGGCGTGTACTTGCGCTCGGGCGCGAACGGGAACTCCTCGGCCGGGCCGAAGACGTGGCAGTGCGCGTCGACGGCGCCTTCGGGGGCGGTGAAGGCCGGTTCGCTCGGGTTCGGGTGCCAGGGCAACCACCCCGGCGTCACATCAGTCCACATAGGTCAGTCCCAGGTCGGCGAGCGCGGGGCGCATGCCGTAGAGGTCCAGGCCGAGCACCCCGTCCTGGAACTTCTCGCGCTTGCCCGCCTCGTTGGCCTCGCGCGCGGCCGAGGCGGCGGCGACGTCGGCGGCCTTGGCGGCGGGCACCACGACGACGCCGTCGGAGTCGGCGACGATGACGTCACCCGGGTTGACCAGCGCGTTCGCCACCACGACGGGCACGTTGACCGAGCCGAGGGTGGCCTTGACGGTGCCCTTGGCGTTGACGGCGCGGGAGAACACCGGGAAGTCCATCTCCCGCAGGTCGTCGACGTCGCGGCACCCACCGTCGATGATCAGGCCGCGAGCGCCCCGGGCGCGCATCGAGGTGGCGAGCAGCTCGCCGAAGAAGCCGTCCTCGCTCTCGGTGGTGCAGCCGGCCACGACGACGTCGCCGTCCCGCACCTGCTCGGTGGCGACGTGCAGCATCCAGTTGTCACCGGGCTGCAGGAGCGCGGTGACGGCAGTGCCGCAGAGCTTCGCCCCCTGGTAGACCGGCCGGATGTAGGGGCGCATCAAGCCGACCCGGCCCATGGCCTCGTGCACCGTGGCCACGCCGAACCGGGACAGGGCCTCGACGGCGTCGCGGTCGGCGCGCTCGACGGTGCGGTGGACGACTCCGAGTTCGTGCACGGGAAACTCCTTCGTCGGTGGGGTCAGCGGCCCTGGGCGGCCAGGCGGGCGTCCAGGCTCGGGTAGACGCGGCGGGCGTTGCCCTCTTGGATCGCGGTGAGGGATTCGGCGGACAGGCCGGCGTTCTCGACGTAGCGGCGGGTGTCGTCGAAGTGGTGACCGGTGCGCGGGTCGACGCCGCGGACGGCGCCGATCATCTCCGAGGCGAACAGCACCGAGGAGTGCGGGATCACGTCCAGCAGCAGGTCGATTCCGGGCTGGTGGTAGACGCAGGTGTCGAAGAAGACGTTGCCCAGCAACGCCTCCTCGGGCTCGGGCTTGCCCAGCGCCTGCGCCAGACCGCGAAAACGCCCCCAGTGGTAGGGAACCGCGCCGCCGCCGTGCGGGATCACCAGCCGCAGCGCGGGGAAGTCGGTGAACAGATCGCCCTGCAGCAGCTGCATGAAGGCGGTGGTGTCGGCGTTGAGGTAGTGCGCGCCGGTGGTGTGGAATGCCGGGTTGCAGCTGGTCGAGACGTGCACCATGGCGGGCACGTCCAGCTCGACGAGCTTCTCCCACAACGGATACCAGTGGCGGTCGGTCAGCGGCGGCGAGGTCCAGTGCCCGCCGGACGGGTCGGGGTTGATGTTCACCGCGACCGCGCCCAGGTCCACGACCCGCTCCAGCTCGGAGACCACGGTGGCCGGGTCGACGCCGGGCGACTGCGGCAGCATCGCGCCGAAGGCGAAGCGCCGCGGGTAGAGCTCGGCGACCCGGTGGCACAGGTCGTTGCAGATGCGCGCCCACGTCGAGGAGGTCTCGTAGTCGCCGACGTGGTGCGCCATGAAGGAGGCTCGCGGGGAGAACACGGTGACGTCGATACCGCGCTCGTCCATCTGGCGCAGCTGCTGCGTTTCCAGCGACTCGCGGATCTCGTCGTCGCTGATGACCGGCCCCGCCGGGTCGGGCCGCCGGGCCGGGTCGGCGAGTCCGGCCACCTGGGCGTCGCGCCAGCGGCCGAGCGGGTCCGGGGCGGTGGTGTAGTGACCGTGGACGTCGATGATCACGCGGAGCGCTCCTTCGCGGCGGGGGTGAGCGGGGACGACGGGACGAGCACGTCGCCGGACATCAGCAGGCGGGCGGTGCGCAGCAACGCCGAGCGCACGACGCGCTGGGGATCGGTGGGGTCGAGCCCGAGGGTCACGCTGAACTCGCCGGAGGGGTGCTCGACCGACACCGTCGGTTCGGTGCCGGTGATGCCGGTGGCGACGTCGTGCGCGACGCTGCCTTCCAGCACGCAGGCGGTGGCGGCGGTGACGGCCGCGAGCACGCCGATGGACCGGTGGGCGACCCGGGGGATGAGGCTGCGGGTGGACACGCTGCCGCCGTGCAGCGGCGGAGCCACGAGCGTCATCTTCGGGTAGTTCCTGCCGGTGACGTCGCCGAGCCCCATGGCGCGTCCGCAGACCAGGCGCAGGGCTTCCACCTTGGCCTTGAGCGCCTCGTCGGCGTCGATCTCGGCGGGCGTCTCGCAGCCGGTGACGCCGAGCCTCGCGGCTTCGACGACGACCAGCGGCTGGCCGTTGTCGATCAGCGTCACCTCGACCTGCCCGATCTCGGCGACCTCGACGGTGTCGCGGACGTTGCCGGTGGGCAGCAGGGAGCTCGCGACCGAGCCCGCGGTGTCGAGGAAGCCGATCTCGACCGGTGCCGCGCTGCCGGGAACGCCGTCGATGCGCGCCTCACCCGCGTACTCGACGTGATGTCGGCCGTCGGGTCCGGTGGGCGTGCGGACGGTGATCTCGGCGATCATGCCGGTGTTGCGGGTGAGCACGCGGGCGGTGGTCAGCTCGCCGGCGGGTTCGACCATGCCGGTCTCGACGGCGAACGGCAGCACGGCGGCCAGCATGTTCCCGCAGTTGGCGGTCACGTCCACATCGGTGCCGCCGGGCTGCACCTGCCCGAACGTCCACTCGACGTCGACGCCGGGCCGCGTGCCCGGGGCGACGATGCCGACCTTGCTGGTCAGCGGGTGCGCTCCCCCGATCCCGTCGATCTGGCGCTCGTCGGGCGAGCCGAGGGCCGCCAGCAGCACGGCGTCGCGGACCCGGGGGTCCGCGGGAAGCGCGCGCTCGTCGAAGAACGGCCCCCGCGAGGTGCCACCCCTCATGAGCAGGCACGGGATCGCGGTCTGCGACCCGCGGCGGCGCGCGGTGTCGGCTGGCATGGCAGTCCTCCATCGGGTCATCTCGTTGCCAGGAACCTAAACGATGGACACGATTGTTCACAATCTTTTCGACAAAATTAGTCGCCAGATTGCGCACCACTTCTGATCAGCCGGACCGCACCGCGACGACCTCCTCGCGCCCCGCTACCGTTCGGAAGATGCGCGCTCAGGAGAAACGAGCCGTCGAGGCCGTGACCGACCACCTCGTCCACCTCGACCTCGCCCCCGACGCGCTGTCGCTCGCGCAGGTCATCGGCACCGCGCTCGGGGCGACCGGCTGCGCGCTCACCATCGCCGGCGAGCGCCACCAGTGGGGGCGCGGAGCCGAGCGCTGGCTCAGCCGGCCGGTCGAGCACGACGGCGAGGTGCAGGCGGTGCTGGCCGTGGCCCCCGAATCGGCCGGGCCGGTGGATTCGCTGGCGACCGTCCTCGGCCCGCCGCTCACGGCGCTGCGACTGGCCGCCGAGACCGACCGGCTCCGCCGCGACGGCGACGCCGCCGCGCGCGAACTCGTCGACGACCGGTGGCGCACGACCGTCGAGATGGAGCAGGAACGGCGCGGCCTGGAACGCGACCTGCACGACGGGGCCCAGCACCACCTGGTCGCGCTGAAGATGTCGATGGCGCTGGTCGAGCACACCGGCGCCACCCCGGAACGGCTCGCCGAGCTGGAGTCCAAACTGGACGCGGCGGAGAAGGCGCTGACCGACACCGCAGCGGGGATCCTGCCGATCCCGCTGTCCACGCAAGGTCTCGCGGGCGCGCTGGCCGCCGAACTCGACGCGCACGCCGACGTCTCCCTCGACACCGCGGGATTCCACCGCCGCTACCCGCCGCTGGTGGAGTCCACCGTGTACTTCGCGTGCCTGGAAGCGGTCAACAACGGGCACAAGCACGCACCCGGAGCGACCATCACCGTCGTCGTCCGGGACACCGCACGGGGACTCGAATTCGTGGTCTCCGACGACGGGCCCGGATTCGCCATCACCGACCGCAATCCCGGACTGCCGAACCTCTCCGCCCGGATGGCCACCGTCGGCGGCACCATCGACGTCCGCTCAGCGCCCGGTCAGGGCACCACGATCACGGGCGTCGTCCCGCGCTGAGCAGTCCCTCGGCGGTGCGCACCAGCGCCTCGCACACCGACGCGTCCCGGCCGCCGGTGACGGGCCGGACGGCGTGCGCCCGCCACCGCTCCGCGGCTCGCTGCGCGGCGACGCGCACCTGCTCGTCGTTGGCCTCCGGCTCCAGGCCGAGGCGGGAGCGCGGGTCGGTGCCCTCCGCGCCGAGCAGCCGCGCGGCGTCCTCGGACACCCCGCGCAGCAGGCGCGTGTCACCGCCCAGGAGTTCGTCGAGCAGGTCCAGTTCGGTGATCTCGTGGGCTTCGGCGGCGATCCGGTCCACCGACCACCGCAGCGAGTGATCGGCGGGCAGCCCCGGCAGCAGCGCGCGCACCGAGACGATCGCGCGCCGGGCCGCGATCACCGGCGCCCAGGTGATCAGCCTGCGCGCCAGCTCGTCGGCGCTCGCGGTCTCGCTGAGCTCCACCCGGTGCCGGTCGCTGCGCAGCGCCGCCCGGAACCCGGAGGTGGGCGGCACACGGCACAGCACCGCGTCGACCGAGCCGCGCGGGCCGTCGTCGGCCAGGACCTCCTCGGCCAGCGCGCGGTCGGCGGGACCGTCGGCGAACACCACGGTCACCCCGAGCACGGACGCGCTGTCCACTTCGGACGGATCCGGTCCACCGGCGCCGGAGACCACGGCCAGGCGCGGCGGCTGCACCAGCCGTGCGGCGACGGCGTCCCAGCCCGCCCGGCCCGGCCCTGAGCCCGCCGCTTCCTGCCCCTGCTTCACCAGGTCGGTGACCAGCTGGAACAGCGCGCTGGCCTCACCCCGCGAGGAGATGGTGGTCGTCGTCCGGTCCGCCAGACGCACCGACACCACCGCGACGCCCCCGGTCACCGAGCACTCCATGGCGCCGCCGAGGACGGCGAGGCGTTCGGCGTCCTGGTGCAGCGCGGCGCGCAGATCGGCCGCCGACAGCTCACCGATCGAGGTCCGCAGTCGCGCGCAGAGCGCTTCGTCGCGCCCGAACTCCACCTCCACGGCCGGGTTCTCGCGGTTGATCCCCTCGCCGGCCAGCAGGTTCAGCACCGCCGCGACCCCGTGGTAGAAGCCCGACTCGATCTGCCAGCCGACGCGCCTGCCCAGATCGCCGGAGAACCGGACCGGGTGCGGCAACGTCGCGGCCAGCTCCTCCAGCGCCGCCCGCGGGCCCTTGTCCGGCAGCATCGCCGGGTACACGCCGCGCACGACCGTGCGGAAGTTGTCGAGCATGTCGTCCACGGCGATGCCGAGCTCGGCGATCCGCGCCATCTCGCCGCCCTCGGCGAGGTGCTCGCCGAAACCGCGCAGCCGCCGCCGGAGCTCGTCGAGGTCGCGCAGCGTCGAGGTGGTGATCGCGCGGACGAGCCGCCGCCGCTCCAGATCGCGCACGTGCGCCAGCCGCTCCCGCGCGGCGGTCACCTCACCGCGCAGCGCGCGGAAGCGCTCCTCGGCTCGGGCGTGGTCCTCGCGCAACCGGTCCACATCGGCCGTCACCGCCAGCCAACCGGCGGTGTCGCGCAACGCGGCCTGCTCCTTGGCCCCCCAGCGCCGGGCACCGGCGACCAGCAGCACTCCCCCGCCGCGCACCGGTTCCCGGGCGGACTCCTCGACGGGTCCGGTTCGGTCCTCCGCCGGGGACGCGGCGACGACGTCGAAGTGCTCGGGCCGGTCGACCGCAGGCACGCAGTAGGCGGCCTGGCCGCCGACGGCGTCGGCCAGCTGGTCGACCAGGGCACCGGCCAACCGCTCCTGAGGCGCGGACGCCACCACGTCGTGCGCGCGCCGGTTCTTCCGCTTCACCGCTAACCTTCGATCCGGCTCGACCTCAGGTACGCGAGCACGGCCAGGACCCTGCGGTGGTGCATGGCCTGGTCGCGCGGGAGTCCCAGCTTGGTGAAGATCGATGCGGTGTGCTTCTCGACGACCTTGGCGGAGACGAACAGCTCCTTGGCGATCGCGTTGTTGGCGTGGCCCTCGGCCATCAGGCGCAGCACGTCCACTTCCCGATCCGTCAGCGACGAGATGGGGCTGTCGGCCCGCCGGGCGGGCGCCTCGACCAGGCGCTTCGCCAGCGTCGGCTCGATCACGATCTCGCCGGCGCTGATGCGGTCCAGCGTGTCGGCCAGCACCTGAACGCCCGCGATGCGCTCCTTGAGCCGGTAGCCGATGCGTTCGGCGCCGATCTCCAGCACGCGCATCAGGTAGTGCGTCTCGGCGTAGTGCGACAGCAGCAGCAGGCCCGTTTCCGGGCTGCGCGCCCGGATCTTCTCGGCGGTGGTCAACCCGCCGTCGGGTTCCGGGGGCATCCTGATGTCGAGGACCGCCACGTCCACCTTCTCGGTGGCCACGATCCCCAGCAGCGAATCACCGTCGCCGACGCAGCCGACGACCTCGTGACCGGCGGCCTGCAGCAGCAGGACCAGCCCTTCCCGGAACAGCGCGCCGTCCTCGGCGATGGCTACCCGCACAGCAGCACCGCCCGCAGGTTGCGCCAGGTCGACGAACCCGGCCGTTGCTCGGTTATGCGCACGCGCACGACCCTCCTGCCTCGCACTCGCACCCGCACGGTCGTACCGGGTTCCAGACTAGCCAGGTGATCCGCGACGAGGAGACCGGTCCGCACTCGCGCCTGCGGGCCGAGCTCGTGCTCCGGCAGATCCAGCCGGATCAGCAGGTCGTAGCGCTCGGCGAGGGACAGGCACGTCGGTTCCAGGCCTTCGGCGAGCAACGGCGGGTGGATCACCCCGCCGAGCTGGCGCAGGTTCTCGATGAGCGAGATGACGGTCTCCCGCAGCGTCTCGATGCGGGTGGAGACGCGCAGGTCGGCGACCCCGGCGGAGAACAGGTCCAGTTCGACCGCCAGCGCCGACAAGCCCGCCGCGGGGCCGTCGTTGAGCGCACGTTCCAGCTCGAACCGGTACTCGGCGGCACCGCGGCCGGGCACGCGCAGCCAGCCGGGCAGCCACCTGCCGCCCCGCACGTTGTACCTGCCCACACTCCCGACCATCGTCCCAGCCTCGCGCGAGCGGCTGCCCGGCAAAAGGGTGCCAGCCCGTTGCGATGGTAGGGCTATCCCCACGGTTCCCCGGCTCA
This sequence comes from Saccharopolyspora sp. NPDC049357, assembly GCF_040677225.1. Taxonomy (NCBI): domain Bacteria; kingdom Bacillati; phylum Actinomycetota; class Actinomycetes; order Pseudonocardiales; family Pseudonocardiaceae; genus Saccharopolyspora; species Saccharopolyspora sp. NPDC049357. Next base: position 61,549 of record NZ_JBFAQJ010000016.1, on the reverse strand, counting down.
CATAGGGTTGACGCGAACTGAGTTGTGATTATCTTTTGCTGACGCGAAGGGAGCACACAAGGTGCGTTACGGCGTTGGCATCGACCTCGGGACTTCGTTCACCTCCGCCGCGGTCAGCGGCGAGGGCGGTACCCGCATGGTGTCGCTGTCATCCGAGGTGGTCATCCCCTCAGTCGCGCACCCGGCTCCGGACGGTGCGCTGCTGACCGGGAACTCCGCCCTGAGCGCGGTGTCCGACCCGGCTCAGGTGGCCCGGAACTTCAAGCGCAGGCTGGGCGATCCCACACCGCTCGTGCTCGGCGGCTCCGCCTACTCGCCCGCGGCGCTGATGGCCGCGCAGCTGCGCGACGTCCTCGACATCGTGACCCGGGAGATGGGCGCAGCGCCGGAATCCGTCGCGCTGACCTACCCGGCGATCTGGGGCCCCTACCGGCAGGAGCACTTCACCGAGGTTCCCCGGCTGGCGGGCGTGGAGGACTTCCGCCTGATCACCGAGCCGGAAGCGGCCGCCACCCACTACTCCACCGAGCGCAGGCTCGAAGACGGCGAGGTCGTCGCCGTCTACGACCTCGGCGGCGGCACGTTCGACACCACGATCCTGCGAATGCGCGCCGGACGCATGGAAATCCTGGGCACTCCGGAGGGGATCGAGCACCTGGGCGGCATCGACTTCGACGAGGCGCTGCTGGCCCACATCGACCAGCGGCTCGACGGCGCGATCAGCCGACTCGACGCGACCGAGCCCCGAGCGGCTTCCGCGCTCGCCACGATCCAGGCGATGTGCGTGCGCGCCAAGGAAGAGCTCTCCACCGAGCCGGACGTGAACCTCACGATCCCGCTGCCCTCCGGCCCGCGCGGCGTGACCATCACGCGGCTGGAGTTCAACGAGATGATCCGGCCGTCGGTGCAGCTGACCACCGAGGCGCTGCACCGCACCACGACCTCGGCGGGGCTGCGCGCCGACGACCTCTCGGCGGTGCTGCTCGCGGGCGGCTCGTCCCGCGTCCCGCTGGTCGCGCAGATGCTGTCCCAGGAGTTCAACAAGCCCGTCCGGGTCACGCTGCACCCGAAGTTCACCGTCGCGCTGGGCGCCGCGCGCACCGCGACGCAGCCGCGACCCGCTCCCGCCTCCCAAGGGACCCCGGAACCCGTTGTCCCCCAGACCGTTCCGGAGGAACCCGCGCGCAAGAAGAGCTGGCTGGTGCCCGCCGTCGCGGCTCTGGCGGCCCTGGTCATCGGCGTGGGCGTGACCGTGTTCGCCACCACCGGCAACGACACCGACGCGACCAGGGGCGCGGTCGCCGAGAAACCGGCTCCGCCGGAGGGTCCGCTGCCGGTCTTCGCCGGCAAGGTGCTCGAACCCTTCGCCGGCTACCTCGGCTCCGACGTCAACTGGGGCGGCTCCTACATCTTCGACGAGGGCACCGAGCAGGGCTCGGTGATCAAGGCGGTCGCCGACCCGGCCAACGAGGGCCTGCGGGTGTCCTGGATGGAGGACAAGCCCGCCCAGGTGTACTTGCAGACCAACAGCCCTCGCGGCCCGCTGGACCTCACGGCCTACTCCGCGAACGAGGGGGCGCTGGTCTTCGACGCGATCGTGCACACCCCGCCGACCGGCGAGACCACGAAGATCGGGATGCACTGCGAGTTCCCCTGCCGTTCCGAGGTCCCGGCCAGCCACCTGCTCGCCAACCTCCAGCCGGAGCACCGCACCACGGTGAAGATCCCGCTGTCGTGCTTCGTCGGCGGCGGGCTCGACCAGCGGCGGGTCAACACGCCGTTCCTGGTGTGGTCCCAGCGCCGGATGGACATCACCTTCGCCGACGTGCGCATCGAGGCCCAGGTGCCCGACGCGACTCCCTGCGACGCGCTGAGCTGAGGCGTCACGCGGCTTCCAGCACGCGCGGCGCGAACCGGGTGCGCAGCGACCGGATCGCGTGGTGCAGGCGGCTTTTCACCGTCCCGACGGGAACGCCGAGGGCGGTGGCCGCCGACGCGGTGGTGCGGTCGGTGACGTAGACCTCGACGACCGCGCTGCGGTGCGCCGGGGAGAGGTGGTCCAGCAGCTCGTCGACGACCATCCGGCTCTCGACCTCGTCGCTGGGCGCGGACTGCACGGCCCGGTTCGCCAGCTCCTCGCTCTCGAACGCCACCTCGGTGGGTCGCGCCTTGCGGCTGCGGTGCTGGTCGACGGCGACGTTGTGGGCGACGCGCAGCAGCCAGCCGCGCACCGAGCCGTTGCCGTTGCTGAGCCGGTCGGCGTGCCGCCACGCCCGCAGCCAGGTCTCCTGCACGATGTCCTCGGCGAGGTACCTGTCCCCCGTCAAACGAGTGGCGTAGGAGAGCAGCGCGGCGCCGTGCTCGCGAATGACACCGTCCATGTCGGTGGCTACGGGCCGAATGGTGCTCTTGGTGTCCATTTCGCCATTCCTCTCTCGACGGATGATCCGGGAAGCCCTACCCGGCCGTGACTAAGAGGAATGCTTTCGCGTTTCGCGGCTGGAATCGTCGGGTCTGTCCCTCCGTTCCCCGGTGCTGTCCCGCACTTTCGGGGGAGGCTGCCCCGCGCGAGGAGGTAGGGCTAACCCCCACCCGACGTCCGGTAGAGCGACGACAGCTCTCGGGCCGTGTCGGTGACCGCGCCGACCAGATCGTCCATCCTGTCGTCGCCGAAGCGCACGGTGGGTCCCTGGACGACGACCGAGGCGATGACGTGCCCGGTCTGGTCGTGCACCGGGGCCGCCACGGCCCGCACGCCGACGAGACGTTCCTCGTTGTTCAACGCGTGACCCCGCGACCGGATACGGGCGAGTTCCTCGGCGAGCTCGGCGTGGGTGGTGATCGTGGTCGGGGTGTGGCGCGGGAACGGCTCGGGCATGGTGGCCGGCTCGGTGCCGAATGCCAGCAGGGTCTTGCCCATGGCGCAGACGTGGATCGGGTTGCGGGCGCCGGGTTCCTGGTCGTAGCGCAGCGGGTGCGTCGACGGGATCTGCACCAGCACCGCCACCTCGTCGCCGATGCGCGTGCCGAGGCTGACGGCTTCGCCGGTCCGGTCGCGCAGCGCGGTGAGGACCGGGTGCATGACGGTGGTTCCCATGCGCTCCAGCGCCAGCCTGCCGAGGATCGCGGTGGTCGGACCGAGGAAGTAGCGCTCGGTGGCCGGGTCCTGCGCGAGCATGTCGGCGGTGTGCAGGGCGCGCATGATGCGGTGCGCGGTGCTGACGGTCAGGCCGAGCTGCGTGGCCACGGCGGTGGGGGTCAGCTGCTCGGCCTTCTCGAAGCAGCGCAGGACGGCCATCGCCCGGTCCACGCTCTGGGTGCCCGAGCGCCGTTCCGCGGTCAGCTCTGACATGCGCCGTCGCTCTCGGCGTTCGGGTCGACCTCGGCCCACAGGCTCGGCAGGTTCACCACGATGCCTTCCTGGGTGCTGCGGGCGATGACCACCACGGCCTCCTCCTCGGCGGAGGGGTTCTCCTCGCGGTGCGGGACGTAGGGCGGCACGAAGATGTAGTCGCCCGGCTCGGTCTCGACCCGGACCTCCTCGGCGCCCTCGGCGAAGACGAACACGGGGTGCCCGGAGACCACGTAGATGGCGGTCTCGGCCTCGCCGTGGTGGTGGTCGCCGGAGTTGGTGGCCGGGCCCACGTGGGTGCGGCCCATCCACAGCTTCTCCGAGCCGACGGTCTTGCCCGAGATGGCCTCGAAGCGCCGCATCCCGGAGGTCTGGTTGGTGTCGGAGGTGAGTCCGCCGCCGCGCACGTGCTCCAGCTTCTGGTGCCAGTCCGCGGTGCCGCCGGGCCGGTTCTCGTTTCCTGACAAGGACTTCTCCTCGCTGTTCCTACATAGTGGTCGGCCTTGATGCCCACCCTGCCACGTTCATACCGTGTGGGACGTCAATATTGCAATGTGGGACGGCAGATCGGAGATGCCAGATGGCCGTCGAGTTCGTGGGAATGATCCGCACCGCCGACACCTCGGAGATCCGCCCGCCGAGCGGCCCGGCCGTCGACCCCGACTACGTCCGCCGGTTCGCCCAGGCCCACGAGGAAGCCGGGTTCGACCGGGTCCTGATCGGCTACCACTCGTGGGACGCCGACGGTTTCGCCGTCGCCGGCCACGCCGCAGCCCGCACCGAGCGCCTGGGCTTCCTGCTCGCGCACCGCCCGGGTTTCGTCGCTCCGACGCTGGCCGCGCGCAAGCTCGCCACCGTCGACCAGCTCACCGGCGGGCGGCTGGCGGTGCACGTCATCAGCGGCGCCAGCGACACCGAGCAGCGCCGCGACGGCGACTACTCGGACAAATCGGCCCGCTACCGGCGCACCGACGAGTACCTGGACGTCGTGCGCCGGGTCTGGGAGGCCGAGGAGCCGATCGATCACGAGGGCGAGTTCTACCGCTTCGCCGGTTCGCACTCCGAGGTCAAGCCGGTCGACGGGCGGCTGCCGATCTACTTCGGCGGGTCTTCGGCGGACGCCTACCGCGTCGGCGGGAAGCACGCCGACGTGTTCGCGCTGTGGGGAGAGCCGCTGGCCGAGACCGCGGCGCAGATCGCCGCGGTCCGCAAGTCCGCCGCCGAGCACGGCAGGAACCCCGACGACGTGGGGATTTCGGTGTCGTTCCGGCCGATCATCGGGCGCACGGACGCCGAGGCGTGGGAACGCGCGCACGGCATCCTCGACACGATCACCTCGCGCAACCCCGGTTCGCCGGGCACGATGCTGGCGTTCCCGTCGGCGGAGCGCGGTGTCGGCTCGCAGCGGCTGCTCGACGCCGCCGACAAGGGCGACCGGCACGACCGAGCACTGTGGACGGCACCGGCGAAGGCCACCGGTGCGGCCGGGAATTCCACGGCGCTGGTGGGAAGTCCGGAGACCGTCGCCCGAGCGCTGCTGGACTACGTCGACATCGGCGTCACGACGCTGCTGATCCGCGGCTACGAGCCGCTGGAGGACGTCGTCGACTGGGGCCACCACCTGCTGCCGCTGGTCCGCCAAGAGCTCGCCAACCGCTGACCTGGAAGGAACACGGTGTTCTCCCTCCCGCCGAAACGCCGGCTCATCGCCGTTCTCGCAATCCTGCTCACCGCCGTCGCGACGCTGACCGCCTGCGGCTCCTCCGACGACGAGGTCGTGCTCCGCGTCGGCGACCAGACCGGCGAGACGCAGTCCCGGCTGCGCGCGGCCGGGCTCCTGGACGACCTGCCCTACGAGATCGAGTGGTCCCAGTTCCCGGCGGCCGTCAACCTGCACGAGGCGCTGCGCGCCGACGCGATCGACATCGGTTCCGCGGCGGACTCCCCGACCGTGTCGGCCATCGCCGGAGGCTCGCGGATCAAGGCGGTCGCCGCCTGGAACAACGGCGGCAAGGGCACGTTCATCCTGGTGCCGAAGGACAGCCCGATCCGCGACCTCGCCGACCTCAAGGGCAAGCGCATCTCCCCCAGCACCCGGGGCAGCGTCGCCCACTACCTGGTCCTGGGCGCCCTGCAGAAGGCCGGGCTCAGCCAATCCGACGCCACCCTCAACTACCTCGCCCCCACCGACGCGAGCTCGGCGTTCTCCACCGGGAGCATCGACGCCTGGGCCACGTGGGGCGTCTACGCGGCCCGCACCCGAGGCCAGCTGGGCGCACGCGTGCTCACCGACGGCGCGGGCATCAACAGCGGGCTGAGCGTCCTCAGCGCCACCGACGCGGCCGCGGGCGATCCCGCGAAGCGCGCGGCCATCGCCGACTTCGCCGACCGCGTGGACCGCAGCTACGAGTGGGCGAGGCAGAACCCGCAGGACTTCGACCGCTGGTACTCGAAGTTCGCCCGCCAACCCCTGGAGGTCGCCGCCCAGATCCGCCCGGAACAAACCGGCTACCGACGAATCCCCCTCGACGAGGCCTTCGCGGACCAACTCCAGACGACCTTCGACACCTGGACCCGAGCGGGAGTCCTCCAAGGCGAGAGGAACCTCCACGACTACGTGGACCCCACCGTCACCGCACCCTGATCCTCGGGTTTGCACGGCGATCCGCCGGCTCCTGCCCGATCAATCAGGTTGACTGGGTTTCCGCAGGTGGAGGCAGAAGCAGGCGCCTCCCCCGTCGTCGGGCTCGTACCAGGCGCTTCCGCCGTTGGCTTCCGCGAGGCTGCGGACGATCCACAGCCCGAGACCGGTTCCTTCGACGTCCCGCCCGGCGTTCGGCTCGCGGCTGAAGCGCTCGAAGAGGTGGGGCACGAACTCGGCCGGAACTCCCGGTCCGCTGTCGCGCACTCGGACCTCCACCCGGCCCGACTGCTCGGTGGCCCGAACCTCGATGGGTGGCCTTCCGTAGATGAAGGCGTTCTCCAGGTAGATGATGAGCATCTCGGCGAAGTCCTGGCGGTCCACGAACGCCACGAGATCCGGGCTGCACGAGACCTTCACGTCCTGGGCCTTGTCCCCGTAGTCGGCGATCCGTTCGAGGATGAGCGCGAGCACCGCGACGGGTCCGGGGAAGGAGCGGGACTCCTCCGCGTCGATCCGGGACGCGGTGAGCAGCTTGCGCAGGAGCGCCTGGAGGCCTTCCATGCGGTTGATCACCTGGTTGACCATCTCGACGCCGTGCTGGTCGCTGCTCGCGGAGAGGTGGTCCCGGAGGAGGTGCACGAGCAGCTTGATCTCGGCGACCGGTGTGCGGAGCTCGTGAGCGGCGACCGCGACGATCGTCGTCTGGCGTTCCAGGGCGCTTTCGAGGTCGTGCTCGACCTCCTTGCGGCGCGTGACGTCGCGCAGGGCCGCGACGTGGATGCGTTCGCCCTGCCAGGTCGTGGCTGTCACGCGCATCTCGGCCACCCGCGGTGGCCTGCCGGGTGCGAGCAGGTCGATCTCGCTGGTTTCCTGGGCGACCACCGGAAAGCCGAAGGGTGTTCCGACGAGCTCTCCCGCCGATCGGCCGAACATGACCTCGGCGGCCGGGTTGCACGAGCGGATGATCCCTCGGTGGTCGACCGCGACGATCCCGTCCGCCGAGGCCGTCACCAGGTGCTGGTCCCCACCCCTCTGGAACGGAGAGCCGGACGTCCGTCCTTCGGCTTCTCCGCTGGATCGAGGGTTCGACCGGTCGCTCATCCGATCACCGTTCCCCCGGCTAACGCGGCTCTGTCGGCCGTTGCGGCTGCTCGGGAACCAACGGCGTGGCGAACAGGGCGCGGGACACGCCGTGCAGGGGTTCGCCGATGTGCATGCCGAGACCGTCGATGTCCACCTGGCGGATGCGGTGGTCATGCGCTGTGCCCCGAGCCTGGACGACGGCGATGGCCCGCCGGACTTCGCCGCCGTGCTCGAAGTCGCGGAGCAGGATCGTGATGTCGGCGAGGCTGGCGATCTCCACGGCGAGGTCAGGGGTGAGCGACGGTGCGAGACGGGGGCCGGCCGCCGAGGTGAGCAGTGCGGTGATCTCGCGGGGCCGCAGCACGGCCCCCAGCGCGACGAGGAAGTCCAGCAGCGCCCGCGGGCTGGTGATCCGTTCGAGCGCGGAGAGCGTGTCGATCACCATGCGGCGGGGCGCGAACTCGGTGACGTTGCGCCGCAGCCGGATGAAGTGGTCCTCCATCGACGACTCCTCCGGGTACTCCGACACCACCCGCAGCAGCCCGGTCTCCTCCATCGCGTCCAGGTCCAGGCCCCAGCCCGCGGCGTTGCGCACGAGCTGCTCGCGGGTCTCGTCGAAGGTGTAGAAGAGGCATCGCTCCTGGGCGTCGAGCGCGGAGGCGGCGAAGTGCAGTCCGGCCAACGTCTTGCCCGCACCCGACGAGCCGCTGAGCAGAGCGATCGCGTCCCGGTAGAAGCCGCCACCGCACATCTCGTCCAGCTCGGCGTTGCCCGAGGACACGCGGGTCCGCGAGGCACGCGCCGGCTTCCCGAGGAACGCCAGGGGCATGACGACGATCCCCTCTTCCGGGTCGATGGCGAACAGCCACTCGCCGGTGCGGTGGGCGGCGCCGCGGAACTTGACGATCTCGATGGTCCGGCGGCGCTGTTCGTGGCTCAGGACGTTGCGGAGGATGATCACGTTGTTGAGCACGAACTCCTCGACGCCCAACCGCGACACGCCGTCGTGCTCCGCCGTTCGCTCAGCGGTCAGCACCGACGTGACGCCGATCCGCTCGAGAGCCGTAGCGATCCGGAACAACTCCTGGCGAATGTTTCCGGCATCGCTGAACCGGGTGAGGATCGCGCCGATCGAGTCGAGCGCGACGCGCGTCGCACCCGTGCGGCGGACCGCGTGTTCGATGCGGGCGACCAGCGCTGCGAAGTCGTAGTCGCCGACGGTGGCGGTCTCCTCGACGTCGTCCGAAGCGTCGACGAAGGTCCACCTCTCCTCGCGTTCCCACAGCTCGATGGGCTTGCCCATCGACCGGGCGTTGCGGCGGATGGCCGCGGCGGTCTCCTCGAACGTGACGAAGACCCCGGCCTGGTCGTGGGCGCGGATGCCGTGGGCGAGGAACTCGACGGCGAAGAGCGTCTTGCCGCTTCCGGTCGTCCCCGTCACCAGCGTGGACCGCCGGGCGGGCAGTCCGCCCAACGCGACCTGGTCGAAGCCGCTGATGCCGGTCGGAAGTCGTTCGATCGCATCGCTGCTGCTCACCGAGTCACCCTCCTTCCGAGAACAGCGCATCGGCATCGGGCAGGCCGAGGGCGGCCGTGATGCGGCGATGGTCCGAGAGGTCCCCGATCACCCGTCGCTGCGGCAACGGCGCGAGCCTGACCACCGTCGGCGTGGCCAGGATGCGCTGCTCCCCGGCCAGGTCGGGACGCTCGGCGACGTCGACGACCTCGATCTCGTAGCGGCCGGGAACCCGGTGTTCGCACACGGCACGCAGGTTGGTCTTCGCGGCCTGGGAGCGCTCCGTCTGCCCGACCACGAACAACCTGAACGTAAATTCAGCCACCTGAACACGCGCTCCCGCCCACAACGGAGCCGAACGGATGTGCGACCGCGCCTCGCGCCGCCGACCGGAACCCCATCGTCCCCCAACCCACCGGACACCGCCCTCCGCGAACCCCCGATCAGGAGACGCTGCCCCGAGGCCCACCAGGACGAAGGTCTGACGCTGCCCTGGCAACCCGACGTCCCCGGCGACGAGAACACCCTCACCGACCTCGGCTCCCGCCTCGCCAACGCCCTGAACTGACCTATCCGGTCAGAAGATCGACCAGCCGGTCAGGGTGGTGAAGTGGTCGAGGGCCGCCACGCCGGCCACCGAGTTGCCGCGCGCGTCCAGCCCCGGGCTCCAGACCGCGACCGCGCAGCGCCCCGGCACGATCGCGAGGATCCCGCCGCCGACACCGCTCTTGCCGGGAATCCCCACGCGGTAGGCGAAATCGCCTGCGGCGTCGTAGGTCCCGCAGGTGAGCATGATCGCGTTGACCCGCTTGGCCTGCCTGCGTGTGAGCAGCTCCGAACCGTCCCGGCGCACGCCGTGCGCGGCGAGGAACCGCCCGGCCAGCGCCAGGTCGCGGCAGCTCATCTCGATCGAGCACTGCCGGACGTACTGGTCGAGCACCGTCGCCACCGGATTGCGCATGTTGCCGTAGGACGCCATGAAGTGGGTCAGCGCCAGGTTGCGGTCTGCGTGGGCGGCCTCCGAGGCCGACACCTCCCCGTCGACCCGCAGGTCCGGGTTTCCGCTCTCGGCGCGCAGGAACGCCAGCAGCTCGCCGCTGGCGTCGCCGACCTGCGAGATCAGCTCGTCGGTGACCGTCAGCGCACCCGCGTTGATGAACGGGTTCCGCGGGATGCCCCGTTCGTGCTCCAGCTGGATCAGGGAGTTGAAGGCGTTGCCGGAGGGCTCCCGGCCGACGCGGCGCCACAGCGCCTCATCGCTGCCTGCCAGCACGAGCGCGAGGGTGAAGACCTTCGAGATGCTCTGCACAGAGAACGGCATCCGCCAATCGCCGACCCCGCGAACGCTCCCCTCGATGTCCGCGATCGCGATGCCGAAATGCGCGGGATCGACCCTCGCGAGCGCCGGGATGTAGTCCGCGACCACCCCGCTCCCGCGCAGCGGTGCGACCTCATCGACGATCCGCCCGAGCAACTGGTTCAGCTCCACGAGCGACCATCATGTCACCGGCGCTCGACGAGCCGCAGCCCGCGATCACGTCACTCGGAAATGGCGCGTGGCCGGGTGAGCTGTTCAGGTCGAAGCAGGGTGTCGAGCTGGGCCGGTGACATCAGATCGTTTTCGAGGACGAGCTCGGTGATCGTGCGGTTGCTGTTCAGCGCCTGCTGGGCGATCGCGGTCGCGTTGGCGTAGCCGAGGTAGGGCGTCAGGGCCGTGACCAGGCCGATGGAACCGCGAACCGTCTCGTCCAGGTGGTCCCGATTCGCGGTGATCCCCGAGATGCAGCGCGTGCTGAGCACCCCGCAAGCGGAAGTGAGGTGGGTCAGCGATTTCAAGACGCTGTGAACGATGATCGGTTCGAACGCGTTGAGCTGGAGCTGACCGGCCTCAGCGGCCAGAGTGACGGTGACGTCGTTGCCGATGACCTCGAAAGCGACCTGGTTGACGACTTCCGGGATGACCGGGTTGACCTTGCCCGGCATGATGCTCGACCCGGCCTGAACAGCGGGCAGGTTGATCTCGTTGAGCCCGGCTCGCGGTCCGGAGGAGGTCAGTCGGAGGTCGTTGCAGGTCTTCGACAGCTTGACAGCGACCCGCTTGAGCACGCCGGAGAGCTGGACGAGCGCACCGGCGTCCTGGGTGGCTTCGACGAGGTTGTCAGCTGTGCGCACGGGAACTCCGCTGATCTCAGCCAGGTGCGCGCATGCGCGTGCGGCGTAGTCGGGGTGGGTGTTGATCCCGGTTCCGATGGCGGTGCCCCCGAGGTTGATCTCCAACAGAAGGTCGGTGGCCTCGCCGAGCCGTTCACGGTCCTCCCCGAGCATGATCGCGTACGAGGCGAACTCCTGGCCCAGCGTCATCGGTACGGCGTCTTGCAACTGCGTTCGGCCCATCTTGAGCACATCAGCGAACTCCGCGGACTTGTGACCGAATGCCTCAGCGAGCTCGCCCATGACCGCGCGGAGCTCCCGCAAGCCCGACACCAGCGCGAGCTTGATGGCCGTCGGGTAGACGTCGTTGGTGCTCTGCCCGAGGTTGACGTGCTCCAGGGGGTGGAGGTGCTCGTAATCGCCCCGTGGACGTCCCAGCAGTTCCAACGCGCGGTTGGCGACGACCTCGTTGGCGTTCATGTTGGTCGAAGTGCCAGCGCCCCCCTGGATCACGTCGACCACGAACTGGTCGTGCAGCGCGCCGGCGCGGATCTCGGCGCACGCTCGTACGATGGCTCCCGCCCGATCTCCGTCGAGCAGCCCGAGGTCGCGGTTCGCGCTGGCGGCAGCCGCCTTGACCGAGGCGAGCGCGTCGATCAGATCTGGGTACGACGAGATCGCCGTTCCGCTGATGGGGAAGTTGTCCACCGCCCGCGCGGTGTGCACCCCGTAATAGGCCTCTCCGGGAACTTCCCGATTGCCGATGAGATCGTGCTCGGTTCGCGATGCCATGACGCCTCCCGGAGATCTTCCCCGTCCATAGTGGACAAACTGGGGTGATGCGACGTGGATGCTGCCTCCCGGGGCCGAGGCGGTCAACGGGCGCGGAGCCACATCAACACTGCGCGCACAACGGTTTTCCCTGCTCCTGAAACGGAATGGTCAGAAACCTCAAATCTTCCTCAATTCCGGGAAAGCTCAACTCTTGCTCAACTCCGGTGACCGGCGGCACACGCGGTGCTTACCGTCTCGCTCCAATGCGAAAGCCCACGCCGTGTTTGAGAGCGCGGTGGAATCCGGAGGAGGTGCAGCTGTGAGCACGAGCAGCGAGGCGGCCCCGCAGCGCGTGGACCAGGCGAACAACGGCGCTAGACGTCGGTGGTGGCGGTTGCCGATGGGCGTGCAGGCTCTGCTCGCCATGGTCATCGGCGGCACCATCGGATTCGTCGCGCCTGACGTGGGCGAGCACATGAAGATCCTCGGCGACGTGTTCATCCGACTCGTCGAGATGATCGTGTTGCCGCTGGTGTTCCCCCTCATCGTGCTGGGCATCACGCAGATGGACTCGGTGAAGCACCTCGGCAGGCTGGCCTGGCGAACGATCCTGTACTTCGAGGTCATCACGACTGTGATCCTGCTCGTCGCCATCGGCCTCGCGAAGTTCTTCGACATCGGCACCGGCATGGCGATCTCCGGTGGCGACACCAGCAAGCTGCCCGGTGACGGCAAACCGGCGGAGGTTGACTTCGCGCAGCTCCTCCTGCACGCCGTGCCCGACAACGTGTTCAAGGCCTTCGCGGAAGGCAACCTGCTCGCCGTGCTGGTGTTCGCGGTGTTCTTCGGTGTCGGCCTGGCCGCGGTCGGCCAGAAGGCGGCGCCCGTTCGCTCGGTCCTCGATGCCGTCAGCGAGGTCATGTTCAAGGTCGTCGGGTTCGTCATCCGGCTGGCCCCGCTGGGCATCCTCGGCTTTCTCGCCTACGACGTCGCGCACTACGGACTGGCGGGAATGACAGGGCTGCTGGGCTTCCTCGGAGTCGTCTACTTGGGACTCGCGGTCGTTCTGCTGGTCCTGTTCCCGATCGTGGCCGCGCTGTTCCGGGTCAGATACGTTCCGCTGGTGCGCGCGGTAGGAGGCCTGGCCGGTATCGCCTTCGTGACCCGTTCCTCGGAGTCCGTGCTGGCTCCGCTTCTGCGCAAGTTGGAGGAGCACGGGGTTCGGCGCAGCACTTCGTCATTCGTCGTGCCGCTCGGATACTCGTTCAACACCGACGGTTCCACGCTGTACCAGGCCGTCGCCCTGGTCTTCCTCGCCAACGCCTACGGGATGGACCTCAGCGCGGGTGCTCTGCTGACCATGGTGCTGGTGCTGGTCGTGCTGTCGAAGGGCATGGCGGGGGTCGCCTCGGCTTCCATCGTCGTGCTGATGGCCGCCGGCAAGAGCCTCGGTCTACCGGTTGAGGGCATCGCGCTCCTGATGGGTGTGGACTTCCTCGCCGACATGGCCCGCACCGCGGTCAACGTCTTCGGCAACTCGCTGGCTGCAGCCGTGCTCGACAAGACGGGTTCCCGGGACGAGTCCGAGACCACCCCGGAGCCCACCCGATGACAGATCCGCTCCGGGCACGGAGGATAGGGCCGTGCACGCAGGCAGGCTGAGCAGACGCGGGCTGCTGTCGCTGGCTGCAGCGACGGCGGCCTGCTCTGCGTCGGACTCGCACGACGGTGCCCCCGGCACGGCTGTCGCGGTCGCCACCGGCGAGACCACGGGGTTCTTCCACGCGTACGGTCGCGAGCTGGCGGCTGTCCTGGCAGACGGGCTGCCCGGAGCGCGGGTCTCAACCGTGACCACCAGCGGAACCGTGGACAACTTGAGCCAGGCCGCTGGTATCCCCGGCACCTTCGGCCTGGCAGCGCTTGACGCAGCGGCCGCAGCTCAGCACGGTCAGTCGCCCTTCGCCCTGCGCCGACCGCCGCAGGCCGTGGGCAGGCTGTTCGACGACTACATCCACCTGGTCGTGGCGGGTGAGTCGTCCCTGCGCCGGATCTCGGACCTGGCCGGGCGCAAGGTGTCGGTGGGGCCATCGGGTTCCGGGAGCGCGCTGGTCGCCGGGCGGTTGCTGCAAGTCAGCGGGCTGCTCGGTCGAGTGTCCGTGGAACGGCTCGACTTCGGTGAGGCCCTCTCCGCCCTGGACCGCGGGACGTTGGACGCCCTGTTCTGGCAAGGCGGGCTCCCCACCGGCAGCCTCGTGCGACTGGCCCGGCGACGTCCCATCCGCCTGCTCCCGCTCGGCGACCTGCTGGGGTGGATGCGGGTGCGGCACGGCCCGTACTACCGCGCGGCGAGCATCCCGCGCGGCGTGTACGGCAACGGCACCCTGATCGACACCATCGCCGTGCCGGACCTGCTGGTGACCAGCACTTCGACTGAGCCGGAACTGGTCCACGCCGTGCTGGAGCTGATCTTCGAGGACCGGGAGCGCATCGAACGCGCGGTCCCCACCGCGGCACAGCTCGACCGCCGCGCCGCCATCGCCACCAGCCCCGTGCCCCTGCACGAAGGCGCTCTGCGCTATTACCGCGAGGTCAAGCGCTGATCAGGAGGCACGGGAACGAACACCGAGACCGCTAGCCCCCGTTCGCGGTTGCGCACCTCCAGGTGCCCTCCGAAGGAGGCGAGCAGCGCCTTCGAGATGCTCACGCCGAGCCCGGAGCCCTCGATGTTCTGGTGACGCGGGCTCCGCCAGAACCGGTTCCCGATCCTGGCGAACTCGTCTGCGGTCAGTCCCGGCCCCTCGTCGAGGACGGTGATGATCGCCTCGTCACCAGCTCTGCCGACATCCACAGTCACCTGCGCGCCGTCCGGGCTGAACTTGATCGCGTTGTCGACGATCGCGTCCAAAGCGCTGCTCAGCGCGGTCGAGTCGGCGAAGCCTCGCACCTCCGCACCAGTGCGTTCGAGCTCGATGGCGCGCTCGTCCGCGTTCGACCGCCACGAGGCGAACCGCTCATCGACCAGCTCTCCGAGCCAGATCTCCGTCGGCGGCGACACGGACTCCTCGGCCGTGGCCAGCGCCAACAGCTCATCGAGGATGCGGGCCAGCCGACGAGCCTCCGCCTGCGCGTCCGCCCACTCCCCGCGCAGCTCCGACGGCAGGTCCATCCCCAGCGCCTGGTGTCGCAGGAGAAGCGCGCTCAGCGGGTTGCGCAACTGGTGCGAGGCGTCCGAGACGAACGACCGCTGGCGCTGCCAGGCGGTCTGCACCGCGTCAGCCATGGAGTTGAACGACGCAGTCAGGCGGCGCAGCTCCGGGGGCCCTGCCGTGCCGGTGACCCGGGCGTCAAAGCGCCCCTGCGCGATCTCGTGCGTGGTCGCGTCCAGATCGCGCACCGGGCGCAGCACCCAGCGCGCGAGGCGGTCGGTCACCCATGCGCACACCGCGACCGCGAGGAGCACCCCGCCCGCGACCAGACCCCACCACCAGGCGACCTGCTGCCGCAGCGAGGTGGTGGGCGAGATCGTCACCGCCGCTCCCACGACGTCGCCTGCGCGCAACACCGGTACCGCCACGACGAGCGGGCGGTGGTCCCAGGGAGCCACCAGCGGTGGTGGCTCGCCGCGCCGTCCGGACAAGGCCGCGTGCACGGAAGGGTCCGCCATGAGCGCCTGGTGGGACGGTGCCGCACCGGCACGCACCGCGCCATCGCGGTCGAGCGTGATGGCGCTGATGCCGTAGACCTGCTGGTAACGCGCCAGCTCGGAGTTGAGCCACGGCAAGTCCGCGTCGGTCGTCGCCTGCTCAGCCAGACCGGCGAACCGCTCGGCATCGTTGAGCCGGTCGGCGAACACGCCTTCCGTCGCGCGGGCCGCGATCGACCACGCCAGCGGCACGCTGAGCGCGAGCAGCAAGCACACGACGAGTCCGAGCAGGAGGACGTTGATTCGGCCGCGCACGGCTCAGGGCCTCAGCCGGTAGCCGACTCCCCGAACGGTCTGCACCACGTCGGAGAGGCCGAGCTTGGTCCGCAACGATGCCACGTGCACCTCCAGCGTGCGCTGGCTGCCCTGCCAGTGCGTACCCCACACCTCGCTGAGAATCTGCTCTCGACTGAAGACGACGCCGGGCTGGCGCGCCAACATCGCCAGCAAGTCGAACTCCTTCCGAGTCAGCCGCACGGGCCGTCCGTCGGCGGTGACCTCGCGGGCATCGACGTCAACGCTGATGGGGCCCGCAGTCCTCGAGGTGGCCGCACCTCCGGCGCTCAGCTCGCTGCGTTGTGCGCTGCGTCTTGCCACCGCGTGGATTCGGGCGATCAACTCACCGACATCGTAGGGCTTGACCACGTAGTCGTCGGCGCCCAAGTTGAGCCCGTGGATCCGAGCACTTCGATCGGTGCGAGCGGTGACCACCAGGATCGGTCGGTCGAACCGCTGCCGCATCCGCCGGCACAGGTCGAAGCCGTCGACGTCGGGCAACCCGAGGTCGAGCAAGACGAGATCGGGTTCGCGCGCCAACGCCTCCAGCGCCTGCCGGCCGGTGCGGGCTCGTACGATCTCGAAGCCGTGCTTCACGAGCACCGCCATCAGCGCGTGCGCGACGTGGTCGTCATCCTCGACGATGAGAAGAAGCACCGGTCCATTATCACCCGCCCTCGCGCGCACCCCGCTCCGGTAGGTGACGCAGTTCCAAGCCGAGGCCGACCACGGCTCCGCGGTGCCCTCCGTGACGACGCTCCTCGTCAAAGCGTCGACCGAACCTGGGTTGTAGAACTTCGGGTGCAACGCCGTCATTCAGCAGCGGGAGCGAACGACCACGACGTCACCGTCGCAGTCCACAGGAGACCCCTCACCGACGCGTGAAAGGCCGCACCTCGACTGCGAACTCGCACCGGGTCCTGCCGCTAGTGCTAGGCGTGGTCGTTCGAGCGGTGCCGGCGCGGTCGGGTCGTTGCAGTGCGCGCCAGCCGCGGCGGGTCAGCCCTCGCGGCTTGAACACCGAGAGCCCGATCGCGACGAGCAGCACCACGGCGGCGGCTCCGGCGTCGGCGAGGACCTGCACCTGCAGGGCGCCGGATTCGGCTCGTTCGGCCAGGTGGCTCACCGGCCGCATGTGCACGAGCAGAACGGCGGTGGCCAGCGCGGTGATCACGAACTTCACCAGAACCCAGTAGTGCCGGAACAAGCCCCACTGCGTGCCCAACGCCTGCACGACACCCGTGATCAGCGAGAGGAGGCTCAACGGCACGATGACGAACCAGCCGGTCAGCTCCATCGCGAGGTACGCGGCTCGGGCCGGTTCGGGATCACCGCTCGCCAGCCCGGCGACGGCGAGCGCGAGGAACGCGGCGACCGCGCCGAACCAACCGACGGAGGACGCCACGTGCGCGGTCAGCGCGACCTTGCGGACTCCCGGCGACATCACGGCAGGTGACCGCCCATGCCGCCGCCCGCTAGGTGCACGACCACGAACAGCACCAGCAGGGCCAGAGCGATGACCGCGAATACCTTCACCCAGCGCGGCGTCGCGGGGCCGGAGTCGCCCGCGCCGGGGGTCTCGGGAGGCTGGGGTGCGGCTGCCATGTCGTGTCCTCGTCACTCGCTCGCTTCGACATTTTTTACGATACATGTTGTCCATGGCATGACGTGATGTCTGCGGAGTGACGGTGCGTATAGTTCGCAGGGTGCCCAGGTTGTGGAACGAGACGGTGGAAGAGCACCGGCGCGAGGTCGGTGACGCGATCCTGAACGCCACCTCCGAGCTGGTGGCCGAGCAGGGCCTGCACGCGGTGACGATGTCGCGGATCGCCACGAAGGCCGGGATCGGGAGGGCGACGCTCTACAAGTACTTCCCGGACATCGAGGCGATCCTCTTCGCGTGGCACGAGCGGCAGGTCTCCGACCACCTCCAGCACCTCGCCAAGATCGGCCACGGCGCCGGCACCCCGGCGGAACGGCTCGAAGCCGTGCTGCGGGAGTTCGCGCAGATCTCCCACCAGAGGCACGGCGCGGAGATCGCCACGCTGCTGCACCGCGGCGAGCACGTCGCCCAAGCCCAGCAGCACCTGACCGGATTCCTCGGACACCTGATCGCCGAAGGCGTGCGGAACGGGGAGTTCCGCGATGACGTGGCGCCCGACGAGCTGGCGAACTTCTGCCTGCACTCGCTCACGGCCGCGGCCGGGCTGAGCTCCCAGGACGCCTTGAGAAGGCTCGTCACGGTCACGCTGGCGGGACTGCGCCCCGACTGACCGGCCTCAGAAGAGCCTGGCCCTGCCGTTCAGCCACGCAGCCTGATCCTCACGGTGTCAGAGGATTTCCAACGGGGTCGCCCGGTCCGGCGCAGGGAACTGCGCGTCGAGCTCGGCGAGATCGTCCGCCGACAACCGGATCTCCAGGGCTGCGTGGTTCTCCTCGACGTGGCCGCGAGTCGCGGCCTTCGGAATCGCGCAGAAGCCCTCACCGGCCAGGACCCAGGCGATGGCGATCTGCGCGGGCGTGACCCCGTGGCGCTCCGCGACCCGCCCCAACACCGGATCCCCGAGCACCCGGCCCTGCTCGATCGGTGAGTACGCCATCACCGGCAACTTCCGCTCCCGGCACCACGGCAGCAGGTCGAACTCGATCCCCCGCCGCGTGAGGTTGTAGAGCACCTGGTTGACCGCGCAACCGCTGCCACCCTCCTGCGCCCACAGCTCTCGCATGTCGTCGGAGTCGAAGTTGCTGACCCCGAAATGACCGATCTTGCCGCTGTCGCGCAGATCCTCGAACGCTTCGAGCGTCTCGGACAACGGCGTTCCGCCACGCCAGTGCAGCAGGTAGAGATCGAGATGATCGGTCCCCAGCCGACGCAGGCTGCGCTCGCACGCCTCGATCGCGTCCCGCCGGCCGGCGTTGTGCGGAAACACCTTGCTGACCAGGAAAACCTCGTCCCGCCGACCGCCGATCGCCTCGCCGACCACTTCCTCGGCACCACCACTGCCGTACATCTCAGCGGTGTCGATCAGACCCATGCCGAGGTCGAGTCCGCGTCGCAGCGCCGCGGCCTCCGCCGCGCGGTCCGAACCGCGCTCGCCCATGCCCCAGGTGCCCTGCCCCAACACGGGCAGTTCGCCGCCGGAAGGTAGCCGCAGGTGTCGCATCGTTCGCACTCCGTTTCGCGTTGTCGACGAACAGGCCGTGCCGGGCGCGGACCCAGTCTAAGGACCCGTCGCCCGCCCACGCGGCACCAGTTCGGTCCGGAACGTCGGTCTCCTCGCGACCGCCCACTGCGCCGGTTCCCCAGCGGCGGGGACACCGAATCGCGAACCCATCGCGCGAGACCTCGCGACTAGCGCTCTGCGGCGGCTCATCGCTGTCACGATGACGGGACTGAGCCCGGGGTGAGGGATCTGCGTCAGCGCTGTGGAACGGCGTTCTCAGGGGCGGCGTCTGGTGGCGCGGAGCGCGCGTGCGCGAGTCGTCGCGTCAGCCATCCCGCACCGACCAAGGCGGCCACGGCGAGTCCGAGCCAGATCGCGGGCATCCAACCGGCACCGGCGGCCAGGGCGTTGCCCGCGGTGATGTAGACGATGTTGGCAGGAAGCGTTCCCACAGCAGTTCCGGCGAGGAAGTGCAACATGCGCACCCGGGTCACACCGGCGCCGTAGTTGACAACGCCGTAGGGAAGGATCGGAAGCAACCGGCAGATCACAGTTGCCGTGAAGCCTCGCCTCGCGAACGCGGAGTCCAGAGCGTTCAAGCGGCCCCTTCGGAGCAGAGGCGCCAGCGCATCGCGCCCGAGCAGGCGTGCGACGCCGAACGCCAACCCCGCTCCCAGCACGGTGCCGGTCACCACCACGAGCACGGCGACCGGCGGGGCGAACAAGATTCCGGCGATGGTGGACAGCGCGGGCCTGGGCGCGAACACGAGTGCAGCCACCCCGAAGAACAGCACGAAGAGCATCGGTGTCCACCAGGTACTCGCTTCTCGCCAGGTTCGGATGTCCAGCAGCGGCGCATCGGGCCCGAGCCACACTCCGGCAACGATGGCAACGGCGAGCCCGATGCCGAGGACGGCGAGCCGCAGGTACGGCGAGCCGGCAACGGATGCGGCCTTGCTGATCGAAGACATCACCACTGCTCGCACCCAGCGCTTGAAGCTCGAAGGGTCGACGTTCGTCGACGGCCGCCCACTGTAGCCGTTGGTGTCGCCGCCTGGCCCTTTCCGCCTGACGAGCGGCGCGGGTCGCCCTCCGCCTGCGTGTAGATACCCGCCCCCGGTATGGTCGGGCGCATGCACGTGCGGTCCCGGGTCGCCCGGTGGGGGCTGTTGGTCGCCCTCGCGTTGGGCGTGGTGCTCATGCATCACGCGCCGGGGCCGCATGTCTCCGAGAGCCCGCCGGCGCACACCCTCGCGATGAGCGCGGCGCCGATCACGGCCACGGCCGACGACGGGTGCGAGTGTCGCCATGCCGGTGAGCACAGCGGCGCCCCGTTCTCGTCCGGCCACGATGTGTTGCACCTTTGCCTGGCGATCCTGATCGGATTCGCCGCGTTCGTTCTCATGGCGTTCCGGCGCGGTCCGGGCCCGACCGCAGCCGGCCCGGCGCGCAGCTCGACTCCGCCAGGCATGCGCGGGCGCCCTCCGATTCCTGTTGCTCGACGTCTCGCCGTGCTGTGCGTGATGCGGTGCTGATCAACGGCGTTTTCAGCCTTTGACCACGCATTTGCTTTTCGCATCCACCAGCAAGACGTGAGGAATCTTCATGATGAAGCGCACGCGTGTGCTCACCGCCGCAGCGGTCGTCGCCACGGCGGCGGCTGTGACCGCCGGATGTTCCGGCGGTGACGACATGGCGAACATGCCGGGGCATGGAACACCACCCAGCGCCGGCCAGCAGCAGGCACCTGGGCAGGCAGCCCACAACCAGGCGGACGTGACCTTCACCCAGGGCATGATCCCGCACCACCAGCAGGCCATCGAGATGTCACGCATGGCGGCCGACCGCGCGCAGTCTCCGGAGGTCAAGAAGCTGGCTGAGCAGATCCAGGCCGCGCAGGGGCCGGAGATCGAGAAGTTGACCGGGTGGCTGCAGAGCTGGGGCGCCGGAGCACCCTCCGGGATGCCGGGAATGGATCACGGCGGCCATGGCGGATCCGGCGGCGGGATGATGTCGCCGGAGGAGATGAACCAGCTCGGGCAGTCCTCGGGTCCGGAGTTCGACCAGGCCTTCCTGTCGATGATGATCAAGCATCACGAAGGGGCGATCGAGATGGCCCGGACCGAGCTCAGCGCTGGCCAGTTCCCCGAGGCCAAGCAGATGGCTCAGCAGATCATCGATACCCAGCAGGCCGAGATCGACACCATGAAGCAGCTGCTTCCCCCGGGCTGACCTCGCCCGGCCTGGCTCGGGGGACGAGAACACGCTCTTCCCCCGAGCCAGGTGCGCGCACTCTGAACGGGCACCGGTCTCGCGATGTCCGAATTATCTGCCCGCAGAGACCCGCTCGGCGCCATTCATTCGATCCACCACGAATAACCGCCCGGCCTCGTCCGATTCGAGCTTGCTATGCACCGATTCCCCAGCGCGGACATCAACTCCCGAATCCATCGTGTGAGAGATGACATACGGCTTCGCGGCCTCTGGACGACGTCTCTAGTGTGGTGCCCGTGAAGGAGTTAACGGCACGGCAACACGGCTCGGGGAAGTGGCTCGCACTTCCCCTGCTCGTGCTGGGCTTTCTCCTCGTTCCCCTCGTGCTCCTGCCCGCACACGCGCTTCCCGGACACGCAGCGATGATGTCGCTGACCAATTCGGCGAGTTCGCACCACGGTGAAGCGTCGGGGCACACCCACGACCACGACACCCACGTTCCCGCGGTCTCGGATGCCGCCGCCACCAGCCACGACGGCGATCACGGCCACCAGGCCCCGTATTGCGACGCGGGGCCCGATTACAGCGCCGTCGCACCTACCAGGCAGCTGAACACCCCCGCTGAACTGGGGTTCCTCCTCCTGGCACTGGCGTTCGCCGCGACGGCGGTCGCAGCGCTGTTCGCTGAGCCTGCGTGGGCACGGCGTCTTCGGCATTGGTTCTCCCGGCCACCGTGGAGACCATCTGGAACTGCTTTCCTCCACTTCGCGTGCATCGCACGAACCTGATTCCCGAATCGGATTCCCGTCCAGCTGAATCGCAAGCGAACTCTTGCTGAACACGCACTTTCTCCGTGTTCTTCCTCGCCTGCCTGAATTCGTTTCGCTGAACGGGATGTCCTCTTAGCGCGGCGGTGACGCAACCCCGCTGCAGCCGGTTTTTCGGCTCCTGCGTCGTCGCATGCGCATCGGTTCATGCTTTCCGCTTCTTCTCATCGCGGTGGCGCACCGAAGTGCGCCCCGAAGACCTGGAGGTTCGAAGTGATCCACGATTCGGTGATCGGTTGTGTCGGCTCAACCCCGATGGTGCGACTCAGCCGGTGTTTCCCCGAACCCGATGTGGAAGTGCTCGCCAAGCTGGAGATGCTCAACCCCGGCGGCAGCATGAAGGACCGCCCCGCGCGGTTCATCATCGAACAAGGCCTGGCCAACGGAACCCTTCGACCAGGGATGCGGCTGGTGGAGAGCACCTCCGGCAACCTCGGCATCGCCCTGGCCATGGCAGCCGGTTTGCACGGCCTGTCCTTCACCGCCGTGGTCGACCCCAAGACCTCGCCGACGAACCTGCGCCTGCTGGAACTGTTCGGTGCCGAGGTCGAAATGGTGACCGAACCGGACGCGGCAGGCGGATTCCTGCACTCCCGCGTTCAACGCGCCCGTGAGCTGGTGGATTCACTCCCGAACGCCACGCAGATCAACCAGTACGCCAACGAGCTCAACTGGCACGCCTACCACGAAACCGCAGGCGCGGAGATCCTCGACGCCGTCGACGGCCCCATCGACTACCTGGTGGCAGCGGTGTCCACCACCGGCTCGATCCAGGGCATTGCCCGACGTCTGCGCAAGGACCACCCGAACCTCAAGGTCGTCGCCGTGGACGCCGTCGGCTCGGTCATCTTCGGGGCCCCCGCCGGACCGCGGCAGATCCCCGGCTTCGGGGCCAGCCGCGTCCCGGAGATCTACGACCCGGCCGAGATCGACGACGTCCTGAACGTCGCCGACGCCGAGTCCGCCGCCGGATGCCGACGGCTGCTGGCCACCGAGAAGGTCTTCGCCGGCGGATCTTCGGGTGCGGTGATCGCCGGGGTCGAGCACCTCATCTCCAGGCTGGAGGACCCGGCCCGGATCGTGACGGTGCTGCCCGACCGCGGCGAGCGCTACCTCGACCTGGTCTACGACGACGAATGGGTCGCCAACCTGCCCGACCCGTGGCAGGAACCCCAGGCGGTGGCACCGTGACCCGAACACTGCGGACCCAGTCCCCGGGTAGCGCACCAGAGGATCACGCGGATTCGGCTCGCGGTCGCGGGCAGAACTTGGTCCTGCTGTGGGCTGGGCAGTTCATCAACACCGCCGGGCTGATGATGCTGGTGCCGATCATGCCGTTCTACCTGGAGCAGATCGGCACCACCGGCGTCGCCGAGACCCAGACCTGGGCCGGGGTGGCCATCGCCGCCCCGGCCCTGGCCCTCACCGTCACCACCCCGCTGTGGGGACGGCTGGGCGACCGCATCGGCCGCAAGTGGATGGTGGTGCGCGCGCTGCTGGGATTGGCGGTGGCCATGGTCGTCATGACCACCGCCGGCACTCCCCTGCTCCTCGTGGTCGGTCGCCTGCTGCAGGGCACGCTCGGCGGTGTCGTGGAGGCAGCGGCGGCGTTCGCGGGCTCGACCGGTACCGACGAAAAACGCGGTTCAGCACTCGGCAAATCCTTCAGCGCCACCGCAGCAGGAGCATTGGTCGGACCCATCGCCGGTGGTCTCGTCGTCGGTTCCGACGGCCTGCACCAGCTCATGCTGGCCATCGCCGCCGCCGCGACCGCCCTCGCCATCGCGTGCGCCGTGGGTCTGCGCGAGCCCGATCGAGCTCCAGCCGGAGCGGCGCGCGAGCGCACAACCGGCCAACCCCGTCGCCGCGGGTCGGTCATGCGGGTTCCTGGCGCAACATTGCTGGCGCTCGCGGCGATCGGAACGTACTTCGGCGTCTACGGCCTCATCCCCATCTACGCCGAACACATCCAAGGCATCGTCACCGAGGCGCGCGCGGCGAGCGTGTGGGTCGGCGTCCTGCACTCGGTGATGTGGGGTGCGACCCTGCTCGGCTCGTTCTGGTGGGGCAAGCACAACGACCTCACCGGACGGCCGCTGCGCACCTTCGCGGTCACCGCCGCCGGGTGCGCGGCGTCCATCGCCGTCGTCTCCCTGCCGCTGGACCCCTTCGCGATGATCCCGTTCCGGCTGGTGCAGGGCTTCTGCTTCGCCGCCCTCGCCCAGTCGTTGTTCCTGCACTTCAGCAGGCACGCGCCCGGTGAGCACAAGAGCGCGTTCGTCAGCACCGCCAACAGCTACTTGCTCATCGGACAATCAGCCGGGCCGCTGCTGGCCGGTCCGCTGGTCGGGTTCCTCTCCGCTCCCACTGCCGTGCTGGTCATGGCGGTCGTCTGCGGGATCGGGGCATTGCTGGCGCTCAAGCCCTGCCTGGCAGAAAGACCTGACCACGACCTCGACGGAGACGCGGACGATGCGGATCTCGTCGAAATCGAAGCAACCGGGCCGATCCCTGCCGTCACCTCGCCGCACAACGGCGTGGCCGTCGTCCCGTTTCGCGGCTGGCGCATCAGTTCGCGCCATCTCGATTCCCTCGCTGCCCGCTACGCCACGCCGTGGAGCCCCAGTCCGGCTTCAGCCGCCGTACCCGGCACCCTGAGCGCCTGGCAGCGCAGCGGCGTGGTCCTGCAGGATCGGCAGCCCTCCTTCTACGCCTACGAGCAGAGCGGACCACGTGGAACCATCCGCGGAGTGCTTGCCGCGGTGCACCTGGACAGCGGGCTGCGCACGCACGAGGAGATCATCCCCGAGCGCGCCGCGGACCTCACCCGGCTCATGAACCGCGGCCAGATGGACCTCGACCCCGCCTTGCTCGGCTTCTCCGGTGATGGCCGCACCACCCGACATCTCGCAGGCATGGCGCGTCAGGAACCCGTCGCCGATCTCCTGGCCGACGACGGTCGGTTTCATCGGCTCTGGCGCATCACCGACCACGCGACGCAGGACGACATCATCGCTGAACTGGACGCGCGCACGGCCTTCATCGCCGACGGCCACCACCGCTACTCCGCTGCCCGCCAGTACCGCCGCTCGGCCTACGCCGACGGCCACGGGCCTGGCCCGTGGGACTACTTCCCGGGCCTGCTGGTCGACGTCACCGCAACCCCGTTGCGACTCGCGCCCGTCCACCGGGTGCTGCCCCACCTCGACCCGCACCACGCACTCCGGACCGCGTCGTCCCAGTTCCGGATCCACCCGCTGCACGGACCACCGACCCACTGGCTCGCCGCGCTGAAACGCCACTCCCGCACCGGCCCGGCCTTCATCCTCGCCACCCCGCGTGGCGGCTTCCTGCTCACCGAACCGCATCCCCGATTTCTCAACGCCGCCCTCGACGGCACCCCGCCTCCCCTGCACTCGACGCACGTCGCGGTCCTGGACACCGCCCTGATCAGCCACCTGTGGCGAATCCCCGAGCATCCCGGTCACATTGAGTTCGAACCGAACGCAACCACGGCCATCGAAACGGCCCGACGCACCGGAGGAGTCGCAGTCCTGACGAATCCGCCGACCCAGCACGACCTCAAAACCGCCGCCGCTGCAGGAATCCGCCTCCCCCGCAAATCGACCTCGTTCGGTCCGAAACCGCACCCCGGACTGGTGTTCCGGACCCTCGACGACCAGTGAGGCGCCCGCTCACGTCGGCACGACCCGGGCCCTGCGCTCGAAATGGCTCACACAATAAGAGGGTGGCCGGGACGACGATCCCGGCCACCTTCGACACTGACGCACCCGCGATGGAGATGCGGAACCGCCGCAGCCGCCCCGGGCGGTCAGCTCGTCCTGGCTGTGGCGAGTGCGGGTTCGCGTCTCGCACTTCCTGCCGCCGGGTTGCTCGTGATGGAGGTGCGGAATCTCCGCAGCCTGAGGCTGTTGGCGACCACGAAAGCGCTGGAGAAGCCCATCGCCGCGCCGGCGATCATCGGGTTGAGCAGTCCGAGCGCCGCCAGCGGCAGCGCGGCCACGTTGTAGGCGAACGCCCAGAACAGGTTGCCCTTGATCGTGGCCAGCGTGCGCCGCGAGAGCCGGATGGCGTCCACCGCCGCCCGCAGGTCACCGCGCACGAGGGTGAGGTCGGAGGCCTCGATGGCGACATCGGTGCCGGTGCCCATCGACAACCCGAGGTCGGCTTGAGCCAGGGCCGCGGCATCGTTGATGCCGTCGCCGACCATCGCCACCACTCGCCCTTCCCGTTGCAGGCGCGTGATGACCTCGACCTTGTCCTGCGGCAGGACTTCGGCGATGACCTCGTCGATGCCGACCTCACCGGCCACGGTGCGGGCAACCGTCTCGTTGTCGCCGGTGAGCAGCACCGGCCTCAACCCGAGCTCGCCGAGTTGCGAGATCGCCTCAGCCGAGCCGTGTTTGACGGTGTCGGCGATCTCGAGCACGGCGCGCGCGGCACCGTCCCAGGACACCGCGACCGCCGTTCGGCCCGCGCGCTCGGCGGATTCTCGCGCGGTGACGAGCTCGTCCGGCAGCGGCTGGCTCCACTGCTCGAGCAGTGCGGGCCGTCCGACCAGGACGGCGTGGCCGTCGACCACGGCCTGCACGCCCAAGCCCTCGGTGTTGCTGAAGTCCTCGACCGCGGGCAGCTCCCCCGCTCGTTCGCGAGCGCCGTGGGCGATGGCCTGCGCGATGGGGTGTTCGGAGGCGTGCTCGGCGGCACCGGCCAAGCGCAGCACCTCGTCCTCGTCGGCGCCCTCAACAAGGTGGACGCCGACGAGGGACATCCGCCCGGTGGTGACGGTGCCGGTCTTGTCCAGCACGACGGTGTCGACGCGCCGGGTGGACTCCAGCACCTCCGGCCCCTTGATCAGGATTCCCAGCTGCGCGCCGCGCCCGGTCCCGACCAGCAACGCGGTGGGGGTGGCCAGTCCGAGCGCGCAGGGGCAGGCGATGATCAGCACCGCGACCGCGGCGGTGAAGGCCGCCGCGACGCCCCCGTCGGCGCCGAGCCAGAACCCGAGCGTGGCGATGGCCAGTGCGATCACGATCGGTACGAACACCGCCGAGATCCGATCGGCCAGCCGCTGCACCTCGGCCTTGCCGTTCTGGGCGTCCTCCACCAGTTTCGCCATCTGCGCCAACTGCGTGTCGGCGCCGACGCGCACCGCGCGCACGACCAAACGACCTCCGGCGTTCACGGTCGCGCCGGTCACCGCGTCTCCCGCGGTGACCTCCACGGGCACCGATTCGCCGGTGAGCATGCTGGCGTCGACCGCCGAGCTGCCCTCCTCGACGACGCCGTCGGTGGCGATCTTCTCGCCGGGACGCACGACGAAGTGATCGCCGACGGCCAGCTGGTCGATCGGGATGCGCTGCTCGCGTCCGTCGCGGAGCACGGCGACGTCCTTCGCGCCGAGTTCCAGCAGCGCGCGCAGCGCCGCCCCGGCGCGACGCTTGGACCGCGCTTCGAAGTACCGCCCGGCCAGGATGAAGGTCGTCACGCCCGCGGCGACTTCGAGGTAGATGGTGCTGTCGCCGGCCATGCGCTGGACGGTCAGCTCGAAGGGGTGCGTCATGCCCGGTGTTCCGGCCGTGCCGAGAACCAGCGCGTACAGCGACCACAGGAACGCCGCCAGGGTGCCCATCGAGATCAGCGTGTCCATGGTGGCCGCTCCGTGGCGCAGGTTCGTCCACGCGGCGCGGTGGAAAGGCCACGCGCCCCACACGACGACGGGGGCCGCCAGCGCGAGCGAGATCCACTGCCAGTAGGTGAACTGCAACACCGGCACCATCGCCAGCACGATCACCGGAACGGACAACGCCGCCGACACGACCAGTCGATCGCGCAGGGTCCGCACCGGATCGTCCGGTTCTCGATCCTGCTCAGCGCTCGCATCGGAAGTCGGCAGGGTCGCCGTGTAGCCGGCGGCCTCGACCTGCTCCACGAGCTGCTGCGGGTCCAGGCCGGGCGGCAGGGACACCTTGGCCTTCTCGGTGGCGTAGTTGACGGTGGCGGTGACGCCGTCGAGCTTGCCGAGGCGCTTCTCGACCCGCGCGGCGCATGAAGCGCAGGTCATGCCGCCGATCGCGAGTTCGATCTCCCGGCCCGTCAGGCTCGGGGACTCACTGACCTTGCTCATCGAGGTTCTCCTGTTCACCCGTGGCTTCCGTGGCCGTCACCGGACGGCGGCTGCGGCTGGCGGCTGTCCGCGGGTCCCGTGTCGACCGTGAACTCCGCCGTGCGGACTCGGCCCTCGTGCTGGAAGTCGAAGAAGAGCCGGTAGGTGCCCGCAGAAGGAACCTCGGCCCGGAACATGATCTCCGGCCCCGCCGGAGTGCGGCCATCGCCCGGGGCTCCCTCGGGATGCACGTGGAGGTAGGCGAGATCGCCCGTGCGCAGCGCGACCAGGTGCCCGTAGGCGGCCAGGTAGGGCTGCAGGTCCGTGACGGGTCGCCCGTCCTCGCTCACCGACAGCGTGAGCGGAGACGATCGCCCGGCCGAGAGCTGCCCGTCCAACCTGACCTGGTAGCCGTCGACCTCCGCGATGCGGGATGGCGCATGCGCAACCGGCTCGAAGACCCCCGGCGCGGAGACGTCCAGACCCAGCGTCTGATCCGCACCGCCGGTCGGGACGAAATCGGCGAAGAGCCGATAGGTACCCCCGAGGGGTAGCCGCATCGGCACGTTCCAGGTGCCGTCCGGGCTCATCTCCGGGTGCAGGTGCTCGTAACCGGCCGTGTCACGGCGAACGACGATCAGGTGCATCCGCTTGTCGTGCTCGGCGTCGAACCGCGTCACCGGGTTCCCGCCGGGGCCGATGATGCGGAAGGAGAAGTTCTCGGTGCTGCCCGGCGTGATCGTCGTCGTGGTGGACGTGAGGGTGTAACCGTCCCTGGTCGACGCGAGTCCCGCCGGAAGGTGCTCCTGCGTGGCTCCCGCGACGGTGCCGCTGTGGCTGTCCCCACCACCGGCGTGCCCAACGCCGGAGTGCCCACCCTGCGCCGCGACGCCGGTGGTGAAGGGACCGACAGCGGTTCCGGCCGCCCACGCCCCGCCGAAGGCGAGGGCGAGCACCGCACCGTAGGCGGAGAGCTTCGCTGCTGTGTTCATTTTTCAACCCCTTGCGAGTCCGGGCCCTTCAGCGGGCCCTTGCGGGCCGAGGCCCTAGTGGGATGCCAGCTCGTAGCCGGCCTCTTCGACGGCTTCGCGCACGACCACCTCGCTGAGCGCCGCGTCGCTGGTCACCGTCACCGCACCGGTCGGCAGGTCGACCGCCACGTCCGACACACCGGTGATCTTGCTGATCTCCTCGGTCACCGACGCGGCGCAGTGGCCGCAGGTCATTCCGCTGACCGCGTACGTCGTTTCCGCCATGGCAATTCCTCTCCGGCCTGACTCGAATTCCTCGTCACGTTCACCCGAAAATACCCCTAGGGGGTATAGGTGGTCAACGGCTCGAACGCCAGGAACAACCGAGTCGGCTGCGCCGCGCGGCGCAGCCCAGTCGCTCGGTCAGCCGGTGGGCTCGGCTTGGTATCCGGCCTCAGCGATCGCTGCGATGACGTCGGCGGTGCTGGACCTGGAGAGGTCCAGTTCCACGACGCTGCGGCCGGTCTTGACCGAGGTCGTCGTGCTGTGCACGCCGGGCAGGTCTTCGAGCGCATCGTCGATGAGCAGGCTGCAGCTGCCGCAGTGCATGCCGGTGACGCGGAAGGTGACAGCGGTGGTCGCCATGCAGTTCTCCTCTGCTCGGTCAGGCGGCGGTGAGGGTGCCGGTGTACATGCCCATGCCGCAGGAGTACGCCACCGGCCCCGGCGGCAGCGCACCGAGCTCGACGACGGTCGCCCCTCGAACCGGAAGGATCTTGTCGACGTTGCGGTCGGGGATGATGAACGAGCGCACACAGCCCTGCGCGTTGTCGGACTCGATGACGAGCGTGGTCGGCACACCTGCGCGGACCTGGACGTTGGCCGGACTGTAGGCGCCGGTGGTCGCTGTGATCGCCACGGTCTGATGGCCGTTCTGGACGGTCACGGTGCCCGCCGGCGGCGGCTCCTCAGCGGTGGCCGCTTGGGTGAGCCGACTGGCCGCCAGCGGGGATCCTGCGAGTTCGAGGCCTCCGTTGAGGGTGTAGAGGCCGGTGATCACGACGACGATGCCGGTGAGCACGGCAAGCCGACCGCGCCAGGCGGTAGCGGCTTTGCGAGCGAGGTAGCCGAGCAGGGCGAACAGCGGGCTGGTGCCGATCACGAAGACCGCCATGATGGCCGCTCCGGTCAGTGGAGAGCCGGAGGCCAAGGCCAGCGCCTCGACCGAGAGCGTCACGCCGCACGGGATGAGCACGCTGACCACCCCGAGCAGCGTCGGTGCCAGCGCCGACCGGGAGCGCGAGCGGTCGCGCACGATCCGCATCCACGACAGGGGCGGTTCGATGACGATGTTGCGAAAGCCCGGCACACCGACCTGCGCGAGACCGAAGGCGATGATCACCGCGCCGGCGAGCAGCTGAATCCACGTGCGCAGGCCGACCGACAGCTGCGCCACGCTGCCCAACGCACCCAGCAGGGCGCCGAGGATCGCGTGCGAGAAGAGCTTGCCGATCAGAAAACCTCCGACCGGCGCTAGATCGTCAGCGAGGCGACCCAGCGCTCCTCGGACTTGGAGGCGGGTGCCACCGAGGGCTGATTCCCGCTCGGTGACGCGGCGTTGGCGGGAGATCATCCCGGCCAGCAGGCCGCCTTGCACGGCCGCGCAGGACACCCCACCGGCCAACAATCCGGTGAGCAGAACAGCGATCAGATCCATGAAGAAGACTCCTACGAACGAAGCAAGAGAAGAGGAACCGCGCGCACGGGCGCGCTCAGTGACCGCACGAATGCGAAACGTGCGGCCCTGTGGACGGTTTTCTTCTACGTTCGCAGGATGCAGAGCTGAATCAGGCTCGGCCGCAACGGTGCACGCGGCCGAGCGCGAGCATCTGTCCGCCGCAGAATGCGCGTGCCGAGCGGGATCAGCGAGCGGCGCAGCAGCACCAGCGTTCCGAGCATGGTGACCAACAGCGCCAAGCAGGTCATCAGCAGAGACCCGCCCGTGGACTCATCGTCATTGCTGGTGTGGGTCATGTCTGCCGCTGCGCTGGGCATGACGGCGCTCGGATCGTGGCTGCCCGAGCCGTAGGGATGTCCCAGACCTGCCATGGCGCCCATTGCCTCGTCGGCGCTCGCCGCGAGGTGCGCCGGGGGCATCATGCCGTCGGCGCACTGCGGGGCGTGCATGAGTGCGAATCCCGCTACCACCGTGAGTACTGCGACGAGCCGCGCGAGGGGACCTCGCGCGGCTCGTACCCAACGATTCGGGTTCGCCATCGCCACGCAGGCTACCGGGTTCGCCCACGAGACGTCCGGGGACGGGATGCACAGTCACCGCGCACCGGTCGGACGCCATGGAGGAGCGGTCCAGACCACAGTGGAACAGCGACACCGCATCAGACCGGTCGGCACGCGACGATTTCGATGGCGGGGCTGTTGAACCTCCGCGGACGCAGGGTGACTTCAAGGCGGTCGAAACCAACCTGCGCGGCAATTTTTCGCAGCTCCTCGGGTTCCACATCGAGGACGTGCCGATGAACGCTGATCACCAAACGTCCACCAGGGCGCAGAACGCGGAACAACTCGGCGAAACCCTCCGGGCGCTCCCACAACATCACGTTGTTGACAGAGATCACCGCATCCGCAGACGCATCAGCACACCCCGTCCGCTCGGCGGTGCCATCGCGGATCTTCACCACCCCTCGCGCGATCTCCTCTCCGCATCTCGACGCAGCCATCTCCCGCATCGCCGCTGAGGGGTCCACTCCCAACGCGCTCCCTCGCGGCGAGACCGCCGCAGCGGCGAGCCGCAGGCCCACACCGGGCCCGTGCCCGACCACCACGACCGCGTCGCCGGAAACCAG
The DNA here is from genome assembly GCF_040677225.1 of Saccharopolyspora sp. NPDC049357. Lineage (NCBI taxonomy): Bacteria > Bacillati > Actinomycetota > Actinomycetes > Pseudonocardiales > Pseudonocardiaceae > Saccharopolyspora > Saccharopolyspora sp. NPDC049357. The sequence continues at coordinate 29,883 of NZ_JBFAQJ010000016.1, read as the reverse complement.
CCCGGCCTGATCGACAGCCCGGATTTCCTGCTCGGCGTTGGCCTTCGCCATGAGCGCGCCGCCCAGCCGGCCCACCAACCCCGACGGATGACCGAAACCTCGGTCGAACAGCCGCATCATCAGTTTCGCCATACGGGGAGAACACCACCTGCGGGCCTCAGGCGCATCAGGGTCGAACCCCGGAACACCCACCATCCTGGTGCGCTCACCGTCGGCGGGCTCGGCGCTGACGCTCGTCGGGCATGATGCGTGGCGCGCTGCCCCGCTTCGGCCCATGTGGACGCAGCGCTGAGCACGGCTGACCCTGCGTCCAGGGCGTGGCTCGGTGATCTGATGCGCGTTCCCGTTCGCACAGTTCAGCGGTCGCTGACAGCGCACGCACGAGCGGGCCGCCTGCTGGTCGCAGACGGCCCGCTTCGAAGGAACCTCTCGGCAAGCCCGGACCTCAGCGCGCCAAGCGCTCGAGGCGAGCGAGACCTTCCTTGTACTGGTTGAGGTCCGTGTTGGTGTTGATGCCGGCAACCTTGCCCTTGCTGGTGTACTGCCAGAAGTCCCAGTCACCGAAGCCGTTGGGCACGGAGGGGCTGTCGACATCATAGGAAGCCAGCCACAGCGCGTGATTTCCGAATGCGTCGGTACTGCCCATGCACTCCCGCCAGAACGACGGGTTGGCGTAGATGATCGCGTCCTTGCCGGTGCGTTCCTTGACCTTCTCGTTGAACGTCTTGGTCCACTGCTGCATCTGGTCGACGCTCAACCCGTAGCAACCGCCCGCCTTCGGGTCGACTTCCAGGTCCAGGACCGGCGGGAGCGTCTTGCCGTCGGCCTGGTAATCAGCCGTGTCCAAGAATCGCTCGGCCTGCTCCTCGGCCGAGGACGAACCGGGCCTGGCGAAGTGGTAGGCGCCGGCGATCAGGCCGGCTTCCTTGGCTCCGCGGTACTGCTCGCCGTAACGCGGATTCGTGAAGCTGGTGCCGTCCGTTGCCAGCACGAAGGTGAACTTCTTGCCGTCGGCTGCGACCTGGCTCCAGTCGATCTCGCCGTTGTGGTTGGACACGTCGATTCCCTCGACCGGCGGGCCCGGCGGTGCTTCCGGCTCAGCCTGAGCGTCGGGCGCCGGTGGAGCGGCTGCCGCGCGTTGTTCAGGGGCGACGGGTGGAGCTGCCGACGACTCCGGCGTGACCGGGGCGGCTTGCTGTTGCGGGACCGAGGCGGATGGGATCGGAGCCTGCAGCGCGGCATCTTCCACCTTCGGCTCCGATTGGCCGGGGCTGCCGCAGCCGATCATCAGGCCGATCACACCGACAGCAGCAACCGCCACACCGGCCTGCGTGGCACGCCTCCGCGATGCGGGGAGCTTTTCGCGGAGAACGGTCAGGAACGGCGCGCCCCTCTCCCGGAAGCGCCGCGCCACCGGTGCTTGCCCGCCGGAATGATCGTTGTCTTCGGGGTTTCCAGTTTCGTTCGTATGTTCGGGGATCACGAGACCACACTTCAGTACACAGCGTGATCTCGCCTCGCGGTTTCTACGTATTCAGGTACCTAGATTAGCCCAATTCGGGCGAATGGTCCGGACAACAGGTCGACATAGAGTAATGCGACTGAAGAGTAGCGCAACGATCATGATGGCCGCGCCCGGAACAACGAAGGTGGTGGCATGGCCACCGACAGGGCTGCGCACTCCAACCGCTCGCGGAGTCAGCCTGCCTCAGGCGGCACGCCGGCTAGCAGGCAGCCCTGCAATTGCAAAAGACAACCCCGGACCCGTCGCATTGAAATGCCGAACACAGATGGGCTGAACACGGCATGCCAAGATCGACTGCCGTCAAATTGCTCCCAAAAAGGCGAAAGCCCCAACCAATGAAAAACATCAGTCGGGGCTCCCACCTGGGAACAACATTGGTGCGCGATACTGGGATTGAACCAGTGACCTCTACCGTGTCAAGGTAGTGAGTTTCCCCTGGTCAACAGGGGTTTCGTACCCCACCGCAGGTCAGCGGTCCTTGTTCCTCCTCGTTCCGACGGGATGCGACGCGTTGTCGCGCGTTCCCGTCGCCAGAAAATCGCCATTTGATCTTGGCCAACGCGGAGGATAAGCACCTTGCCGCACCCTGTTTTCGGCTTACCTCATAGCCCTCATACGCGACGGTACGAGCCGCGTAGTGCCCTGGGAAGGCGCGACGGCCCGCGTCACGCGCACAGCCCAGCGGATCGGGGCAGGTGAACCCGAATGAGTGATCGCTTGCCTGCCCGCATCCGCGGCGATGTGTCGTTGCGCCTGCAATGCGCCTGCACACTGCTGGTCGCCATCGGGGCCGCCTACGTCTCATACCGCCACGGACACCAGTTCGCACTGCGATACGGCGCCGACGACACCACCGCAGCTCTCTGGCCACTGGTCGTCGACGGCCTCCTGCTGACCTCCACCATCGAACTCTGGAAAACCCACGACCACAGCGGCACAAGCCAGTGGAAAGCCTGGCTGTCATTCCTGCTCGGGATCGCGCTGTCGCTTTGCGCCAACATCGCGTCCGCACCCGATCTGAGCACCTTCGCCCTCGCCGTAGCCGCCTGCCCACCACTCGCACTCCTGCTGTCCGTCGAACTGCTCAACCAAGCCCTCAAACGCCACCACCAGTCCGCCACGGCGGCAGGACCCACCTCCGCTGAAACCCAACACACAGACATGCAACAAGATCAGGACGAACCGGTGGCAGCCACGAGCGAGGTGCCAGCACCGAGCATGGATACGAACAACATGCCTGGTCACAACGCCAGCGGGATGTTCGTGGGTGACCCGCTTCGCGACGAGGCATACCGGCTCGATGTCCAGCACCGACACCTGCACCAGCGGCCGATTTCAGCCGACAACCTCCGCCGACGGCTCGGCATCGGCTCACGCCGCGCCCGCGCACTCGCCCACCACCTCCGCCAGCACCACCAACCAGGCACCCCGCCAGCCACCCAGTAACCAGAGCCGCAACGCACGACCACGGGCGGAACAAGCCCGACAGTCCTCGACCGCATCAGGGCCGGATCGTGCGCTGCCGCCCTCCGAGCGACAGGGCACTGGGACATACGAGTGCAACTCGATCACCCGTCGGGAGTTCCACCATTCCCCGCCAACCCGGACCGGGCCAATCCTTGGTTGATTCATAGGGCCGCAAAGAGCGAGACGACTCATACAGCGGAAGGAACGCCTGATGGGGTATTCCAGATTGCGTCACAACAGGCAGGGCCACGCGCGCTACACCGCCTACTACTGGGACCTGCGCGGCCGGGCCCGCTCGGCGGGCAGTAGGCGGTGTCGTGGCCGATACCGACGGCGACGAACTTCCACGCAGGTTCCTGCGGCCATGAATTGACCCAGTACCCGATGCCGGTAACCCGCGTCGGCTCACGCCGCGCCCGCGCACTCGCCCACCACACCCGCCAACACCACCAACCGGGCACTCCCTCGGCCACCACCCAGTGATCAGGGCGACGGCGGAAGACGAAGCACGGAATAAGACCGGCAGTCCTCTTCCCTACCCACCAAATCGACCACCTCGTGAGTTCCCGAGCACCGGCCCGGTCACCAGCTGCACGGCAACGTCCGCGTCTGCCGCTGCCCAGCGTGGAACGTGAACAGTGCCTTGCCCGTGGGCACGCACCTTTGCGCATGCCACATTGGCAACCTGCGCCATGGTCATTCGGCGGGGTCTTTCAACGGTTTCGCCAGAACGACATCCTCGGTCTTTTGACCCCCCAGCCATGAGATGACGTCCGGGGCTAGATCGCCCACGCGGCCGTCCGCGTCGGGGATGCCCGTGAGCAGCACTGGGCCGATCTCGGGGCCGATGGTCATCGGATTGCACGACTGCAATATCAGTACGTCGGGCGCGAAGGTGCGGCGGTCCCGGTCTGTGGCACGCCACAGCAGCATCGGCACCGGATTGTTTCCCGCGTGCACCTCGACCGCGTGCACCTCGACCTCGCCGCCCACGGCCCGCTGAATGGCCGGAAGCCAGCCACTGCCTCCCGGCAGGTTCAATTGGATGATCGCGCCGTCAATGTCGATGACCACTGCTTGCATGGCGGCGCCCCTTTCAGGCCCGGCCGGTTGCACATTGGCAGTAGACCCCAGGCCAGCGCACTGTGAGCAGGTCGGAAGTCCTCACGTGGGGCGTGTAGCTCAAGCTGAGAGAGCACAGAGGGGCCGCGACCGGCCGCGGTGGCAGGGCGCCGTGGCTACCGGGTTTGAGTCCGGTCGTGCCCACGAAACGGGCGGTCGGTAGTACCGACGCGGGGCCCCTGGTTTGACGTGTTCCTTCCCCGGGCCGTCCGTTGCTCGTTCTCCCAACCCCGGCGCCAGGAATCCCGGGGAGAGAAGGAGGGATCCCCCGCTGCTTGGCACACAGGCCGTCCCATCACCCGGCGCCGATCCCCAACCACCCGTCGAGGAGACGGCTCGACTTAGCGGAATGCCACCAAAGGATCAGCGCTCACGGCCCAACGACACGTCCAGTCGCAAGACCGAGTCCCGGCAGCTGGCCACCGACGTGTCGAACAACCATCTCGATCACGCCGAGATGTGCAGAGACACCGGGCCAGGCCTGCAGCGCCGCGCGGATGAGGAACCGCCCCCGCATCGGACCGGTTCGTCTGCCGTATGCGGGGGCGATCTCCTTTTCAGCGCCCGGCTCGTGGGGGGCGTTCGGCCAGGGCGCCAAGCCACGGAGAGGGGGTGTGGCGCCGGTGACCCTAACCGACCAGACCACTGAGCAGTCGCCAGAATGCGGACACGATCACAGTTTTTCTCCAGTGAAAGCGTGACGTAGACACTCCGCACCGCAGAATACTCACGTGGCACGCACCCTCTGATCTGCGATGACGAGGCACGTGTGACAGGCGGGACGTTGGGGTCCCCACCCACCGCGACTCAAGGACTCGCGAACTGCCCGCTCAACTCGAACACACCGAGAAACAACCACAAGTGCACGCCGGTAAGAAAGCGCCGAGAACAGGACCCCTCCACTGTTCGACCATCCTGGTTCGGTACCTGGCGGGAAGGGCCGGCGGCCAACAGGCCCCCACCGCGGCGCACTCTCGCCGCGGCGAGGCGCCCCGCACCGTAACTACCGGGCGGGGCGTCTCGCTGCGTTTGTTCCACCGTCCCCGACCCACGCGCGGGGCACGGATAGGAACAACCACAGGGCCCACCCCCCATCGAGCCCTGCCGTGCCCCTGGACGGGACGAAACGTTCAGGGGCATACCGCGAGGATGGAACGTCACTTGGAAATCCTCGCCCAAAGCAACTTAGACCTGGTAGGCATTTGACACACATTTGCGTTACCCACCATCGTGGTGGTAGAGGCTTGCTGAGCGATCAATCCGTAACCGAGCTGCTCACCCGAGCGGCCTACAGACAACGCGGCCCGCACACCAAGCGAGTGCGCGGGGCGCGCGTTCGGGGCACACCTATCGCACTAGAACACGGGTTCCCTCGGGGCGGATACGCATGTGTTTGACGTAGTCGACGTGCCTCGTGAAACTGACTAACCTGGCGACGGCGGGTGTCATCCAGGGTGTTCGTGTCGGCTCTGTGCCCGCTGGTGCGGTATTCGCTCGACCAGCGTCGAGGAGATGACACCAAGCCGATGACCGTTCAGAGCCGGAGCAGTGGCGCAGATGCGCCGCTGCTGCTGGCCGAGGCCTTCGCCGCGATCGTCGCGGCCGGAGAGCCCGATGCCCCGCTGCAGGTGTGCCAGGTTGCGGTGGATGCGTTGCCGTTCGACGGCGCATCCATCACGACCATGACCGATTCCCATCACCAAGAACCCGTCTGCGCCACCAACGAGGCGGCCCGCCGCATCACCGAGCTGCAATTCGAGCTCGGGGAGGGACCGGACCTGGACGCGCACAAATCCGGACGACCCGTGCACGTTCTGGACCTCGCCGAGTTAGGCGAGCACCACTGGCCCCTGTTCGGCCACGCGGTCGGCGGCGAGCTGGCACGAACACTGCACGCCCTCCCCCTCAACACCGACGGGCCCAGCCTCGGGACGCTGTGCTTCCACAGCACCACGCTGGAACACCTCGCGGTCCAGGACGTGGCCAACGCACGGCGCGCCGCGGACATAGCCACCTGGGCGGTGCTCGGCGTCATCGCACAAGAGACACCACAACAAGAGAACGACTCGCTGCAGGATCGCCTCCAGCTCTGGGCGATCCTCCACCAAGCGATCGGACTCATCTCGGCCCAGATGCAGGTGAAAACCGAGACGGCACTGACGTGCCTGCGGGCGCATGCATTCGCGTGCGACCGGCCGCTCAGCGACGTGGCGCGCGACGTGGCCATGGGAACCCTGCGATTCAACGACTACGGCCGCTGACCAGTACAGAAGCAAGAAGTGGGAGCAGGCTTCAGCCTCCTCGCATGTAATCGACCTACAACGCCAACCACGCCACGACGAAGACATGCCGACCACACAAAGGCGCTCGTCAGGACCAACGAATCCAGCGCGCCGGAGCCGATGGACCATGTGGAAGCTCTCCACCGCAACGGGCGCCGGCCTGACCGAGGACGCCGTGCAGCATCAGTGGTGTTCCAAGGCCCCGACGCAGCATCCTTCGATTCCGATGCCGCCGACCACGTCATCCAGATAACCGCGCCGCATGTCGCCGGGCACGGAGAAGGCCCCCAAGCGTGGTGCTGCGGAGAGCCTGAACTAAGACTGCCGCGTTGATGGTGGTGCATGGTCCACGATCACCGCACCAGTCCTTCGAGAAAAATCAGCTACGAGCGCCTCATGCACCCGACGTGCCCGCTCCTCGGTCACGCAGTGTCGAACTGGCCTTGCGATCTCTCCGCCAGGCCCCGTAATCGTCGTCTCGAACTCGGCGACCGGAGTCGAGTCCACACTAACGCGCTCAGTGTGGAACACCCACTTCAGTGACCCGACCGTCAATTCGGTACGCCACATACACGCAGGGTATCGCCAGCCCGGGACGAACTTCCACGATCGACTGAAAACTACGCCCGGCCCTCTACTCATCGCTTCGTACTTCCCACGTCCACGCTGGGTCTGCTGGGGTCGGTCATAGTCGGAGCCTGGCTTTGCCGGCGATTAGCGATACCGAATACCGTCCAATTCCGGCATCGTCAAACGATCTTCGCTGGTCCCGATGTCAGCGAATCCTGACATCGGTCACCGCCGCCATACACCCACGGACAACGCGCCGCATGCCGCGTGCCACTCGCGGCCCTGGACGTGAAACACGATGTGCGGGTCGGTGATACCAGCCAGCGGTGCCAAACCACAGCACCAACGCGAGCCGGTGGTGCTGCGACCACCCTCCGCAGGGGCCTCGTTGTACTGACCGGAAACGATCACCGGAGTCCCTTCCGGCACGCGAGCGCGGAAAACTCGAAGGCGGCCGCAGCGCGTGTCTGCGAGCCTTGTGATCCACAGTGCGATCGACTCCGACGCCGCTGCCGTGGCAGAGGTGCGGCTGCGTTCGTTCACAGCGGCACCTCCGAGCGTGCTCCGATCGCATACCGAAGAACAGGTCCGGTCCTGGTTCCGGGAGGTGGTCGTGCCCCGCCAGGAGACGTGGGTGGCGACTGTCGAAGACTCGGTTGTCGGAATGATGGTGCTGGACGACGAAGACCTGGATCAGCTCTATCTCGATCCTTCCTGGCGTGGCCGAGGCATCGGCGACCGTCTCGTGCATGTGGCAAATGCGGAGTCGCCCGGCCGGGTTGGTGCTGTGGACGTTCCAGATCAACGACCCGGCACGTCGCTTCTACGAGCGGCACGGCTTCGTCGCCGCGGAGTGCACCGACGGCCACCGCAACGAAGAGCGTGAGCCAGACATCCGGTACGTGTGGCGTCCGGAGAAACAAGAGCCCTGAGCAAGCCGGAGCACTCACGAGCTTGCCCTCGGCGCATGGAAGGCCAGTGTGTTCACGCAGACCAGCGTCGGCCACGGCATCCCGCGCCGCGTCCGCGTGCGGTGGGTGGGCAGTCGGCTACGCGAAGCGGTGGGCGGATCGCTACCTACGACAGTTGAGGCATCCCAGGCTCGCCCGGAGCAACTGTTGGGCTCCCGCAAGACGTTTGGAAAGGCGAGCTGTTAACGAGACCGATGCAGGGGCCGCAGCGCCGCGTGGAGGAGAAACCACCCTGCTTGAGGCCGGCTCGTCGGCGGATGCGAGGCGGTCCCTTTTCTGCGCCCGGCTTGTGGGGCTGCCAATGCCACGGTGGGGCGCTGTGGCGCCGCGACCCTAACCGACCTGAGCGCGCAACAGTCATCCTCAACCGGACACGATCACTGTTATTTCCCGATGCACGCTTGACGCAGCCACCCCGCGACACAGACTATGCACATCGCACATGCCTTCTGACCTGCAGCAACGGGGCATGTGTGACGGGGGGACATCGGGGTCCTGCCGAGTCGGGGCGGGGCGGGCGGAGTCGGGGGCCGCCCGCCCCACCACTTCGGTTCCGCTACAGGCCGCAGGCGCCGCGGTCGAGTTGGAAGTACCTGGCGTTGGACCAGCGGCACAGCCAGATACCGACCATGACACCGGCGATCGTGGCCAGGGCCGGGAGGTATCCGCTGGCGACCTGGATGATCGGGATCGCCGGGCAGCCACCCGAGATCGCCCAGCCGGTGCCGAACAGCACGGCACCCGGGACAACGCCGCCGTGGATGCGCGTCGGCACGCGGCGGACACCCACCACGGTAAAGACGACCACGATGATCCCCACGGCTCCCGCGAAGGCGTACAGCATGCGCGGGTCCTGGAAGGTGAACATGCGGTTCAGCTCGGCGTAGTCACCGAACCCGATGCTGGTGACGATGAAACCCAGGGCGAGCCCGGTGATGATGTTGGCGACGAGAACAGCGCCTCGGGTGTTCATCAGATCACCTTCCACAGCAGGAACGACACGCCAACGGCGGTGCCGAAGAAGACAGTGGTCGCCACGAGGCTGACCGGCCGCAACCGGCCGCATCCGCTGAGCCCGTGACCCGAGCTGCAGCCGCCGGCCAGCCGAGTGCCGAAGCCAACGAGGATCCCCCCGGCGAACAGCACGCCGATCATGACATTGGGATCGGCGGTGACGAGTCGGCTGAAGCCCTCGCCCATGTCGTAGCGGACTTCGAAACGGCCCATGCTGATCGCCGCGAGCCATCCACCGATGAAGATCGAGAGCAGCAAGGCGGCCTGGGTGACCAGGGGTGCCGGGCGCACGCGCTCGGCCATCGGCTCGATGTCGTGCGCGTCGTCGCTCATCGTCACAGTCGGGGAGGACGGAGCGGGGTGTGTGCCGAACTCCGCGGCGGTCGCTGCGGCGAAGGCCTCCTCGAGAGCGCGTCCGTCGGCGAACTCGGCTTCCTGCTTTTCGAAGCGACGTTCGGCGCGCCAGTGCAGGACGCGGTCCCACGCTGAGGACACACCGAAGGACCGATCGGTGATCAGCGTGTAGTTGATGGTGACGAGGGCGAGTCCGATCGCTCCCGCCCACCAGGGCCAGTAGGTGGTCATGAAGGACCTCGCATCCATTCGGCGAGTCGGGTCCACCAGCGGCGCTTGGAGCTCCGCGCCCGAGTGGACCGTGCTTTACGCCCCTTAGTCGGTGGAGTGTCGGGGACTCGGTTGACGTGTGCCCGTGCTGACTGCTCGTGCCGCTGAACCGGCGCCTCGACCGGCCTGGCGGATTCCGGTATCGGCGTAGGTTCGAACCACGCCTCGGATCCGGGCGCCCCGGAAATGAGGGGTGCCGGCGGTGTCGGTTCGGCGGCAGCGGACCGTTCGGCGGCGTTTCGGATGTGCCTCGCATCAGCTCCGTTGGGCAGCAGTGAGATCGGCACGAGCTGGCCTCTGGATGCCAGCTTGTACCGCGTGCATTCGCGCCAACGCGCCTCGCTGTCGCAATAGGACTCTCGCCAGCCGCGCAAACTTGCGTTCAGCAACGGGAAGAGAGGGCATGTTTTGGCATGGGAGCAGCCCATTTCTCTCCGATCTGACCAGCGACGCCACCGGCCGGGTAGGCGGCGTGGCGCGATCATGTCGTTGTGTCGTTGCAGAACCCGGCGAGTGATCGCATGGCGTCGCGATGCGCAACGCACCGTGACGCCATCCGTCATCTCTGAGCGTTAATCCCGCACGCCGCCCAGCGCGTTACTTCCCGCCGCCCCCTCAGCAAGAGGCGAGATTCGATCAGAACAGCACTATGACCAGCCGTTTTCCCAATCTATTGCAAGCATCAACCAAAAGTGGTCCCACATAGTTGCTCGACCGTGATACGAGCGTACTCGAATCGATTCCAGGAAATGTGGAATGGGTCATATTTTTGATCGCGCCCTCTCGCACGCGGGTGACTCACTACGTGGATCTCGAAAAGTTCTTTACTGTGGCGTAAACAATCGCTCGCACACACTCATCCCCGCAGGTCAAATGACGCTACCGGCAGGAATTGCGCAGGTTACTCACCAGTTGCCAAAGAGGAAGCGGAGTAATCGAGTTCAATTCGCGATGTTTCTGGCGAGGACGGGCACCGGATGCGCTGCGTTTCCATCATCCGCGCCGCTCTGTAGCGGCGTGGTTACCAAACGCCCAAGTTGAGCAGAGGATCCTGCGCACCAGTGCGCTGCACTACAACCGGACGTCCACCGACTCATATGTTGACCACGATGCACGATCTCAGGTCGAGCGGTGACCCGTAACGCTTCGCCCGTATGGCCGATAGGGCAAGTGGATCTCATGCGCTGCATTACAAACAGTAGCGCTACGAGCCCCCCGTGCGGCCACACGGGTGATCGTTGTTTCCGAAGCTAAGGAGTGCTGGTGGCTCGCCACGATGACACGGCCTTGACCTATATCTACGGACGGTTTTCGTTCGCCCGGAAGATGATGACCGACCCGGCATGCAGTCGTGAGAGTCGCCGGGATTGGGCGATGCGTGCCGAAGAGCTGCGGCAGTGCCTTCGGCGGCTGGAACTGTGGCGTTCCGAGAAAGTCGGCGCTCGCTACGAAGACGACGACGTGACTGCGACCGAGATCCTGCCACCGAGGGAATCGGCGAATACGTAGGTGCTCAGGGAAATTCGAAAGAATCCGACAGGTCGAGGTCCAGGCCACTCAAGGTTACGCAATGCCGCTGTCGGCATGGCGTGTTGCGGGTTTCCACTACTGATGATCTCGACAGCCTCTGGAGCGCACCGCGTCGCCTGGGAGAACCCGATGGGCGTTGACCCGAAGTACCGCATAGGCGGACCAGCCGAGGGGAAGGGCAACCGGTCCACCTATGCGGAGCAATCGGATCCAGCATGCTGACGGGCATCAGAACCGAAACAACCGGAAATGAGACCTACTACTTTGGATGGAGGCCTTCCGACTTCGCAAGCATCAGCGGCGGAGCGCCTTGATGATGAGTTTGCCGCCGACGGCCCAGACGAGGGCGGCGAGGGCGTAGTTGAGGACGACACCGAGGAGTTCGTCATCGGGCGTGAAGACGTCGCCGAGGCCGAGTACGAAGACCTGCGCCATCGTGTAAATGAAGGAAACGAATCCATTTCCTTGGTTCGCGTCGAAGACCACGAACAGCACGTGCAGCGTGAAGATCGCGATGACCACGCCCACAACGACGCGGACGATGTGAGCGATGGTCTCGCTGCTGTCGTCTCGGCGCCGGTCGCGCGGCTCGTCGTAGTATCCGCCCTGGTGAGGCGGCTGCTGTGGGTACGGGCCCGGCGGCTGCTGATAAGGGCCTGGCTGCTGCGGGTGGGGGTAGCCCTGCTGGGGCGGCGGGCCGTAGCGCGGGTCGTAGTTCATGGCTGCGGATTGTGTCCGGCTTGACCCGGCTGATACAACCCAGCCCTCATACGGGTGACACGAGAGAAGGTTCACCAGATCTCGCGACAAAGCTGAATCTGAGTCGCTTTGTCGCCGTATGCAGCTAAAATATCGAATTGCCTAATGCAACTAAATTGCATATTGCGCGGATGGTTATCGCCGTGTGATGACTCTGTGTTCAGACCGTAGGTCACCCGTGTGGGCTAGGCCCTACTTTCGTCGGTGTCGCTCTGCGATGCTTCGCGCCGTGCCGTCGGGGGGCGGATACGTATCCGGCGATTGTTTCGGAAGGCGATATGACCTACGCACAGCGACAGCATCCCTACGGACCGCAGCAGAACTACCGTCCGCGCCGTCGTCCGGGCCGCAAGATCCTGGCGGTTCTCGCGGTCTTCTTGCTGGTTCTGGTGGGGTTCCTGGTCTACGTGGACTTCTCGCTCAAGCGCGAGGACGCCATCCCGGCTGACGGCGAACGGCCGGCCGATGGGCCGGGGACGAACTGGCTGCTGGTGGGCTCGGACTCGCGCGAGGGCCTGGACTCCGAGCGGCAGGCCGAGCTTGGCACCGGTGACACCGCGGGGCGCCGTACCGACACGATGATGTTGGTGCACGTGCCCGCCGCGGGTGGCAAGCCGACGATGGTCAGCCTGCCGCGCGATTCCTACGTGTCGATCCCGGGGCAGGGCAAGGACAAGCTCAACTCCGCCTTCGCCCACGGCGGGTCGCAGTTGCTGGTCAAGACGATCGAGGCCAACACCGGCCTGCGCGTGGACCACTACGCCGAGGTCGGCCTCGGCGGGTTCGCCGACATGACCGACGCGGTCGGTGGCGTGGACCTGTGCGTGAAGGAACCGATGCAGGACCCCAAGGCCAACCTGGACCTGCAGCCGGGCTGCCAGACCCTGACCGGACCGCAAGCGCTGGGCTACGTGCGCACCCGCGCCACCGCGCGCGGTGACCTCGACCGCGTGGAACGGCAGCGCGAATTCCTCAGCGCGCTGTCGGAAAAGGCATCCAGCCCCGAGGTGTTCCTCAACCCGCTGCGGCTGTTCCCGCTGATCCTCAACACCTCCAGCACGTTCCTGGTCAACCGCGACGACCACGTGTGGCACCTGGGCAGCCTCGCCTTCGCGATGAACGGCATCGCCTCCGGCGACGGCATCACCACGACCGTGCCTTTCGGTGGTTTCGGCGAGACCGACGGCGGCGGTTCGGTGGTCAAGTGGGACAAGCAGAAGTCCCAGACCCTCTTCGAGGCGCTGGCGTCCGACTCCCCGGTTCCGCCCGAGGTCATCACCACCGCCGAGTCCATGGGCGGCTGAACGAAGGGGGCCGGTATGCGGGAAACGCGACTGGGCGGCATCGGAGACGACGTGGAAGAGGCGTTGTGCAGCTACGAGGCCGCGCTTCAAGCCCACTCCGGCGGACGCCACGCCGACCCCGAAGACCGCTCCCCGTACCTGGAGCAGCTGCGGATACAGGTGATCACACGAGCCGAGGCGCTGCCGAGCATCTGCTGGCCACGACCCAGATGCGAGCACTGCCAAGGGCGGCGCGAGGTCTCCGCGGTGCAAGTCCTCACCCAAGCCGGGCAAGCACCGCAGTTCGTCACCCGCAAGCGGCTGTGCCCGCGGTGCAGGGGCGCGGGCCTGACCATCGACCCTGGTCTCCAGCTGCCGCACGAGCCCCGAGAGCCCGAGTGAGGTCGGTCATTAGGGACCATCTTCACTAATCCGACCGGGCTACGTAGGATCGGCCGGGCCGACGCCCGCTCGCGGATGGCGGTCACACCCATCTCAGCGCGGGCGTCGGCGCCAGCCTTCATGCCCCGAACCGGCTGCCGCAGGCGCAGTTCGGGCAAACTCAAGCACGAAGGACGACGAGTGAGCGAGATCGGCACGCTGCTGGCCAGCCGATACCGTCTTGAACGGCAGCTGGGCAGCGGCGGCATGGGCGTGGTGTGGCTGGCCACCGACGAACTCCTGCACCGCCCCGTCGCGGTCAAACAACTCCACGCCACACACGGCATGGACCCTCGAGCGACCGATGAGGCGCGGCAACGCGCGATGCGAGAGGGACGCCTGGCCGCCCGGCTGCAGCACCCCAACGCCATCTCAGTGCACGACGTCACCGAGCACGACGGGCTTCCCGTGCTCGTCATGGAATACCTGCCCTCGCGCAGCCTCGCCGACGTCCTGGCCGAACAACACCGCATGGCCCCGGAAACCGTCGCCACCATCGGCGCACAAGCCGTCCAAGCACTCGGTGCTGCGCACCAGGCCGGCATCGTGCACCGCGACATCAAACCCGGCAACGTGCTGCTCGGTGACGACGGCACCGCCAAGATCACCGATTTCGGGATCTCGCACGCCGCCGACGACATCGCGGTCACCAAAACCGGAATCCTCTCCGGCACGCCCGCCTACCTCGCACCCGAGATCGCCCGAGGCAACGACCCCAGCCCCGGATCGGACATCTACTCCCTCGGCGCCACCCTCTACACCGCCGTGGAAGGCGTGCCGCCCTTCGGAGAAGACGGCGAGAACTCCCTGGCCCTGCTGCACCGCGTCGCCGCAGGCACGACCCGGCCACCCGAACAAGCCGGACCGCTCACACCCGTGCTCGAGCGCACTCTCGACACCAACCCGAACCAACGCCCCACACCGGAGCAGCTGCACGCGGCACTGCACGCCGTGGCCTCCGGCCAGCCCCTTCCCGTCGATCTCACGGGTTCTCCAGAGGATCGCACTCAGGTAATCGGCCGAATCCCCACGCACACCACGAGCGTCGTGCCACCCACGGCGGCCGGCCACCACGGCACACGCCTGGACAACACACCCGTCAAAGAATGGAGCCAACACCCCAGTTCACAACGCACCACTCGCCGCCCGCTGCTCCTCTCTGGGCTCGCGGCCATCGCGATCCTTCTGATCATTCTGGGGATCACGCAGTTCTCCGCGGAAGACCCGACACCCTCGGCCGAACCGCGCACGGCCCAGCCCGCCGAACTCGAACGCGTCGTCTCCGACTACTACGCCCTGCTACCCCAGCACCCCACCAATGCCTGGACCCGCCTGGGCCCAGCACTGCAAACCCAAGGTCAGACGAACTACCAGAGCACGTGGGCCCAGGTCACCGACGTCGCCGTCTTCTCCGCCCCGGTCACCACCGGCAACAACACCGTGCACGTCGGCATCGAACTGACCAAATCAGACGGCCGCCACATCAAGGAGTTCCACCAACTAGGGCTACTCGTCGCCGATGATGGCTCCCCTCGGATCAACACCGACACCGTCCTGCACGCCGAAACCACCACGCCGCCTCCACCGCAGCCCCCGCCAGCAAGAACCAAGGAACAGGAAGGAAATGACGAAGAGGGCAAGAAGGGCGAAGAAGACAAAAAGGGTGACGACAGCTGACATCCAGCACCGCGTAATCGGACGATGAAGCTCCAATTGATCGTCTGCGGTGACGCCGACACTTTCCCGCTGTCTCACCTCAGCTCATTGACAGTGCGATCACCAGATGGGCTTTCTAAAGCGAGGAGGAGCCCGATGGTCGGGCAGTCCCGTAATGCCGCAGAACTGGACGTAAACCGTCCCAATCCGGGGCGCATCTACGACTGGTTCCTAGGTGGAAATTCCAATTGGGCGATCGATCGCGTTTTCGGGGAACGGCTGCTCGGCATGTGGCCGCAGATCGCGGGTGTGGCACGGCAGAACCGGGCATTCATGCAGCGAGCGGTCGTGGACGCCCTCGATTCGGGAATCCGCCAGTTCCTCGACCTTGGCTCGGGCATTCCGACCATGGGCAATGTGCACGAAATCCTGCAACTGCGCACCAGCGACCCTGTCCGCGTGGTCTACGTCGACAACGAACCAGTCGCGGCGGCCCACACTCGGGTCAACCTGCAAGGAACTGACTGGGCTGGGATCGTCCAGACCGACCTGTTGAACTGGCGCGAGGTCTTCGCCGACGACACTACGCAGCACCTGCTCGACCTGGACCAGCCCGTGTGCCTACTCGCAGTCTCGGTGCTGCAGTTCATCGGCCCCGAAAGCGACATTCCAGGAGTGCTGCGGCGCTACAGCGAGAAACTCGCCCCCGGCTCCCGGATCGCCATGACCCACTTCGCCTCCGATGTGCCCGACCCCGAGGCACGCATGGCCATGGAGCGGTTCAGGACCGAATGCGACGTCACACCGAACCCGCTGTGGCTGCGCGACCGCGCCACCATCACCGACTGGTTCGACGGCCTCGGCGACCAGTGGAGCCTGCTCTCCCCCGGCGTCACCCAGCTCCCCGACTGGCGTCCCGACCTGATCACCGACCCCAAATCCGCAGCGGAAGCAGAAAAGATGCGGCCCTATGTGTGGTGCGGCATCGCCACACGCAGCAACTGAGCGACCAATTGTCGCGCCCTCATGGATAGTGGAACAGGCGACCAGGCGGCGGTCGCTCATGCGCAGTCAACGACCGCGCATGCAAGGCGGGACACGTTCATTACCGACATCCCACCGAAGTTAGCGGACTCCAGCGCCCCTGCGTTCCCATCGGCCCCGGAGACTGAACGCCAGGCATCACCCGCCTTGATCAGTGATCCGGGCATGGCGAGCTTGAGCGAGCCGGTGAACCTGCCGGAAACTGATCGCCCTTGACGCCTTCGCTGCCGCCAACCCGACCGGGATCGCCACCAGCCCGAAGCTTGCCTGGAGGCGTAGCAGGGTTGTTGCTGGTCAGGGCCTCGCCACGAAATGAGGTACGTCAGGCACTGGACGACAGGCTCACACCCTTCTCCGCGAAGTGGCTTCAGCCTGCAGGGTCAACGCTGTCCACGAACGGGACCCTGCCCTTGTCAGCCCTGAGTGACTGACGACGAACACAACAGTTCGATAATCGGGGGCCGATCACGCCACCCAGATCAAATGGGCATGCCCGAACCGCAAGTAGGCAATCGGCGACCACAACCGGTCCTAGAAACGTTCAACCAGGAGGTCAAGCAAAAAGCAAAGGCTCCATGGGGCACACCAGGGCCGCGGGAGACCCATGGAGCACCAAGAAGTTTACGCCACTGCTTCATCAAGCCCTGGCCGTGCCTCCATCTAGCATCTAATGGACTTAACACGCCCGCTGTCGGTCACACAGTGACGAACTCGCTTCGCAGCATGGAAAAGAGGTTCGGCGATGGCCGTCTCGTACTCTTCTTCGCCGGTCACCGGGGCTTGGCACCTTTGCTTCTCCCCGCGCGCAGCGCACACAACGACGAAGAGCAGCACCTGCGCTTACAAGAGCCGAAACTAGCCCACCAACAGCGCCTGTGGCGACCCAGGTGGACGCCGGTGCACGTGTACCCAGTGGGCCAGCAGCGCAGTTTCGTGGCGTCCCCAGAAATCGCTCGGTTTGACACGAGTCATGGGTCTCCTCGGCCTGGGTGAGCGTGTTGGAGCCGAGCTCGCGGCCTCGAACGTACGGTGCGCAGCGCGGTCTCCCGAGCGGTCTCGGCCTCGACTCCGGCAAGCATGGATTCCAACAGGATCAGCGAGCAGGTCACGCTGGCGGGCTGCGATGATTACGCGGATGTCGACGTCCACGGGTTCGCAAGTCTTCGGCGTCCTACCGGCGTTGCGGATACCGCCGACCGGTTCGAACGTTTAAGACCACCTGCACCGCCGCACACGCGGCCTGAGATCACTCGGCCCCGAGTTTCAACATGTCCGGTCAGCCCTCAGCCAACCGGGGATCACGGCTCGATGTCGGGTCAGCATGACCCATAAGAACTCTGATACGCCTTCGCAAATCTACTCTTTGTGTCCGTGCGAATACTCAGTGACAACCATCAGTTCACGCAATCGTTTGCTGTCTCCACCCAACGAAACCTACTGCCCTGACCGGGACTTCCGGCCCATGTAGCCGCGTACGCCAGCGCTGTTCACTGACGACACAGCACGATACGACTTTTGTGGATCTTTCGAACCAGGACTCGAGCGATGAAGGGTGCGTCATGAACACACCACGGGACCAGGCAGCTCAGCACCGGAGAAGTACAGGCTGGATTATGATCATGGCATACGCCCGTAACCCATGCCCTTCAGCTGCACCCGGCATGTTCGACGACCCTGTTCTCCGGGAGGCATCCCGTAACGCGGTCTTCTGGCTCGGGCTCAACCTGGCCTTGGGCAAGAGCGGCGCTGAAGCCTACGAGGATGCCTACGTTTCCGCACTTCGCTCAGCGCAGGACGGTGTGCTGCTCTCCGCCGCGGAGCTGTGAAACGGGTTGAGGAATGGCGGCCAAGGCCCGCCAAGGCGGCATGTGTCGCTGCGACATCGGCGTCGCGTGCTGGCTTTATCAGAAGACCACCAGTTTCCGCCGCAGGTGGCGGGCAGCAATGTCCGGTCGCTCAGGGGCCGGGAGGTTCCGACGCCAATGCGTCCGCCGCGCTGCTCGAGAAACAGTTCAGGACGTCGATATACAGCGTCGGGCGGCTTGCTCCGAGTAGCCGCGGGATCGAGGCGAACCTGGAGCATGGTCGTGGCCCACGAGCAAGCGCACCTGCAGGACAGGCACCACCTCTACGTGGCATGGGGATCGGTCCTGGCGGCCAGACGAGCTGCGATCGACCTGAGCACCCCCGGCGATCTGCCCCTGATCGCCGGCGGTCGGGTCAGCGCTCAGCGTCCGCCGCTGGACTGGCGTGGAAGGTGAACCGTGCCGTGCCGATCCAGATCTCGTCCCCCTCGGCCAGTTCCACGCACTCCACCGGTCGCCTGTTGACGAAGGTGCCGTTGAGCGAACCACCGTCGATCAGGACGCAACGGCCGTTCTGCACCTCTAACTCGGCGTGGTAGCGGGACGCCGTCACATCGTCGACCACGATGTCGCAATCGCGGTGCCGCCCGATCACGGTCAAGGGCAGCGAGAGCGTGAACTCAGCACCCTTGTCCGGTCCGCGGCTGACGACCAGCCGCATGCCCTCCGCCGCGGGGCGCGGCGACGGGATCAGCGCCGCCAACTGCGCGGTGGCGGCAGGCCCGCGCCCGGTCACCACGTTCTGCAACGTCGCCTCGCCGGACAGCCCGGCGATCTCTGCGCTCTGCGCCATCAGCATTCTCCTCGCTGTTCTGCCGCGGTGTGGGAGCGGTCCTCACCCCGAGGCCCAGCACAAGCATGCAGGCCACAACCGCCCACCAACCGGGCCTTTCGTCCCTTCTCGTCTCCGCTCCTCGGTAAGTACCGTGCGTCGACACCAAGTCCTCACTCGCCGACGCAACAGGAATGCCGTTATCGGCAGCCACGGGCCTCCCAACAGCCCCGGAGACGCCCACGACGAAGGCACCGACGATCACATTCGCCCGGACGAAGCCGCAATCCGATTACGGTCCCGCCAACTGCGGCTTCGACGTTTCCGCCGAGCGAGGACCCCTTCCTTCACTCGGAAACCACCCAAGGAACGAGTCTCTCGTTGATGTCGGCCGGTAGGATCTCAGAACGTTTCAGGCGTTGCTGAATGCGTCGACGATCGTCCGGCGGTTCTTGTGCCGGCGCTCGTAATTGACTCGGACGATCAAGCAGGCCAGCCTCGCCATGGCGGCGCCCTGTTGACCCATTTGCTGGCGCATTGACGGGAGATACCGATTTCGGCGGCGACGTGGGCGATCGGGCGGGTCCGGCACCGCTGCACGAGCCGGCGGCGGCCCTCAACAGACAGCGGAGCATTACCATGGTGCATGGACGGGCCTTTCTGGCCGGCGGACGAGTTGGTCGCACTTCCCATCCTGCCGCCGAAAGACCCGTCCCCATCCTCAGGCCCCGCCAGCCGACACCAACGTCACGACCCGCAACAACTAGCTGCTGGACCGCCTCGAGGTCGAGCAGGAGTACTGGGCGCGCCAGGAAAAGGGCGGGACCACCGACGCCAACCGAGCCAGGCGCGAGGCGTTCAGCCGGATCCTTCGCGCGGTGTGCGACCCAGCCGAGCTGGCCACCCCGGTGGGCCACACCGCGGCGTGACTGGCCGGTGAGGGCTCCACCGACACCTCGTACTGGGACCAGATGCCCGGTCACCGGGTCACCGCCCGGCGCAGGCGCGGCCGATGATCATGACACGCCTTCACGTCATGGATCGGATCCTGTGTTCATCTGAGTACGGTTGGTCACCGTTCGGTGTTGCTCACGGTCACGGTGAGTGCGCCCGCGGCCTGCCAGCGAATGCGATGTTGGGAGTGACCGGCGGATGACCCGGCATGACTGGGCGCAGCTGCCCGATGGCCTGCGGGCTGTCATCGAGTCTCGGTGCGGGCAGGTCGTCTCGGCGGCGAGCCCGCCCACCGAAGGGAGCTCGGATCTGGCCGCGACCGTGACCACCCGGCGCGGACAAGTCTTGTTCTGCAAAGGCACGCGCCTCGGCGAGGAGTACGCCACCCGGCGGCATCGCCGCGAGGCCGAGCTCGCCCCCCTATTTGCCGCTGATCGCACCGGGCTTTCTGTTCTCCGTGGTCGCCCAGGGATGGCTGGTCAACGGGTTCGAACGCATCTATGGCAGGCACGCCGACCTGTCACCGGGCTCTGTCGACCTTGCCCGGGTTTCCGCGGCCATCAACGGCTTCACAGCCGAGGGCGAACACGCCCTGCCCCAGCCGCCCGAGGGCGTCGTACCCTCGCTGGCCGAGGAGTGGAGTCAGCTGGCGGCCTGGAAACGACTCGCTCACCAGCACAGCGACCTGGATCGGTGGGAGCGCTACCACCTTCACGAACTCATCGCCTGGGAGAGTCTCGCGCTACCGCTCATCGAGGGAACCGCGCTGTGCCACACCAGCCTGCACCCGCACAACATCCTGGTCGGTGAGACCACCGTGCGCCTCGTCGACTGGGCACGGTCCCGGCGGGCCGCACCCTTCGTGGACGTGGCCATTCTGATCATCGAGCTCATCGCCGCCGGACACACTCCTGAACAGGCCGAAGGGTGGGCTGCCGATCTGCGGAGCTGGCAGGAAGCCAGCACGAACGCGGTCACCGGGTGCGCGGTCATGCTGCTGGGAATCCGGCGATACCGGCACCACACCCATCCCCGTCCGCACCATGCGAGGCTGATCGACGCCGCCCGTGCCTGGGTCCGACACCGCATGAGCACCCATTAGCCTGGCCCTACGAGGGTTTTCGACACGGGCAACGCCCACCGGCCTGTCAACAACGACCGAAGAGACACCATGACCGTGACCGCTTCCGACACGTTCGCCAAGTTCATTGGCTCCGGCGCAGTGGGCTTGCCGTGGTACCGCATCGAGGAGCACCCGGCCGACAATATCGACGCCGACTCGTGGACGCTGGTGTTCTCCGAATGCGACTTCGGGGACTCGAACACCGCGATCTCTCAGTACGTGATCACCCATGCCGACCTGATGCGGGCCGTGCGCACACTCGCCGCCGCAGACGGCACCGGCCGCGACCACGACACTGTGGCGCACCAATGCCGAACACTGGTTGTCCACGGCCCCGAGACTGTGCACTTCGATCCCGAGGCGGCCGATCAGGTGATCCAGGTCGCCGCGTTCGGGAAAGTTCGCTACCGCTAAGCCGCGTGCAAGAAGAGCCGTGCCCGGAGCCGCGGCCCAAGCCCTCGACGGGGCGGTAGTGGCGCCGCGCTGTGCGCGGCCGCGGGCAGGCCGTCGGGCCTTGTCGGCGTCGTGATCTGGCTATTGGTTGGGGTCGTGTTGTGGTCGGGGGTCGCCGGAGGTGTGCAGGTCGACGCTTTCCATCGCGGCCCAGTAGCGGTGGGCGTCGGTGACGGCGGTAGCGAGCTGGTCGCTGAGACGGACCAGGTGTGTTCCGGCGACCCGGAGCTTGTCGGCGGGGTCATCGCTGATCTTGGCTCGTTGCAGTTCGTGTTCGTCGAAGTGCCCGACTTGGTTGGCCAGCACGGTGCTGAGGTGGCCGAGTTGGGCGAGGGTGCCCACGATCGCGGAGCCGAAGGCGTGGAGCTCCTGCAAGGAGGGGTGTGGGGTTCTGGCTTGCCGGCTCGCCGCCGCTGCCACCTCGTCGCGCGCCCGGTGCAGTGCTTCCAGAGGATGTTCCTGCTCTGACACGAGATTGCCTCCTCCACCGAGTAGTGGTCACTGCACCGCGCACTGTCGTCCACATCATCGCCCGGCCAGCCTGGCAGTGCGCTGTGGATGTGGATCGCCGTGGGGGCGCCGTTGTAACAATCAAGGCCACCCGTGCCCTGGCCCAGATCGAAGGCGGCGGGATCGTCCTGCCCATGGCAAGTTGGAATCGCGGCACACCGTGTTGTGGGACGAACCAAAAGCAGGCACCTGAGCGCCGGCCTCGACCGCTCGGCCAGCACGGAGCAAAACTGACCGAGCAGTCGAGAATGCCCACGATTGCAGAGCCCACGGCGTAATGCTCGTGCAAGCAGGGTTCACAGGTACGGGGGCCTGCCGGCTTACCGGTCCGCTACCGCCCTGGTGCGGCGCTTTCAAGGATGTTCCTTCTCGGACCGAGATGCGTCGTGTGCTGCGCCGAGCGCATGCGCATCATCTCCCAGCCACCGGCCAGACGCTGTAGCCGCCGACGATCAGCGCGGCGGGCGCGGTCTCGCCAGGCCGAGTCCGGAGGCCCGTCGCCCGCATTATGGTTCCGGGCATCTGGCCAGTCTTCAAGGTCGTGTGGACCGTGTGCCGATACCTGTGCAGACCGTTGAGAACACCGATCCGGGACGGTAAGACGATTCCTGACGATTCCTGGGACGATCTCGTGGCCGAGATTCGACACGCCGCAGGTAGTACGAGACCGACCGAGAAGTCATGGTCATCGATGAAGCTCATGACCGCCTCCGGGTCGGGTCGATCTCGCCCGCAAAATAAGCGCTTGCCGCCCGCAACACGTCGTTGACCCGCTTGAGTTCGGCATTCTCCCGGCGCAGACGGCGGTTCTCCTCGGTCATGTCTGTCGTCGGCCGGTCATGCCGCTCGTCCCGGTCGGCCTCGTCCTGGCGGATCCAGTTCCGCAACGCCTCCGGATGCACGTTCAGCAACAACGCAACCATCGACACAGCCATATCTTGCAACCCAGCCGACGAGCGGCCTTTTCACGCACGATCGTGCAGTACAGCCGGACGAGCACGCGGTTTCGGTACGTGTGCGCGGATCTATCCCCCGCTCCGGGCAGATGTCCTGGTGACACGATCACCCTGGGGGGTCGTGAGCGGTGGACGTCCCTGCCCATGCGGGGGGCATGTCACGGGCAGGGCCGCCCCCGGTCACGCATCCAGCACCTGCGCACTGACCTGCGTCAAGGCATGATCCGTCGCCGCGATCTCGGTGACCAGACCCCTAGTGAGGCGGATAGTCCTCCGCCGAGCCCGTCGGAGCGCCCGGGAGTCCAGTCTCGCCAGCGCAGCATGGCCCTTTCACCCGACCGGATGGTTTTACGGTTCCTGGCCTTCTCCCTGGGCCCGCGGGCCCAGGTGATCGCTCAATCGTGTCGGCTGGGGCCCCGCTAGCCTGGCCTGGCGAATCGGGGGATGCGGGGTGCATGTGGCTGCGGCTACGTGCACGGCACCGGGCCGGGATCAGGCGCGAACCCGCCCGGTGCCACACCCCTCCGGACACACCGCGGGTCTCGGGTTTCGTTGACCCGTCACGATCGCGACGATCGCAGCCTCCCGGTTGCCCGCACACTCCGCAGGCAACAGTCCAAACAGGCGCTAGCCCGGTTTACCGGTCGATGTCGACATCGGTGATCACCCCTGGCCGCACTGCGTGACGCATTCTGGCCCGGACCCACACCTTGGCGAACAAGACGTTGTCGGGATCGGTCCCGTCCGCGTAGCTGCCCTGATCGTCGAGGGCGAGGTGGTGACGCACCAGCATGATTAACTCGGCGTAGCGGCGTTCCAGGCCGGGTTGTCGTGTCATCGATGTCCCCCATGCGTTGCCGCCGCTTCTCGCACACTGATGGAGCGTGTACGTGTACGAATCCTCTCTTCCCTACCCGCCAAGGACCCAGACCAATCTGCAGATGCGGCAATTCCCGCGTTTTGGGAACAATCTCGTCCAAGTTCATCTCGTCGTAGCCCGGCCAGGGCTGCTCCTCGCACAGCTTGTCGATGCGCCCGATGACCGTCGTACGCGCCTGGTTACGCGTTTCGTAGCCCCGGACCATTCGCAGTTCGAACTGGGACAACCCCGGCAACTTCTGGACGACCTCGTCCGCCGTGAGTTTGTCGTAGTGTGAAATCGACAGGTCTTCCTGGCCGGTGAACGCCCCCACGACAGCCCCTTCGGCCTCGGCAGTCCCCGGGATGCGGGCTGCCTGGTCCGCCCACTCGCGGCCCGTGCGGCGCGCGGCCTGGTTCACCTCGCGGCCGCGGGTTTCGAGCCCTGCTGGGCGCCGCCCACGATGGCCTCCCCGCGTTCCGCGAGCTCGTCGAAAGTGAGCGTTTTCCACTTGGTCGGTGCGAGGCTTGGTGCTGGTGAGGTCGGGTGTAGAGAGAGAAGAAGCTCCTGGTAGGACGGGTGATTGCCTAGATCAACTCTGTCCGAACCAGGAGCTCCGAGGTGCTTTCTTACCCGTCGTCGATGTCGGTGTCCAGTCGCGCGCTGAATATGCTGGCCGACGCGTTACGCCAGGAACGACGAGCACGCCGAACCCGCTGGTGACGCCTCGAGGCGGGTCAGCAGGCGTTGTTGGTGTTGGCCTACCTGCGTAGAGGCGAGACCTACGCGGATCTCGCGGGCGGGTTCGGGATCGGGTTGGCGACGGTGTTCCGCTATATCCGTGAAGCCCTCGAGGTGCTCGCCGCGATGGCCTCACCTCTGGCGGAGGCGGTCGAGACGGCCCGACGGAAGGCGTTCGTGATCGTCGACGGGACCTTGCTGCGGACCGACCGGGTCGGCATGGTCAGTGGGCGCGATCGCCCGTTCTACTCCGGAAAACAGAAGAGACACGGACTCAACGTGCAAGTCCTTGCCGATCCGGCCGGAAGGCTCATGTGGGCCTCACCCGCGTTGCCGGGCGCGCGGCACGACATGGGCGCCGCCGTGAACACGGCCTGCTCGACGCGCTCGAACGCGCTGGGGTGCGGGTCATCGCCGATAGCGCCTACCGGGGCGCAGGTGTGAATGTCGAAGTACCGCACCGTCGTCCACCGCGCGACCCCGATACCGGCGAGCGTCGTCGCCGACTGTCGGCCAACGAAAAGGGCGTCAACACAGCGCACGCCCGCCTACGCGGTCCGGGCGAACGCGCGAACGCCCAGCTCGAGTCCTGGAAGATCCTCCGAAAGATCCGTTCCAGCCCACGGGCGGCGACCCGCCTCATCGACGCCGTCCGAAGCGTCATCAACACAGGCTGAGCCCAAGTGGAAAACGTTCAGTGACTGCCCCAACGGCTAATCGCTGCGAGCCGAGCCCGGACCAACGTCCGGGAGAGCACGGTGGGAGACCAATCCGAAGAAGCGCCGGCTGGGAGGACGAGCTCAAGGCGTGGCGAGGTGCGGGGACGAAGCCTCGCCACGCCTTGAGCTTGGCGGGGCCCCTGAAATCGGGGCGATCAGCCAAGCGATCAGCCGGCGGATTCCTTCTCGTGGTCCTTGCTGTCATCTTCTGCGGTCGCTTCGGCATCTCCGCCGTTCGCGCTGCCGCCGTTGCCGGCGCCGCATTCCGCCTCAGCGGGAGCAAGGACGCCGATAGCGGGGCAGACGTTGACGCCGAAGCCGCCGGCGCCGCCGTGACCACCGTTGCCGCCCTCGGAGGCAGCTGTGGTCACCGACGAGTCGTTGTCCTCCGACTCATCCGCGAACGCAGGAGAACCCACGACCATCAGCCCAGCAACGGCCAGCGCTGCACCCGTCAGCCGAGTAGAAACACGCATTCCTCGCACTCCGATCTCATCAGTCCAACATGACCGGCCAGTCCACTCCGCCGCGCATTTCCGAGCGCGGTTCGGGGGATGTTGATCAGCCGACGATCACCTTTGCACTGGGGAGCTCGGTTTTGCTAGCCCAACCACCCCATAAGGGTGGTTCGATCACCCAGCTGGTCATCGAGAACTCATGAGCTCCGAGGTTCTTGACAGCAATTCATATTTACTCGGACCGGGAGTGCGCCGCACGCTCGACCAAGATGAATTTTCTTCCGCGTTCTCCACGGTTCACCTCGGTCGAGCGCGATCCGGCACCACAGGCGACAACAGCAGCGAGGCGACCTTCGCAGTGGACACCCGCATTCTCGGCACGAGCGTCGACGTCTCGTGGAATGCCGACTCATTTCACCCCGCCGCACGACGCCCCTATCCGGCACTCAGAATGCAAACACGCTGCCAGTTGAGCGCTGAAGCTCGCACAGATTGATGTTCGACGATTGGTAGCTCACCTGGCGATCTTTCCAGAACCCCTGGACGGAAGCCGACACCGAGCGACGTTCCTTGGTGCAGGACTTACTCGAACTCGACTCTGCGTCCAGATCTTGGAAGCGTCCGTCTGCGGCCTTCAATTCATCGCAGGCCGCGAAGGCGCGCGGATGATCGCCGCCCGTCGGGTCGCACTCCAGGACCACACCACGAGATTGCTGATTCTCGGTGATGGTCAGGGTGAACCTGCTTTGCGAACTGTCGTCAGGCGCAGCGTGAGCCCCGACGGGAAGCAACACCACGGTGACCAGTGCGGCGACGCCACCCACGAGGCGAGCCAATCGAATTTGATTCATGAACATGCCATCCTTCCTGGTCGATCACGGATGAGAACTGCACTCATTCGTCATACCGCACTGGCCATTTCCTTCCTGCATGAAACTCCCACGACCACCTAACCGTGCGACGCAGCGCTCATTTATCGAACTGTCGCAACAGCACACAAGATCGGCTATTCGTCGCCTCGAGATCAGCACCACGTCTGATCGAAATGACGGGCCAGTGACTGCTCGTGACCAAAAATCTGATCCGATTCATTCAAGGTCGCCGACATATCCGGCCACGCACCTGATTGCAAATCACCCACGGCACGACCCGATTAACCCACACCAGCCCACTCCGATGGATCTTTTCGCGCATTATCCCGCCCATCACCACATGAGGTGAGCATGGATGTCTTGAGTTGCGTCATCGCACGCCTGTCGCGCTATGTTCTCAGTGGTCTGGCTGAAAGCAAGACCATTTCAGTCCCAAGGGAACCCGAACTGGATTTGCAATCCGATGTTGTTGCTCGGTGCTTCCCGCGGGACACTTTCCGCATGTTGATATAAGAAAGGTTCTTCTCATGCACAATGCGAAGCGGGTTGTTGCTGCGACGGTTCTGGGAGTTCCGCTGCTGCTCGGCGCTCCGGGCATGGCGATGGCCGGCGGTGACCAGCACGGGAAGCCGCCGGTGCCGACCGAGTGGCTCCAGGTGCAGAACCAGGAGAACGCCACCGAGCAGGCCAACTCGAACACCTCGCCGATCCACCAGTTCAGCGTGGGCAGTGGCGACCCGGCGGCGATGACCTGGAACAACCAGGCCAATGAGAACGCCACCGAGCAGAACCAGGACGCCGAGCAGGAACACGGGGACTGATCGGTTCCTCGCCCGGTCACCAGTAGGCGTTCAACCAGATGTGGGGTTGGCCCGGCGACTTTGTCGTCGGGCCAAGCCCTGCTTCTCAGGCCGATGTATCGAGATCCCAGCTGCTCCGCACACGAGCGAAGAGAAGACCGCCGAGTATCCGCGCGCTGTCAGGCACTGCTCAGTCCTCCGGCTGCGCGAAGCCCGCGTCCTGATCGGACACGCTGGAATTGTGCTGCTGGGCCCAGTTCAGCGCCGACTGGTCACCATCGCTGCCGATGCTGACCTGATTCACCGGTGACACGGTGATGTTCGTCTGAACGGTGCCACTCTGCTGGGCCTGCGCGTGAATCGACGAGGGATCGGGCGCGTGTGGCGCGGGCCCGTCGGCGGCGAACGCAGGGACGATCGCGCCGAACGAGGCCGACAGGGCAAGACCAACCAGCACGCACCCTCGCTGAATAGTGCGCATCAACCTACATCCAATCTGATCTGGAACTGACGGGTACGCGGTCAAGCCCCCCGGCTTGGCCGGACATTCAAGAAATGAGCGGACCGAGCACGCGAAGGCGAATTCACCTCCGTGCAGCGAAGATGAAGTTTCCTTCGCGTGCTCATGAATCACCGCGCGCTCGAGCGGAAGGCGCCAGCTGTCAGCTGTCGGCCTCCTTCTCGTGGTCCTTGCTGTCGTCTTCCGCCGTGGCCTCGGCGTCACCGCCGTTGGCGCTGCCACCGTTTCCCGCGTCACATTCCGCTTTACCTGGTGAAGCGATGCCGATCGCAGGGCAGGCGTTGACGCCGAGACCGCCGTTGCCGCCGTGCCCGGCGTTTCCGCCCTCGGCCGCGGCGGTCGTGATCGACGGGTCGTTGTCCTCCGAATCAGTCGCGAACGCAGGAGAACCCATCGAGATCAGACCGGCGGCCACTGCCGCGATACCCATCAGGCACGTAGAAGCACGCATGTTGCCACTCCTTCTTCTTTGACTCCAAAGGAAGCCCGACCGCAGTTCTCTGAAGAACTTTCGAAATCCGTTGGGGATTTCGTTGATCAGACGCGGGCACTCTTGCATCGTCTGTGCTGATCTCGCGTGCTCCGACACACCAAAGGAGTGGTTCAAGCCACTGAACGGTCGCATCTTCACTCGTTCAGCCCCCACGAAATGCGAAAGTGGTGCCGGTCTCACCAGAGGAGACCGGCACCACGAAAGAGATCTGCGCATCCAGCGGGCTGATCAACCGTGAGACGCCTTCTCCTCGTCCTTGCTGTCATCTTCCGCAGTGGCTTCAGCGTCGCCACCGTTGGCACTGCCACCGTTCGCAGCACTGCACTCGGCGCTGGCTTCACCGAGGATGCCGACCGCCGGGCACAGGTTGACGCCAAGGCCGCCGTTGCCGCCGTGGCCGCCATTCCCGCCCTGCGAGCCGGCGGTGGTGACCGAGGGGTCGTTGTTCTCGTCGCCGCCGGAGGCGAACGCAGTGGAACCGACTCCCAGCAGTGCGGCGGTGGCCATCGTCGCGGCCATCAGGCGCATGGTAGTGCGCATGTGAAACTCCCAACATATTCGCGTTCACTACGGTTGATTGTCCATCATCGCGCTCACGAAAGAACTTTCGGCGAGCGTCTGAGCGCCGACAACCACGTTCCAGCATCCGCACCGGTTTTGCCGCTCGTGGCCCGCGAAAGAGCGAACTCCCTCACCAATCGGGAGAACCGCGAATCCGGAACTGTTCTCACGTAACAGACGCAGCACCAGAGGCTTCCGCTCCTTCACCCTCGGATCTCGCCACCAGACCCAGCACCGCCGCCTCGGGACAATTTAGTGAACTCAGGCTGCGATGCGGCCTGATCGTGGTCCTCACCGCGCTGCCCGCTCGCTTGCTCTCAGTGCCCTACGCGGATGTCGACGCCCAACGGTCGGTGATCGTGAACCTCCTCGCCGGCACACTCATCGGAGCATGGGCAGGGGCCACCTGGACAACGAAGATGCGTTCGGCCACGCTCTACCGCGTGCTGGCGGCACTGCTCTTCCTGATCGCAGCGGCGCTGGCGTGGAGGTACCTCGGCGGGACCGGGTCGCTCAAGCTGTCACCGGCGAGCCGAACGGTCACGGGAATCGCCGCCGGTCTGGCGATCGGCGCCGTCGCACTGATAGGTGTAGCGGGCGGTGAGCTGCTGATCCCGGCGATCGTCCTGCTGTTCGCAGTCGACATCAAACCGCGGGAAGCCTCTCGCTGGCCGTCTCCCTCCCCACGATGCTGGTGGCCTTCGCCCGATACAGCCGTGACCAGAGCTTCCACGTGCTCCGCAGCAACGGGAGGTTCCTGGCCGCCATGTCAGCCGGATCGATCACCGGCACCGTCCTCGGCGGAGTGCTGCTCGGCGCCGTACCCGAAATCGTGCTGATCCCGCTGCTGATCGGCTTGCTGCTGCTGTCCTCGGTCACTGAACGTTTTCCGAGAAGCGGTCGCGTGGCCGGTGACCGTGTGGACGTCCCACAGCAGCC